>CANEDU010000060.1 GCA_947426355.1 uncultured Adlercreutzia sp. | reverse complement strand
CACGTGTAGGCTTCCACCGCCGACTTCACCGCGGCACCGGCCGCATCCTGGGAGTCGCCCTCGGCACCGTCGCCCGCATCCTGCGCATTACCTGCATCCTGGCTCGCGGCGGGAACCTCCACCGCCTCCTCGGGCTGCACGCCGGCGAGCCCGAACCAGTTCGTCGCGAACCCGGCAACCAGCACCACCGCGACCACGGCGGCAGCCGCGATGGCGCCGATTTTGGCGCCGCTCTTCTTCGCCGCCGGCGCCCCGCCGACCGCCGCATCGCCCGCCTGAGCGCCCGCGGGCGCCCCGCACTTCCCGCAGAAGGCCGACCCTTCCGCAATCTCACTTCCACACTTAGGACAGAACATATCAATTCACCTTTCTTTGATCACCTTATTTGAAGATTAAGAGCAGCATGCCTGACAACAGGCTCGCCGCAGTCAATGTCACTGCCAGCAACTGCGCAACTTCCAGGGCGTTATTTCGATAAGTCCTCTTGTCGCGTCTCCCATCACTCCAAACTCCTCCCGCCACGAATATCCCAAATGCGACGACCGCGATGCAGACCAGCACCAACAGAAGCGTACCTAAGCACACCCAACAATCATGTTCCGTAGAGAGCCAGTAGCTTCCCGCAAGAATCACAACGAGAGCCCCCACAACTGCCGTAACTACCACCAGCAGCGAACAAATTACCGCCGAAGCCCGCTTCCACCATTTTGCCGCTCGCTCCTCTTGCTTCGCCTCTTCATCAAGAGTGTCAGTCATAGCTGTTCCTTCCCGCTCCAAACACAGAGGAGCCCAAGAGTCCTTGGGCCTCGAAGCTTTCTATTCGGTTGTATCTATGTGATTGCTGCGGGAACGCGTCCCGCGAGAATGCTGCGCTAGCGCGCGAGGGCTCACGCCGTCTTAGCGGTGAGACCCCCCCCAGGCAAGTATATGTGCGCTTCGTTAACAGCATGTCGGCAAGTTTAGCATAGGTTGTTGTGAGCGCGAATACGTTTTCGCTGACGGAGTCGCTGATTCTTTGCTCTTAAATGGGCTCTAGGGCTGCTTTACGACCACTCTGTTGCCAGAGGCGATCTACGGGCGCAGGCCCATGCTGCCTTCTAGAGTGAGGGTCTCGCCGCTCATCCCGCCCAATAATATCGCCTCGTTCTTACATTCCCATCGGCTTCAGCAAGGCCTTCCGCCACAAGCTCCTTAAGGTATTTCGCCGCAGTTTTCGATGAGATGCGAAGTTCGACAGCCACTTCACCAGCCGTCAGCGACTTCCTCTCTTCCAGAAGAGCGATAATGGCGAGTCTCACACCTTCCTTCAGAGAGCCGCCCGTCTTCGACTTCGCACGCGAATCCTTCCCGCGAGGAATGCGCGCCTTGAACACATCGCCCTCTTCGAGTACGGGGTCGGCCCCAAACAGCGCCTTTGCGTACTTCTCCAAATTACGAAAACCGCTCCCTAGCTCTTCCGCATAGCCAATTTGCGTGAAAAAATTCGCAATGATCGGGTTCTTTGGTATGGGATTGAAATCGGAGAGCGTTAAACGCCCCTCGAAAACAGCGCGACTCGCGTTTTCGGTTCGCAGACCCGCCTCGTCGATGATGAGCTTCGCGGGAAAAGGACTCGTAAATTCACGATGGATAAGCGTATTGGATACCATCTCCCTCACCACGATATCGCGCACGCTCACTCGCTGATCGCCCTCGAGGTAAAACGGGTCGGGAAGATGCTTCGCGCAGAAGTCGCGCAGCGAGCTATAGGCTGTCACGAGGTTGTCCCTTACTGTTTCCCTGTCGTCGTAGCGATCGGCCTGCTGCTCGCGAAACACCGCATCAGTCTTATAGGCGGGACACGCGGAGAGCACAACTTCGCGACGACCGAGAAGTAGCGCAGCAGCCCGGTTGAGACCCTCAGCTCCCGTCTCTATATCTCTTGTGTAAAGCTGAGCGCTTCGCAATAGCTCGAAATCGTCCATTTCGGTCCAGGGATGATTCGGCCTTCTGGCTGAGGCCATCTTCCGGCACTTATCGATAAGACCGGGCTCTAAATCATCGATGCGCAAATGAGGAAAGATGTGCTGCTCGGTGGCGTCTCGAGCGAATCTCGCTCTGGCTTAGAACCACATCTTTTAAACTCGACTGTCGTAGATTCACCTTGCTGCAGTATATCCTCGAAGACAGAGCGCTCCATCATCCCTCTCCTTTCCATTGAAAGCAGAATAAGGGAAGAAATAGGGAAATAAGGGAAGAAATAGGGAAATAAGGGAAGAAATAGGGAAATAAGGGAAACGTTGAGGCGCGGCCGAGTGGCTAGCTCCCTCCGCCACATCCTAAAGCATCCAAACACGCAACCAGAAAGAATCGGCCCGGAAAGCCGCGATGCTTTCCGGGCCGCTTTGCGACCACTCTGTTGTCAGAAGCGCTCTACGGGCGCAGGCCCATGCCGCCTTCCAGGGTGAGGGTCTCGCCGCTCATGAACTTGAAGTCGGGGTTGGCCAGCTGCACCACCACGCGCCCGATCTCGGTCTCCACGTTGCCGTAGTGGCCCATGGGGGGCATGTGCACATTGGCCTCGAAGGCCTCAGGGTAGGCTTCCTGGAAGTTCTCCAGGGCAGCCGTCCAAGCCAGCGGGCACACCACGTTCACGTTGATGTCGTCGGGACCCCACTCGGTGGCGGCCACGCGCGTAAGGCCGCGGATGCCCTCCTTGGCGGCCGCGTAGGCGCACTGGCCGTAGTTGCCGAACAGGCCCGCGCCCGAGGCGAAGTTGATGACCGAGCCCTTGGTCTCCTTCAGGTGCGGGTAGCACGCCTGCATGTAGTAGAAGGTGGCGTACAGGCCCGAGTAAATAGCCAGATCGAACTGGTCGGTGGTGTGATCGGCCAAGGTCACGCCAGAGGCAGAGGCCTGGGCGTTGTTCACCAGCACGTCGATGCGGCCGAAGGTCTCGATGGCCTGGTCCACCACGTTCTGCACCACGGCGGCGTTGTCGGCGCCGGCGTTCACGTCGGCGGCCACCACGAGCACCTTGATGCCGAACTCGGCCTCCAGCTTCTCCTTGGCCGTCTCCAGCTTCTGCACGTTGCGCCCGGTGATAACGAGGTTCGCGCCCTCCTTGGCGTAGGCGGTGGCGATGCCGTAGCCGATAGAGCCGGCCGAGCCGTCCTTCAGCGCGGCGAAGCCGGCGCCGGTGATGATGGCAGTCTTACCTTCGAGAAAACCCATGCAGCCTCCCTTGTCGAATGGCGGAACACCGCGCTCGGCGGCAAATCTCCCGCGCTTTTACCTGGCTTTCACCCTACCAGATTTCCCTGCCCCGATGTTTCCGGAATGCTGCGCGGGCCATCCGCGCCCCCGAAAGGCGCTGATGGTGCCGGCATCGCTCCGTAAGGGCCCCAAAGCATCGGGGCCGAGGCCCACCGCCGCCCGCGCGCAAAAAGGGCGCCGAGCCTTGAGCCCGACGCCCTTGAAGATGCGCGATATGCGAGAAGAGGCTACTCGTCCAGTGCCTCGGCGATCTCGTCGGTGATGTCCATGGTGTGGTACACCGCCTGCAAATCCTCCAGATCCTCCAGCTTGTCGATGAGGCGCATGACCTTCTTCGCGTCGGCCACCGACACCTCGGAGGGGGTGTTGGCGATCATGGTCATCTCGGCGCCCTTTACGGCCACGCCCTGGGCCTCCAGCGCCTTCACCACGGCCATGAGGTCGCCCGGAGCGGTGTAGACGATCCACTCCTCATCGGCATCCTCGTAGTCGTCGCCGCCGGCCTCGGCCACGGCCAGCATGAACTCTTCCTCATCGGCAGCGGCGCCGTTGGGGGCGATGGGGTTCTTCTTGTCGCCGGTCTCCACTTCCTTGGAAACCACGATCTGGCCCTTGCGGTCGAACTGGAAGGCCACCGACCCCGAGGTGCCCAGGTTGCCGCCGGAATGGGAGAAGGCGGCGCGCACGTCGGCCGCGGTGCGGTTGCGGTTGTCGGTCAGCGCCTCGCACAGCACCGCCACACCGGCCGGGCCGTAGCCCTCGTAGATGACCGTCTCGTAGTTGGCGGCGTCCTTGCCGGAACCGAAGGCCTTGTCGATGGCCGTCTTGATCTTGTCCTTGGGCATAGAATAGCCCTTAGCCTTCTCGATGGCGGCGGCCAGTGAGGCGTTGTTGTCGGGGTTCGGGTCGCCACCCTCCTTGGCTGCCACGGTGATGTTGCGAGCCAGCTTGGAGAACAGAGCCGAGCGCTTAGCGTCCTGCGCGGCCTTGCGGTGCTTGGTAGTTGCCCATTTAGAATGCCCTGACATGGATACGTCCCTTCGAAAACACGAATATAACAGCGGCTCATGGTACCACAAGGCCCGCTTCCCTGAAAATACCCGCTTTGCGCTGCACGTTTTTTCTACGGAAGGGAACGCGGGGGGCGCCCGTCTGCCGGGACGGCCCGCCGCGCCCCCGCCGTCCCTTGCCCTATCCCTCGTCAACTCGGGCGAGCAGCTCCTCGCGGGAGCCCACGCCCACCTTCCGGTAGATGGCCTTCACGTGGGTGCGCACCGTGGACTCGGATATGACCAGCGTGCCGGCGATGAACGCGATGCCATGTCCGCGCCCCAGATACCCCAGTATCTCCCGCTCGCGGGGCGTAAGGGACGCCTCGTCGGCCAAAGCGTCGCAGCGGGACGCCACATTCAGCGGGCGCGGCACCGCCACCGGGCGCCCCGGCAGCTCGTCGCCCTCATCGGACACCGGCACCTCGCCAGCCCCCCGCGAGGCGCGCCACAGCGACACGAGCGCCTCGCCGATGAGCGCCACGAAGAACAGCGTACTCACCACCAGCAGCGCCGGGCCGCCCTCCTGCTCCTGGAAGGGCGGCGTCGCAGCAGCCGCAACCCCCAGGATGGAGAACGCCGCGAAGGCCGCCACCGCCACGCCGAAGATGAAGCCGCAGGGCAGCTCGCCGCCGTGGGCCAGCGCCGCCAGGCTCGCCAGGGCCAAGATGGCCAACATGCCGAAGAACGCGTAGGACAGCCACGCTGCGAACCACAGGGGCACGCTGCCGCCCGGGAAGCTGTTCAGGAAAATGAGCGCCAGCGCGAAGGCCGGCAGCACCAGGCGGTAGATCACCGGCAGAAGCGGACGCGACGAGCGCACGAAGCACAGCGGCACCACCACGAGCGCGCCCAGCACGCAGCCGAGCACCTCCATATGCACCACGTCGAACAAGATGAATTTCCGTGCACCCATGAGGAAGGCGAATACCATGAGGCCCGCGAAGGGCATGGCCAGAAGCCGCATCATGGCCGCCAGCCCGCGCCGCAGTGTGAGCGGCGCGCCGTCGCGGGGCCCCTCGACGGCGAAGCGGTCGGACAAGCGTCCATGCGCCGCCTTCCAGCAGGGCAGAAAGCAGCCGAGCGGCAGCAGGACGCAGAACACGAGCAGCCCCACCGCGAAGGTCACCGAGGAGAGCAGCATCTCCAGCAGGGCGGAAAGCCCCACCATGACCGCCACCCACAGAAGGGCCTGGCGCAGATCGTACTGGGCCATGTAGGCGCCCCAGCACACCGCAAGCTCCACGGTGCCCAGACCCAGAAGCGCGCCGGCGGCCACCGCCTCGGCGGCAGCCCCGAAGCCCGGCACTGCCGCGGCCAGTATGAACAGCACGTAGCCCGCCAGGTAGCACCCCGATCCCGCGAACACCCACCCGCGCCCGAGCAGGCGCGCGGCGCCTGGCCGCGCCGACACCCACGCTGCGGCAAGGCCCGCAACCACCGAGGTGCCCAAAAGCGTGTTCGCGAACGGCGCCATGTAGGCGCCCGTATCGTACACGCCCGTCTCGAACAGAAGATGGTTCGGAGCGTAGACGGGCAAAGTGACCAAGAAGGCCGCCAGCATGAGCGTTTCCAATTTAAATGAAGAACTGAGATGCAACGGACGTCACCCTCCCCGGCTCGCGTCGCAGCAGATTGCCGCCTAGTATACCCAATGTTGGCGCAATGAACCCCACCGTTTCATTATCTTTCAATTCGGTTCTGACCTGCGGTTTAGGTATATCTACCCCAATTCCGCGAGGGCGCTTTCCGACAAATACCCCGTTCCAACGATTCCTCGAGGGCCCCCTCCCGTGCCAGCATGGGGCCAGCGCGGTGCAGAGGGCGCCGCGGATCAACGACCCCAATCCAACAAAGGGAGGACAGGGACATGAGCAAGGAGAACATCAAGGGCATGTCGCGCCGCTCGTTCATCGGCATGGGCGCCGTGGCCGCCATGGCCGCCGGCGCGGCCGGGCTCGCAGGCTGCTCGCCGGCCGCCAGCAACGGCGCCGAGGGCGGCGACGCAAAGGGCGCCGAGGCGACCGCGCAGGGCGCAGGCTCGAGCGACGTGCACATCCACAACGTGAAGGACACCAGCTGGATGACCCCGCCGGCCGAGGTGACCGACTTCGCCAAGGAGATGGACTGCGAAGTAGTCGTCTGCGGCCACGGCTTCGCCGGCATCACCGCCTGCCGCGAGCTGGCCGAGCAGGGCAAGAACGTCATCCTCATCGAGAAGCAGCCCGAGGACACCTACGCCGCCGTGGGCAACGAGTTCGCCGCCCTGAACGCGGCCATCCTGCAGGAGCGCGGCGTGCCGCACATCGATCCGGTGGAGTTCTACCAGAACTTCATGAAGATCACTTCGAACATGCCGAACCCCTCTCTCGTCATGAAGTTCGCCCAGAATTCCGAGGCCAACTCCAACTGGTACCTCGACCGTCTGACCGAAGAGGACTTCGCCACCATGACGACGGCCTTCTTCCCGCCCACCGAGCACCAGCTCTCCGAGCTGTCGGGCATCAAGTTCTGGCCGAGCGTGTGCTCCTTCTACGGCGAGTGCAACCAGACCAAGATCCAGATGTACAACCAGGCCGCGGCTGAGGAGGCCGGCGCCCAGTTCTTCTTCGGCACCACCGCCGAGTACATCATCATGCAGGACGGCGCCGTGGCGGGCCTTGTGGCATCCGATGCCGACGGACATGTGAAGATCAACTGCAAGGCCGTGGTGTGCGCCTGCGGCGGCATGGGCGGCAACCCCGACATGATGGCCTACTTCATGCCCGACATGGCCCAGGCCCTGGTGGAGGGCGAGGAGCTGAACTCCATGTCGGCCAACGACGGCCGTGGCGTGCAGATGGCCTACTGGGCCGGCGCGCACCTGGAGACCACGCCCATCCCCGGCATGAACATGAAGGGCCTGTCCCTTCCCGGCAAGATGAACTGCCTGCCCCAGGCCGTGTGGATCGACGAGAACGGCAAGCGCTTCTGCAACGAGTTCTACCCCACCAGCGAGCAGCGCGGATACCAGACCACGTTCATGAGCCGCAAGACGAAGTACGCTGTGTGCGACAACAACTTCACCGAGTATCGTCAGTACACCATCCCGCAGCACGCTGGCTTCAACGCCACGCCGGAAAACATCCAGTCGCTGCGCGACGACCTGGACAAGGCCTACGCCAAGTTCAAGGGCACCTATGAGGAGCCGGAGCAGGAAGAGGGCCAGGGCGGCCCGGGCGGCGGTGGTCCTATGACCTCTGTCGAGTTCATCGCCGATGACACCCTCGAGGGTCTGGCCGGCCAGCTCGGCCTCACTGGCGACGCTGCCGCCGAGTTCGTGGCCCAGATCGAGCGCTACAACGGCTACTGCGATGCCGGCGCCGACGAGGAGTTCGGCCGCGCCAAGGAAGTGTTGTTCCCGGTAAAGGACGGCCCCTTCTACGCCTGCACCTTCGACCCGGTCCTCGGCGAGACCATGGTCACCATGGGCGGCATCATCACCGACGGCGAGCAGAACGCGCTCGATGCCAACTACGAGCCCATTCCGGGCCTGTACATGGCCGGCAACGACTGCGGCCGCCGCTTCGGCACCGAGTACATCACCCCCATCCCGGGCGTGTCTTTGGCCTTCGCGCTGGTACTCGGCCGCGAGTGCGGCAAGTCCGTGGCCAAGTTCCTCGGCTAGCAACTCAGACGGGCGGCACCAGCCGCCCGCGCCCCTTACGCATTACCCGCTGCAGGCTTTCGCTCCCTCCGATCCTGCAGACCACCTAACAAAGCGCCCCGGCCTCCCCCTCCCTGGCCGGGGCGCTTTCTTGCGCTTTCGCAATGGCTCTCGAACTTGCTTTAGTGCTCCTCGCGCAGCCACAGTCCCGTCTTGCCGCCGTCCTTCTTCAGCAGGCGCACATCGGAGATTTCCATGCCGCGGTCCACGGCCTTGCACATGTCGTACACCGTCAGGCACGCCACGCTGGCCGCTGTAAGCGCCTCCATCTCGATGCCGGTCTTGCCGGTCACGCCGCAGGTCGTAATCACGCGAATGCCCACGCGGCCATCGGCGCGCTCGCCAGCGGCCACCGGCTCGCACTCCACCTTCGCCTTGGTGATGTTCAGCGGGTGGCACATGGGAATGAGGTCGCTCGTCTTCTTCGCCGCCATGACGCCGGCCACGCGCGCGCAGGCGAGCACGTCGCCCTTGGCGGCCTTGCCTTCCACGATAAGCGCGAGGGTCTCCGGCTTCATGGAGATGAAGCCCTCGGCCACGGCCACGCGCTCGGTGTCGGCTTTCTGCGACACGTCCACCATGCGGACGTCGCCGTTCTCGTCGATGTGGGTCAGATGCTCGGTCATGGGGTGCTCCTTGCTTTGCCTGGGTGAGGGGGCGGACTGAAGCCTGCCCCTGCGGATTCAATCTGTCGGCTCTTGAGAGCCGCAAGCCGTCTAGCCTCCTATTTGGGACATCTTCCGGTCGGTGCCTACCTTGTCGTGGTGCTCGTCGGGCTTGGCGCCGAGCGCGGTCAGCAGCACATCGCGGGCCGCCTCGTCGTCGCCGGCGCGCAGGGCCCCTCGCACATCGTACTCGGTATCCGAGAACAAGCAGGGCCGCACTTTGCCGTCGGCGGTCACGCGCAGACGGTTGCACTCGCTGCAGAAGTGACGCGACAGGGGGCTGATGAAGCCCACCGTGCCCCGGGCGTTCGGGAACTCGAAATAGCGCGCCGGGCCCCAGCCCAAAGGCTTGGCGCTCCCTGCCGCCCGCAGCGACGGAAGGCCGGCCGCGGCGGCACGGCGATTGATAATCTGGAAGAGCTCTTCGGAAGGTATGACGTCCTGCTTGCCCCAGCCCGTGCCCGCGTCTTCGCTCGTGTCGCCCACGGGCATGTACTCGATGAAGCGCACGTGCAGCGGCCGGTCGATGGAAAGCTTCGCGAACTCGAGGAAATCCTGGTCGAGGCTGCGCACGGCCACCGCGTTCACCTTCACGGGGTTAAGGCCCGCCTCCAGGGCGGCGTCAATGCCGGCCAAGGTGTCTTCCAGCTTGCCCACCCGCGTGATGGCATGAAACTGGTCGGCATCCAGCGTGTCCAGCGAGATGTTCACTCGCGACAGGCCCGCCGCCTTCAAGTCGTCGATCATGCGGGGCAGAAGCACGCCGTTGGTGGTCATGGAAACGTTCTCGATGCCGTCTATGCCGGTGATGGAAGCCACCAGAT
>CANEDU010000059.1 GCA_947426355.1 uncultured Adlercreutzia sp. | reverse complement strand
CCACGCCGTGGGTGGAAACACCGCGCAGCTGCACGGGCTCGCCCGCGGCGTCCACCAGCTGGGCTCCCTCTACGTGCAACGCGCCGGCCGTGGAGGGCGTGGGCACAGGCGGCGCAGCCTCTTCAGTCGGAGCTTCCGCGTCAGTGTCGCTTTGCGCAGCTTCGGGCTCCGCCTCCAGCGTGTCGATGGGGCGGGTCGTCGGCTCTTCCACTACCAGAGCGTCCGAATCCGGCGCCGGCGCTATATCGCCCACAGTCGTAGCGAGAGCCACCCCAATGCCGACGAGCGCCACCAGCGCCACCACGGCAATCCCGATTCGCGCAAACCGTACCGAACCTGTCGCCTGTCCCATGCTGCACTCACTTCCAGGGCGCAAGGCCCGCAATCTCGCTATCACTGAGTTCGCCATTGTACACCGACGAACCCAAGAGGCAGATTAGGACGCCATCGTCTCCAAAAGGGCGTCACCGAGAGCGAGGAATTCTTGCTGGCTTAGGGTCTCGCCGCGACGGCGGGGGTCGATGCCGGCGGCCTCGAAAAGCTCGGGCAGACGCGCGGCAAGAGCAGTCCCATCGCATTCGCGGACATGGTCTTGCGCCTGGGGCAACGTGAGGCTCTTGCGTCCGGAGAAGTAGGTCTTGCAGGAGTTGGCGAGCGTCTTGCGCCGGTTGGTGAAAGCGGCGTCGGCCATGAGGCTCGCTGCGGCGATGACCTCAGCAGTTGCCTCTGCGTCGTTGGCCATAACCGGCACGCGGCGGTTCAGGCGGATGACCGCCGAATCGACGCGCGGCGGCGGAAAGAAGTTGCCCGGACCCACGGCAAAGCGACCGGCGGACTCGGCATACAGGCCGAGCTTCACCGTGTAAGCTCCGTAGTTCTTCGTGCCCACAGCCGCCGCCATGCGATCGGCCACCTCTTTCTGCACCATGATGGTGGCGGAGTCGAGGAAGGGGAACTGCTCGAAGTAGTCGAGCACCACGGTTGCAGCCACGGCGTACGGAAGATTGGCGACAAGCTTGTTGGGAGAGCGCCGCTGAGAGCTTCCCTGGGGCACAGCCGCGGGGCACCTTGATTCGCTCAGACAGTCCTCGCTTGGTGAAACAGCCCACTGGGCTGTTTCAGTCGCTGCGGAACTCGCTCGGTCAAGGCGCCCCGCGTCTGCGCCGAGCGTTTCCATAGCCGCAGTGATGTCATCCGCAGATACGTCGAGCGCGTCTTTCTCGATGAGGGCGAATTTCTCGCGCCAGGGATGCAGCGTGTCAGCCAAAACGGCGGGCAGATCGGGGTCGCGCTCGATGGCCACGACGCTTTGGGCGTGCTTGAGCAGGGCGATGGTGAGCGTGCCGATACCGGGACCGACCTCCAGGATGCGGTCGCTTTCTTCCACCTCGGCCAAAGCGACAATCTTCTTCAGCACGTCATCGTTCACGAGGAAGTTCTGCCCGAGCGTGTACTTCGTGCCGATGCCGTGAGCCTCGAGCACGGCGCGGGTGGCGCTTGGCGTGGACAGGGGCGACAGGCGCCCGTCCTCGGCAAAGCTAACGGCGCCCGCCACGGCCGTTGCCCTTCTTCTTGGTGTTCTTCTTGCCGTAAGCCGGGCCGCCGCTCTTTGAGGGCTTGCGCGGGCCCTTCCCCCTGCCGCCGGAGCGGCGCTCGGACTCGGCGCCCTCCTTCGGGCGAGCGGGCTTCTGGCTGACCGAGAGCTTGGCGCGGCCATCAGATCTGCGAGCGCGCTCGGCAACGACGAAGTCTTCAAAATCATCGTCAGCGCCATCGTCGAGCTCGTCTTCCAGCTCGCCGGCAAAGGCCCCGTCGGCAAAGGCCCCGTCCACAGGCGCATCGCCATCCGCAACCTCTACGCACTCGTAGTCGCCGTCGAAGCCGAGGGCGCCGAAGCCGCCCACCGGGGGCAGCGGGTACTCCTCGGCGTCGGCGGTGATTTCGCCATCGGCGCGAATCTTCCCCACCCAGTCGAGCACGAGTTCCACGGAAAAGCCCGCCACGGACAACGCCGAGCGCACCGTGCCGATGAGCGGCTCGAAACCATGGGGGTCGCCGCCGGCGCCCACGACGTGGATGACCGCCGGGCGCTTACGCCGCGTGCGCAGCTTGGTGAAATAGTACGGCTGCAAGCGATCGAGCACGGCCTTCATCTGGGCCGGCACGCTGGCGAAGTACACGGGACACACCACGATGAGCTCGTCGGCCGCGTCAAGGTGCTTGCGCACCTCGTTCATGTCGTCGTCGATGATGCAATGGTGGAACAGCGCGTCGGTTTCCACCACGGCCTCTTGGGGCAGCAGCGGGTCGCCCTCTTGGAACACGTGGATGGGCTCATCGGCGACCTCGCGGCACTTATCGCAACCGATGCACGGCCGCACCTCGGTGGAAGACACCGACACGATGGACACCCCGTCGTCGGGGCACTCCTCGATACAGGCGTTGAACAGCTCGTCGGCCAGCGCGGCACTGCGCCCGTCGGCTCGGCACGACCCGTGCAGAATGACTCTATGCATTGACTTCTCCCCTCTGCCACGGAGTAGCCGGGCGGTTCAGCAGGCGCTGGGCGTTGGCGTACAGCTGGGCGAGCAGCTCGGCGCGGGCCTCGGGCGCCTGCGCGCCGCGAACCTCGCAAAGCTTCTCGGCGGTGTAGATGGTATGGGCCGGACCGCACGCGGTGCCGCGCAGAGGCTCGGGGGTCATGTAGGGCGAATCCGTCTCGGTGAGCAGGCGATCTGCCGGAACGAGCGCCGCCGCCTCACGCACCTCGTCGGCGCGCTTGAAGGTGACCGGCCCGCCAAAGGCGATGTAGCAGCCCGCCTCCACCCAGCGCGCAAGTTCTGCCGCGTCCAGGTTGAAGCAGTGCAAAAGCGTGCCCGCCTCGGGAAAGCCCTCTTCCGAGAGGATGGCAAACCCGTCGTCGTGGGCCTCGCGCATATGCAGGGCGACGGGCAGCCCCGCCTCCTTGGCCAGGCGAATCTGCGCGCGGAAGACGTCTTTTTGCACGTCGCGGGGCGAGAGGTCGTAGTGGTAGTCGAGCCCAATCTCTCCCACCGCGCTCACGCGGCGATCGCGCAGATGCTCGCGCAGAGCTGCCGCAAGCGCCGGCGTCCAATCCTTGGCGTTGTGCGGGTGCACGCCGGCGGCGATACGCACCGCAGGCACAGCGGGGTCAGCCGCGATACCGGCCTCGCCGTCGTCCTCATCTTCCATAACCTTGAGAACGCGCGCCGCCTCCATGAGCCAGCCAGGCAGCGCCGCGAAGGTGGTAAAACCGTCGTCGGCCGGATCAACGATAGTTTCCACGAAGCCGACGCCGTGGGCACCGGCGCGGGCCAGCTCCAGCGCCGGGTCCTGCAGCATCTGCAGGTGCGCATGGGTGTCGGCTACCGGACCCGGGAGCACCGGCGCGGGCATGACGCGCCACTTGCCCCCCTTGCGCTTCTGCCGGAACAGCGCGTCGTAGAACAGCGGGTCTTCTGCAACCATTACAGTTCGGGGAGGTTGTCGACGTCCAGGCGCGGGAACAGGGGGTCGCCGATTTCGATGGGGTTGCCGGCGGGCAGCTGGCCCCAAGCCGTGGCAGCTTCGATATCGGTGACCTCGGCGATGTCGCCCAGGCCCAAGCGACCGAACACGTCCGCCGAGGTGTTGGGCATGAACGGCGCCATGTACAGGGCGATGATGCGGATGGCCTCCAGGCAGTTGTAGATGACCGCGGCCAGCTCGTCGGCCTTCTCCGTGTCTTTCGCCAAGGCCCACGGCGCGCTCTCCTCCACGTACAGGTTCACGCGGCCCGCGAGCTTCTGCACGGCAGCGGCGGCACCGGTGAAGTCCACCTCGGCCATGCAGCGGTCGTATTCCGCATACAGCGTGTCGGCAATCTCGCGCAGGGGGTTGTCCTCAGCGCCGGCCGGTGCCGCGGGCACCGCGCCCTCGAAGTACTTCGTGGTCATGTTCGTCACGCGGGAGACGAGGTTTCCCCAGGTGTTGGCCAAATCGGCGTTGTACACCTGCACCATGCGCTCCATGGAGATGGAGCCGTCGTGGCCGAACTGCACGTCGCTCATGAAGTAGTAGCGGTAGGCGTCCACGCCGAACACCTTCACCAAGTCGGCCGGCATAAGGCCGTTGCCCTTCGACTTCGACATCTTCTCGCCCTTGGTGAGCAGAAAACCGTGGCCGAAGACCGTGTGGGCCACGGGCATGCCGGCGGCCATGAGCATGGCCGGCCAGATGACGCAATGAAAGCGCGTGATGTCCTTGCCCACGAAGTGGTACTGGATGGGCCAGCGGCGCTCGAACTCGTCGCCGCGCTCGATCTGGTCGTAGCCCATGCCGGTGAAGTAGGCCAAAAGCGCATCGGCCCACACGTAGCAGACATGCCCCTCGTCGAAGGGCAGCGGAATGCCCCAGTCAAACGACGAGCGGGAGATGGACAGATCCTGCAGGCCGCCCTTCACGAAGGAGACGATCTCGTTCTTGCGGCTCTCCGGGCGGATGAAGTCGGGATGGGCCTCGTAGAACTCCAGCAGGCGGTCTTGGAACTCGGAGAGCTTGAAGAACCAGTTCTCCTCGCCGGCGGCACGGCGCACCGGGCGCTTGCAATCGGGGCAGACGAACTCGCCCTCGTCGTTTTTCTCCAGGTCGCTCTCGGCGTAGTAGGTTTCCTCGTGCACGCAGTACCAGCCCTCGTAGGCGCCCTTGTACAGCCAGCCGGCCTCGTAGAGGCCGGTCCAGAAATCCTGCACCGTGCGGGTCTGGCGCTCCTCGGTGGTGCGCACGAAATCGGTGTAGTTGATATCGAGCAGCTCCCAGGCCTCCTTGAAGGCCGGAGCCAGGGAATCGCACCACTGCTGCGGGGTCATGCCGTTTTTCTCGGCCGTCTCGGCGATCTTCTGGCCGTGCTCGTCGGTGCCGGTCACGAAGGCCACGTCGTAGCCGTTCATGCGCTGGTAGCGGCAGATGGTGTCGGCGGCCACCGTGGTGTAGGCAGTGCCGAGATGCGGCGCGGCGTTGATGTAGTAGATGGGCGTAGTGACGCTGAAAGTTCCCTTGGACATGCCTGCATGGCTCCTTTTCCGGGCGCGATGCGGCCAATGACGCCGCCGCTCCCCTTCGCTGTTACGTGCAGGCTATCTTAACACTCGGGTCCTCATCCACGCCCGAGGATTCCGCCCAGGGTGGCAGCCAAATCCCTCACGCTGATGGGCTTGGAAAGATGGTCGTCGGCGCCGGCGCGCTTCGATTCCTGAACGTCTTCGGTAAAGGCGTTGGCCGAGAGCACCACCACCGGCAGCGTCCGCAGATCCTCGCGCTTGCTTTGGCGGATGCGGCGCGTGGCCTCAAGACCGTTCATGACGGGCATCTGGATATCCATGAGCACCACGTCGAAGCATCCCGGCTCGCTGGCCTCAAGCGCCTCGAGGGCCTCCTGGCCGTTGGCCGCCGCTGTCGCCGAAGCGCCGAGAGACTCCAAAAGCGCCACGGCAATCTCGCTGTTCAGCTCGTTGTCCTCCACGAGCAGCACGGATATGCCGGTAAGGTCGGATACCGCAGGACGGGGGTCGGGCACGCTGCCCTCGTCGGCCGAGGGCGCCTCTTTGCCCTCCTCAGCCTGGACATGGCGCAGGGCCACGCGCACCGTGAAGGTGGTGCCCTTCCCCGGCTCGCTTTCCACGTCGATGGTGCCGCCCATGAGCGAGACTACGGACAGGGCGATGGAAAGCCCGAGTCCCGTGCCCTCCACCGACTCGGTGCGCGAATCGTGCTCGCGCGAAAAGGGCTCGAAGACGTGCTCGATGAATTCCGGGGACATGCCGCAGCCGGTGTCGGCGAACACGAACTCGTAGTCGCTCGCCCCTTCGACCCGAGACGGATGCTCCGTGATGCGCAGAGACACCGTGCCGCCGGCGGGCGTGAACTTCACCGCATTGCCGAGCATGTTCATGAACACCTGCTGCAGTCGAAGCTCATCGCCTTCCACCAACGGATGGGCGAGCTGGTCGACGTCGACGACGAAGAGGATGTCGCGCTCTTCGCAGCGTTGGGAGAAGATGGTCTCCATCTCAAGGGCCTGGGCCCGCAGATCCACCTCGCCCACGGTCAGCTCCAGCCGGCCGTTCTCGATCATGGACAGATCGAGCACCTCGTTGATAAGGGCGAGAAGATGGTTGCTCGACAGCGTGATCTTCGCCAGGCAGGCGTCCACCTTATCCCAGTGCCCCTCGTTCATACGCGCCAGCTCGGTCATGCCGATGATGGCGTTCATGGGCGTGCGAATGTCGTGGGACATGCGCGAGAGGAAGTCGCTTTTAGCGTGATTGGCCGCAATGGCCGCCCGGTAGGAATCCTCCATGGCGCTCTGCAGCAGCTTCTCGCGCTGCTTGAGCGCGCTCACGTCCTGCGTCGTATATACGAGGCGCACCGGGTGTCCCGCCGTGTCGCGCTGCACGCAGATGAAGTTGATGTCTTCCCAGGCAGGCGTTCCTACGCGGTTCATTTGGTACTCGAAGCGGACGTTGTCGATGCCGGGAGGCAAAAGCTCGATGATGCGATGCTTGTCGAAGAGCTTGGCCACCTCTTCTTTGGCCTCATCGCCGAGCACCCTGCGCCGCAAACGCTCGACGAACTCGCTATAGGTGCCCATGGCGTCGTCGGGACCGTCGCCGAGCGCCGGCGCGCTCATGAGCAGGTAGCGCTCTTCGTCCAGGTCAATGAGCACGAGCCGTTCGGTGAGCTTGGCCACCCCGCGCTGCACGTCTTCGCGATCGCGCATCGTCCGGGTAAGCGAACGGTGACGCCGGTTGTTGTAGGCGATGATGCCGGCGATGACGAGGATGAACGTCACGACGATGACGAACAGGGCGTTCCAGCCGCCCTCGTTGGCTTCGTCGATCATCTGCTCGGTAGCAGCGGCGGGAAACGTCTCGAGCACCATCCAGCCGAGTCCGGACACTTCCCGCAGGCAGGCCGAACCGGGACCTTGGTCGGTCTGGTAGGTGAACGTGACGCCCTCGTGATGGACGAAAGCGCGCTCCAGCTTGCGAGCGCCGGAGGAATCGGAGGAATCGACGGCCGCCTCTTCCAAAAGGTTGCGCCCCACCCAGCCCGCATCGGTGGAGGCCACCACATCCCCCGTAGGCAGGCAGAGCATGACCTGGGACTCATAGCCGAAGAAGCTGTTCGTCAGAAGCTCGGCCAGGCGATTCTCGCTGTAGTGAGCCAGAAGAAGCCCCACGACCGGCCCATTGGCGCCATCGCGCACGGGAGCGAAGAAGTACACAAGGTTCTCGTGGGTTACACGCGTGTTGAACACGGCCTCGATGCCCGACTGGCCGGCCATGGCCCGCTTGAAGTAAGGACGGTCCGCTACATTCACCGAGTCGTGCTTCACCGAGTGCTGGACGCCATCGGCATCGACGAAGTCGATCGTGTCGAAAGGCGATACCTCCTCCACGCTGCGCAGCCACGTCTCGCTTGTGACGATATCTGTCACATCCTCGGATTCCGAGGCGAGAGAAGCGATGGCCTCGATATCCTTCTGGGTGTTTTCCATAAAGGCAGACACGAGCACGGACGTTTGAGCCGTCGCATCGGAAACATACTGATTGGCCTGAGCGACGATGCGGTTGCTCGTCTGCTGCATGAAGACGGACAGCGTGACAATGACCGTTACGAACACGAGGGCGAAGGCCGCCACCGACAGCCAATACTTCCGTCCCTCGTCTCCCACGGTCTGCCCTCTCTCCTACAAGCACCGGTAATTGTCCATGATAGGCCAAAGGACCCCGGGGAAAGATTACAACTTGGAAGCGAAGGCCAAGCTTTAGGGGGAGCTGTGGCTTAACGGCGGAGGGGAAAGCGGCTTTAACGACTGAAGGCAATGGAGGCCAGCGTCTGTCCCTCAAGATAATCTCGCATGGCATCCTGCAGGCCGCCCCAGACGCGGCGACTGGCGCAGCCCTCGGCCCGCTCGCATGAAGCGAGGCCGGCCATGCAGTCGAGCAAGGCGAGCCCGTCTTCGGAAGCCGCCACGATATCGGCCAGGGAGATGGCCTCGGCATCGCGGGAGAGACGGTAGCCGCCCTGGTTTCCGCGGGTCACGGTAAGCAGCCCGGCATCGGCCAGGGGCGCCACCACCTGTTCGAGATATTTCTTGGAAATGCCCTGGCGCTCGGCGATGTCCTTAAGGGTCACGCGCCCCTCTTCCTGATGCTGGGCCAAATCAATCATGAAGCGCAGGCCGTAACGGGTCTTTGTCGAAATCTTCACCGAAGCTCGCCTTTCTGGGGAGATAGCGCGAAATGTTGCGACAATCTTATAAGGTTCTTGACAATTTTTGCAAGCACCCTATATTAAACTCTAGTAAATTGCTAGACTTATATGGAACCGTAGCGCACCTATTCTCGAAGGCACCACCGAACGACTAGTTTCAAGCAACGAGGAAGCAGGCCCCCTTATGAAGCACATCTATCTCGATCATGCGTCCACCACCCCGGTTCGCCCCGATGTGGTAGAGGCCATGACCCCCTACCTCACCGAGCACTTCGGCAACCCTTCTTCTATCTACCCGCTGGGCCAGGAGGCCTCCGACGCTGTCGCCGCCGCGCGCGAGACCCTGGCCGGCATCATCGGCGCCACCCCGCGCGAGATCTTCTTCACCAGCGGCGGCACCGAATCCGACAACTGGGCCCTCAAGGGCTTCGCCCGCGCCAACGCCGCCAAAGGCCGCCATATCATCACGAGCGCCATCGAGCACCACGCGGTGCTGCACACCTGCGAAGCGCTCGAACGCGAGGGCTTCGAAGTGACCTACCTGCCCGTGAACGAGCACGGCCTGGTGAGCGTCGATGAGTTCAAGGCCGCCATGCGCCCTGACACCATCCTCGCGTCCATCATGTTCGCCAACAACGAGATCGGCACCATCGAGCCCATCCGCGCGTTGGCCGCAGCAGCCCACGAGAAAAACGTGACTTTCCACACCGATGCAGTGCAGGCTTTTGGCCACGAGCCCATCGATGTGAAGGAGCTGGGCATCGACCTGCTGTCCGCCTCCTCCCACAAAATTTACGGCCCCAAAGGCGTGGGCCTGCTCTACGTGCGCAAGGGCGTGAAGCTGCAGAACCTGCTCGATGGCGGCCAGCAGGAGCGCGGCCGACGCGGCTCGACCGAGAACGTGCCGGGCATCGTCGGCTTTGCGAAAGCCGCCGAGCTGGCAGCTGCCGAGATTAGCACCGAGCATGACCGCCAGCTGGCCCTGCGCGACCATGCCATTCGGCGCATTCTCGACGAGATTCCCTCCTGCAAGCTCAACGGCAGCTGGGAGAGCCGCCTGGCCAACAACGTGAACTTCTCCTTCGAATTCATCGAGGGCGAGGGCATGCTGCTGCAGTTGGCCGCTCGCGGCATCTGCGTCTCATCGGGCAGCGCCTGCACCTCCGGCTCTTTGGACCCGAGCCATGTGCTTTTGGCTATCGGCCTTCCCCATGAAATCGCCCACGGCTCGCTGCGCATGACCATCGGCCGCGATACGACGCTCGAAGATATCGACTTCGCCGTGGATTCGCTGAAGACGACCCTGCAGAACCTGCGCATGATGAGCCCGCTGTACGAGGACTTCCAGCAGGGCAAGGTAGATTCGGTCATCGAGCGCTTCAAGGCCGACGGTTTCCCCTACGCGAATTAGACGCCCCGAAGACCCCTTGAGCGAGGACGCTT
>CANEDU010000058.1 GCA_947426355.1 uncultured Adlercreutzia sp. | reverse complement strand
CGCGCCCGAGCGCGTGCAAGAGGTGGTGGCTGCGGCGCAGAATCTCGAGCTGTATTTCGCGCTGCCCGCTGTGGGCGCCGATGACGCGGCCACGGCCGATGCTGATGGTGCTGCTGGCCTTGGGCAGGAGTCGTCCTCGCAGGGCCAGAATGTGGAGCCCCGGCAGGATTTTGCGGATGATGCTGCCACGCCATCTGAGACGTCTGCTTCTGAAGGGGCCGGTCCGGCGGCAGCTTTGGGAGAGGCGGTGGCATCATGACGGACAAGGGATGCATGATGCTCTGCAGCTGCAATCTTGAGGAGCTGTCGGCAGACGATACGATGAAGGCTTTTCCCTCGGCGATAGAGGGGCTTGCGGTAGAGGTATGCTCTGACGCGGCTTCGGTTCGAGAAAGGGCGGCAGGCGGTGCCCTCAAGGCGTTGTGGGTGGAATCTTGCGAAGGTATTGAGCCGATTAACCTCGCAGCCGCCTGCAAGAGCGACAACCCTGCAACAGAGGTGTTTCTCGTGGCCGCCGATCGCACGGGCTCGGTTGTTTCTCGAGCTAACGCGGCGCATCTAGACGGGATTGTCCGTCCGTCGGATTTGAGCGACAGCCTGCGAGAAGCGGCGCTGCGCCTTGCGGGGAATGGAGAATGCGGTCATCGTGAGGAAGAGGCGCCGGCTTTGACCGAAGCGCCGTCCGATAGAGGCGATAAGGCGCAATCGGGCTTTCTCCTGACGGTGGTGAGCGGGAGCGGAGGTGCGGGTAAGAGCACCGTAGCGGTGCTCGCAGCCTTGGCGAGTGCGCGTCGCGGATTGAGAACGGCCCTTCTCGATGCCGACCTTCAGTTCGGGGACCTTGGCGAGTTGGCGGGCTTTTGCCCGGCAATCTCGATCGAGGAGGTGATTGCGAAACCGGCGGCGCTCGAGGAAGTCGGCGAGGCGCCTCTCGCGCTGTTCAAGGCGCCTCGAGCGCTGGAGCGGTCCGAGGCGATTTCGGAATCGCTCGGCACGGTAGTTGAGCTTGTGTGCCAGGCTTTTGATTGTGTTGTCGTGAACACCGGTGGCAGCTGGGGCGAGCAGCATCTTCAGCTGCTCGAGCGAAGCGCCGCAACCCTCTTTCTGGTTGACCAGCGGGCCTCGTCGGTTCGCGCGTGTCGCCATGCGCTCGATTTGTGCCTGCGCTGCGGTATCGCAACCAGCTCGTTTCTCCTGGCCGTGAACCGATGCACGCGCCATGCTCCTTTCACGTCCATCGACGTGTCGAGCGCCCTTGATGGAGCGCACGTGGTGGAGTTGGCCGACGGCGGGCGTGAGGTGGAAGAGCTGCTAGGGTCTGGCCTAGCTCAGGATTTGGCGGACGAGGCGAATCCTTTGTACACGAGCATCGAGAGGATGCTCGGCGAGCTGCTTTTTACTCCGCATCAAGAGGCGAAAGGCGGCGTGCAGGTCTCCCTCGGGCGCATCGGCCTTAAGACGAGGGCAGAAGGCGAGGGCTCCAAGCGCGCCAAGCGCAAAGGGCGGCTGTCTCGACGTGACCGCGTCCTGGCTGCCCAAGGTCGCTAGGGAGGTGCTCCATGTCTCTTCTCGAACGAGTGCGTGTTGCGGAAAACGCCCGCGAGCAAATCGATAGCGAACGTACTGCACTGGGGCTCGAGTCTCTACGATCGGCGGTAGGGGAACTCATTCCCCTCGATAGGGTAGCGCTTATCGCCGGGGACAATCCGGAGCGTGCGCGCAACGAAATACGGGCCGCCTGCCGGCGCCTCTCGACGCGCGAGCCGTGGAGGTCCTTGGAGGCTGCGGTGTTTCGCGATTTGGTCGAGGGGCTTATCAGCACGGTGTTCGGCTTGGGCCCTTTGGAGGATTTCATTGCCGATGAGTCGGTAACGGAAATTATGGTCAACGGCACCGCCAGCGTCTATATCGAGCGTGACGGGCAGTTGACGCCAGCCGATGTGAGTTTTGAAAGCGACGAGCAGGTGCGTGCTCTCATCGATCGCATCTTAGGTCCCCTGGGGCGACGCATCGATGAGTCTTCGCCCATGGTAAGTGCCCGCTTGCCCCAGGGCCATCGCGTGAACGCGGTGCTGCCTCCTTTGGCGGTCGATGGACCCCTGCTCACTATTCGCTCGTTCACGCGCCGCGTGATGGCGCTCAGCGAGCTGCGAGGTCGGGGCTCCTTTGACGAGACAGTGGAGCGGTTTCTCGTATGGGCTGTTGCCGCCCGAAAATCTGTGGCGGTGTGCGGAGGCACGGGCAGCGGCAAGACGACGCTGTTGAACGCCCTGTCCTGCCACATCTCCCCCAAGGAGCGCATCATCACCATCGAGGACGCTGCGGAGCTCAAGTTCGACGAACATCCCCATGTGGTGCGCCTGGAGGCCAGGCCGGCTAACGCCGAGGGCGCCGGCGAGGTGACCATTCGCGAGCTCGTTGTGAATGCTCTGCGCATGAGGCCCGACCGCATCATCGTGGGAGAGTGCCGCTCCGACGAAGCCGTGGATATGCTGCAGGCCATGAACACGGGCCATGATGGTTCGCTGACGACCCTGCATGCGAACTCGCCTCAAGAGGCGGTAGAGCGTCTTGTGACCATGGTGCGTTTCGCCGTGGAGTTGCCGCTCGATGCCATCGAAGCGCAAATCGGAAACGCGTTCGATCTGATTGTGCAGACAGCGCGCTGTCCCGATGGCGCGCGCTGCATAGCCGAAATCGCCGAGGTGGCCTTCGATCGGAAGGACCGTCGCTGCGTTATCGGAACGATTTATAGACGCGACCTGGGACAAAAGCGAGGTTTGTGGCTCGATTATCCGAGCTGGATTGACGGGCTTGCCGCTCGAGGATTAGCGGAAAAGAAGGAGGTGAGAGCATGGATACGGTCTTTGGACTTGCGATTGTCGGCGTAGCATCGTCTGGCGGGGCGGGCTATCTCGCCGCGAAGTTTTTGGATGTAAGGCGGGCGCGCGCTCGTCGGATTCGGGCCTTGGTCGACCAGGGCAGTGGGACTGCGTCCCATCCTTGGCTTGCATGGCGTCTTCGCCATGGTGTCAGATTGTTTCTGCCTGTCGCCGAAGCCCTTGCGCGGCATCCCGCCGTGCGGCGCTATGCCTTTTGGGCTCAAATGTCGCTGGGGCAGCGAGGGATAGAGACATCGCTCGATGCGCTGGGCTCAAATGTTCTGGCGGCGTTGGCGGCTGTCGCGGCGATTGGTTGGCTCGTCGTCGGATCGCCGGTGTTCGGCGCAGCGGTGGCCGGGTGCGTTCTGATGGCGCTTTGCGCTGCCGTGAGAAGCGATGCGGAGCGCCGCGAGGCTGCCCTGAGAGACGAGATTCCCGATGCCCTGCGCTCTTTGGGCGTGTGCTTCAAGGCGGGTCTGTCTCTCGCTCAGACGCTTCGGCAGACGGCCTCGGAGATGAAAGGGCCGCTCGGCAGCCTCTTTCTCTCGTCGGCCCTTGTGCTCGATGCAGGAGGAACGGCCTCCGAGGCGCTCGCTTTGTTCCGCCAGAGAACCGACGTGCCCGAGTTGGCCTTTGTGGCCGTGGCACTCGACGTGCAGCATCGTAGCGGCGGTAGTCTTTCCGCCGTGCTCGATGCGGCGCGCGAATCGGTGGAAAGCGAGATTGAGCTTGCGCGCTCCTTGAGGGTACAGACGGCCCAGGCTCAGCTTTCGGCTCGGATCGTTACGGTGATGCCCTTCGTGCTTATCGCCTTGTTCTCGCTGCTCAGCCCTGGCTTCCTCTCGCCATTCTTCGAAAGCCTGGCGGGCATGGCGCTGCTCGGAGCGGCGCTGCTCATGCAGGCCGCCGGCGTGGTCGTCGTTCATCGCATGCTCGATGTTGGCAGGAGGCGATCGTGATGGGGGAGTTTCGGGTTGCGGATGTTGCGGCAGCGCTCGCGCTTGCCTTTGCTGCCGGCCTTGGCGCTCTTGTGTGGGGCATGTACGTCGCTTGGCGGCGGCGTTTGCATCATCGTGCTGTCGTAGCGGAAAACGTTGCGACGTCAGCGGAGGGCCGTTTTGGAAAAAGCGGGGATAAAAGGCTCGATGAGCGCATTGTCGGATATGCGAGAGACCTGACGCAACGTGTCCAAAGCCCGCTGTTCCATCCGATTGCGCCCCGGGCGTTAAGGCAGCGTCCTTGTCCGGAAAGCCGCTTGAGAGCCGCTGGGCTGAGAGGGACCGTCTCGTCGGAGGGTTACTGGGAGACGCGTCTGCGTCTCGCCTGCGCCGGCGGAGTCCTCGGCTTTGCTCTGGGCCTTGCGCTTACCTTCGAGCTGGGCCTGGTGCTTTCGGGAGTGGGGCTCGTTGCGGGCTGGCGGGCGCTGCCGTGGGCGATTGATCGGCGCAGCCGTGAGCGCGCGTCGGCTATGGAATGCGATTTGGCGGAAATGCTCGATGTGGTGGCGCTCGGTATGCGCAGCGGCATGTCCTTCGACGGCAGTCTCGATTTGTACACAGGGCACTTCCGCACTCATTTGGCCGACGAGTTTTGCAGTGCCCATCGCCAATGGGCTTGCGGGTTGGCTACGCGAACAGAGGCGCTTCGGACGGTGGCGGATTCCTACGCTTCGCCGCTGCTTGGTCGAGTCATTGAGAATATCGTGCGCTCGTTGCGCTTCGGTTCCACCATGGCGGGAAACTTGGAGGACGCCGCTCGAGAGGCGCGGCTCGGCTATAAGGCACGCCGCGAAGAAGCGGTGGCCAAGGCACCCGTGAAGATGATGGTGCCGACGGGGGTGCTCATTTTGCCGGCCATGCTCATGCTGGTGCTCGGTCCGGTGCTTTTGGAATTGGCAGGAGGCTTCTGATGTCCGTTGTGAAAAGAAAGGATGGGCGACATGGAACGACTCAAGGAACTTATGGAAAAGGCACGGGATGGACGCAGTGCCATCGACCGAAAGAGCCGGGCTTGGTGCGCCGCGATGCGCTCGCGTCTGGCGGACGCCAGCGGGCAGGGCACCACCGAGTATGCCATTCTCGTCGGCGTGCTCGTGGTTATCGCCATCATCGCTATCACCCTGTTCCGGCCAAAGTTGCAAGAGCTTTGGGATGCCATCGCTTCGGGAATCAACAGTTTGTAAGGGATGACCGAGGGCAGGGCACGGTGGAATATGCCGTGGTAACAGCCGCTTTTCTCTGTGTCGTGGTCGCCGGGGCGGCACTCTGGCGCGCTTTGTCCTCGGGGTTGTTCGTCACTCACGGTCTCGCCTCGGCATCGCATCATCTGGCGGGTGCCGCCGGTTGGATTGCCGATGTGCTCGTGTTCTAGGGGTGAGCAGTGTGAGGATGAAGAGGGCGCGTCAGCGCCGAGGTGAGCGCGGACAATCGACAGTGGAGGCGGCTGTCGCTTTGCCCGTGGTCTTTCTGCTCGTGCTTTTGCTCGTGCAGCCGGGCATTGTGCTTTACGACCGCATGGTTATGGCGGGCGCTGCCGCCGAGGGCTGCCGTCTTCTAGCAACCGGCGATGGCGACGCAGCGGCGTGCGAAGACTACGTGCGCCGTCGCTTAGGCGCGGTGCCCCAGGTGGACATTTTCCATGTGCATAGCACGGGCTGCACCTGGGAGGTGCTTTGCGAGGGCGGTGGCGCCTCCGACACCTCGCGCGTGACTGTTCGCACCGAGGTGAGGCCCCTGCCTCTGCTAGATGGGGGAGCCGCGCTGCTCGGTTTGGTGAACGAACGCGGGAATGTGACGGTAGAGGTGTCGGTGTCGGTCCCAACGCGCGCCGAGTGGGCCCAAGGCTCTCTTGGCGGGGCAAGTCCCAATGGAAAGGCGGGTGAATGGCGTAATGACGTTTGAGTCGGTGTTTCGGGACAAGAGGGGGTCCACCACGGCCGGTATGGCGGTAGCGCTTCTTGTTGCTCTGTCGCTTCTGTTCTCGTCAGCCCAGATCTATCGCGTCCATTCCGCTTGCGCCGAAGTGCAGGAGGTGGCTGATGCGGCAGCGCTCGCTGCAGAGAATCCGGTGGCCGAGTTCATGGTCGCCGTGCGAGTGGCCGATGCCGCGGTGCTCTCGTTGACGCTGCTGGGAGATGTCGCCTACGGTGCGGGGGTGGTTGCGCTATGCGTGCCGCCTGCGGCGGAGCTGGGCGCTCAGCTGATCTCGGCCGGGCAGAAGATTCTCCAGGCTCGGGATGCGTTTTCGGAGCGCGCCTGCGAGGGACTGGAGGCAGTGCAAAGGGCGCTGCCGTTCCTCGCCGCAGCCAATGCCGCCGCTGTGGCTGCCTCCAACGGCGGAAGCGCGGGCGAGTACGCTGCCCTCGCCCTGCTTCTTCCAGGCGAAGGCGCATCCATTGGCGCGGGTGCAAGCGCCGCCGAGGACGCGATGGAGGCGGCCGTGGAGAGTGGCAAGGACGAGCTTGCCGAGGCGGCTTCCCGAGCTGAGGAGGCTGCTCGCGCCGCTGAAGAGGCCAAGGCTCGGGGTTTCGCTCGCGACTGCGGCGATAATCCGTCCCATTGCCTCTACGAGCGGGCGGCACGCCTTGCGGGGCTTAAGGGCGAAGACAATCCTTTGTACGCGTCGGTGGACAGTTGGTCGTTCTCGGTGCCCTTGGAGCGGGCGCGCGTCTACTATCGGGAGCGTTTGCTCGGCGAGCGCCCGGCGTCGGATTCTGTCGAGGATCGGGCGCGCAGCGCGCTGCGCAAGCGATTCTACGCCTATGCCATCCATGAGCTACGGGAGGCCTATGTCCACGAGACCGCGGATAGCTTCTCGGCTTCGCTCCCTCGCTTTCCGCGCAACACCGAGCAGATGCGGGCGACGCGGCTGTACACCGAGCCCGCTTACCCGGTGACCATTGAGGGCGAGCTGCCGGTGATGCATGCCTGGGACGGTTGCCCCGAAGCAGGATTGGTGGACTACTACGGCTCGGTGCAGACGCTCGAGAGCGGCTCATTCGAAACCTGCTCCGCCTGCGGCTTTTCTGCTGCGGCTTTGGGGGCCGTGACCTCGGCGTCAACTGCCATCGATAACGGTTTCGAGTACCACTACGATGCCATCGCCCAAGCTGCAGCTGACTACCAGAAGGCATGGGCCGACAGGGCGCCACTCGACCGCGCAGCGAAACAGGGGGCCCAGGATTTGCTTGATAAGGTGCTGGAGGCGCTTGGAGAGGCGAAGAGTTTTCGCATCGCAGCCGACCCTCCTGGAGCTGCAGGCTGCATCGTGCTGGCTCTGGCGCTGGGCGAGGGCAACCCCGGCGCTTTCGAGAGTGCCTTCGCTCCGACGGGGGCCTTGGGGACGCGGGCCGCCGTTTCGGCATCGACGCTTCTGCGCGATGAGGGCGAAGACGTTTCGGTTGTCGCTGACTTGCTTGACGGGCTTGCCGCTGAAGGGCCGCCTGTCGCTGGGGTGGGTAGTATGGTGCTTGACGGCTGGAGTGCCATGCTTGACGTCTACGAGCAAGGAGCAGAGGGGATTGCAGGCGGGCTCGATTCCCTGTTGTCGGGGATACCCCTCGTCGGCTCGGCGGGCTTGGGCGCTTGGGCGGCCGATACGTTTCGCGGAGGCCTTGAGACGGTGGGTCTCGATCCTGCCGACACCGCTCCGTTGAAACCCGTGCTCGTGAGCACCGAGGCCGTTGCCCGGGCTGGCGGTGGCGAGTATGCGACGCGCTATCTCGCGTTGCGCGGTCAAGCTTTGGCCGATCCCGCATCTTCGAGCGATGTCTTGGGGCTGCTCGCCGATCGCGTGAGCGACGAGGCCTATCGTCGGCTTTCCGAGGCCGAGGTGGCCATTGCTGTCATCGATGTCCCTCTGGCGGGAATTTCGGTTCCCTTGACGATAACGCTGCCGCCAGCGGTGGCCGAGGGAGCGGCGGGGTTGGTGGATTGGGCTTTCGAGGCTCTTCGCACGGTCACGGGCGAAGGGCAGATGCAGCAAAGGTGGGAATAACCATGGCCTGCGCGAGAAAGCTGCGAGAGGGGCGGGGGCAGGCGACCGTCGAGCTTGCCGTGGTGCTGCCCGTTGCCATCATCGTGGCGGTAATCGTTGTGAACGCGCTCTCGTTTTTCGGAACATGCGCCTCGTTCGACCGAGTGGCCCGTCAGACGATTTGCGCCTATGCTGCGGCCCCTGCGGTTGCGGGCGATACGGCGGGATCGGCAGATGTCGCCCATGCGGTAGAGGCAGAGCTGCAGCGGGCCTTTGGCGCGAGCAATGTTGAGGTGAGCGTGACGGTAGGGGGCACTTCGCTGGGGCTTCAGCGCTATACCGCTTGCATCGAGTACGCCCCGACGCTGTTCGGCTTGGGTTTGCGAGACGAGGTGTTCGGCGTGACGCTGCCGCGCCTGTCTCATGAGGCGCGCATGACGGTGGATGCCTATCGGCCGGGGGTGTTGCTCTGATGGCTCGGGGAGATGCAGTGGCCCGGCGTCGGCTTGGGTGCGCTTGCGTGCTGATTGCGATACCGCTTTTGGTGGTCGCGCTGTGGAACCCGCTTGTCGAGCCTGCGGGTGGTGGAGAGGTGCTGTCTGCCGAGGCGTGCCTTCGCCAAGAGGGAGAGATGCCTCCTTGGTTTGCCGAAGAAGTGCTGGATGTGGGCGGAGCGAGGGAGCTGCGGGCCAATGAAGACTGGTCGGTCGTTTCTTTCGTCGTCGACGGCGAGCGTGAAGCGGTGGCCTCGATGCTCGCGACTGATATGGAGTCGCGAGGCTGGATGTTGATGGAGAGCGGCCAGGGAGGCGTGCTCACAGGAGTTAAGGAAGGGGGTCGGTGCCCATGGATGGCCTTAAGTTGCACCGAGGTGGGCGAAATGGTGTGCGTGGTAGTGCAAGTGCCCGCACCTGCGTTGTAGAGGACGGGGCGAATGCGCCCTTCGGGGGCGTGTGGGTGGTAGCCAATCGGCCGCTTGTGCGGTTGCGCGGTTTGGCGGGGCGGGTTCCCGATAGAACGGTCATGGTCTTTCCCCGCTGCCGTGACGTGCATACGATGACGATGCGCCATCCGCTGGATGTGGCCTTTCTCGATCGCGCGGGCATTGTCGTGGAGGTGCGCCGCTTCGTGCTGCCCGGTATGCGGCTGAGCAATCGACGGGCTTCGGGAGTCGTCGAGCGCTTTTATCAGCCGGGGCCATGGTTTGTCCGCGGCGATAGATGCCGCATGGAGGGTTCATACGCCAAGAAGTCGGTTCGACAGAGAAGGAGAAGAGCATGAAGGTTTGTCCCGTTTGCGAAAGCGCGCTGTTCGACGACATGGAGACCTGCTTCGGGTGTCTGTACCGTTTTGGAAGCGATCCGGCTCTTGAGGCGGCCCGTGCATCGACGGCGGTGCTCTGGCCGCACGCGCACGAGGTCGGTGCATCGTGCTCTTCGGCATGCTGTCCGGAGGCATCGGCGGCGAGCGGCGGCGCAGGCGGAGGTGATGCGGGCGGCGGGGGTCGCTCTGGCGGCGCGGCCGGCATGGGCGATGCCCGTGGCGCTGGTGATGGCGGCGGTGGAGACGACGAGGGCGGCGACGGAGGTGGAAGAGATGGTGGGTGCGACGTTCGCGAGTTGGTTGTGCCGGGATGGCGTTTGCGCGTTCGCGCCGAGGGTCCGCTGGCCCAGGAAGGTGCGCTGACCATAGAAATAGAGCCGGCCCCTGGTGGGACCGGCTCTCATGAACGTCGAGGGATGCAGCGCACTTAGCGGGTCATTTCGGTGAACAGGCGCTCAGCCTCTGTGGCGAGGTGCTTCTCGATGGCCAGATAGGCGTCGAGAAGGCGATTGCCGTCTTCGGTGAGCGTGGAGCCGTGCGCGCCATCGCGCAGCAGAAGTTGAACCCCAAGGGTCTCTTCAGTGTCCTTGATGATGCGCCAGGCTTTGCTGTAGGCCATGCGCATGGCCTTCGCCGCGGCGTTGAGCGAGCCGTTCTC
>CANEDU010000057.1 GCA_947426355.1 uncultured Adlercreutzia sp. | reverse complement strand
GTCCTGGCCGTCGCCCACAGCGGTCACCCAGTAATTTTCGCGCTCAAGATAGGCCGTCACCGCATCGCGGATGGCCTTCTCGTCTTCCACCAGAAGAATGCGTCGCGTTTCGTTGCTCATGAACAGGCTCCTTGTTGCTCGCTTGCACTTTCTTAGCGCCCAAGCCGAAATATGCTTTGAACTGCGCATTTACACGTTATTGACGCATATATCAGCCCAGCAGTCGTGTTTGCGTTTATTGTAGCGTTTGGCTCTGGACGGTCGCCGAGGCGTATGCGAAATGACACAATAGCCCCATGCCACAGAGAAGAAGCCCCCACACGCGGCACCGCACACCGGCCAGCACCTCTCGTTCGGGTCGGCCGTCTCGCGCCAACCGCGTTTCCCATAACAAATCCCCTCGTCCGCGCGTCGCTGCCTCGGGCTTAACCCGAGCTAATCGTCGCACGGGCGGCCCTGCAACGTCCACGGTGAGCTCAAGCTACGAGAGCGCCCCCACCCGTCGCACAAAAACCACCGAGCCCAAAACACTGGCCCTTCCCGGAGGGCACGAGGTTTTGCTCACCCGCCGGCATTTCCTTTACGGCATAGCTGGGGTAGCTGCCCTGGCCGCTTTGGGCAGTGGAGCAGCCTGGGCTGCCGGACATACGAGCGACGATGAAATACTGCAGACGCTTAAAGTTCCCGAAGATGTCGTTACGTCTTCTAACGACCTTGCAATGATGGAAGATGCGAGCAAAGCCGTCACCATGACAACGTCCGCGAAGCTCCCTTTCGGTACGCTTGTTTGGGCAAGCGACGATACCGTAGCCGCATGCCTGCTTTCCACCGAAACCGCTAAGCCTCTCGCTGAAGTAGGTTTGCTTGACCTCGCCTCGGGTGAATGCACGACGATTATCGAACACGCTGTAGGCGAAGCCGAGGGCTTCGAGATTTACGACGTGCGCGCCAACAGCGCCGGGGCCATCTGGACCGAGGCAGACATTCTCGACGGTTTGTGGCGCGTCTATGGCGCCGCTTTGTCGGGAACCACCCTTGGCACCCCCCAGTTGCTTGATGAGGGAGACATCAATTGGGAAATGCCCACCCTGGCCGTAGCTGCAAACTATGGCTTTTGGCAATGCCTGCCCCAGCTCGACGGCAATGCGCGCGTAGAGGACTCCCTGCTCAAGCGCGCCGCCTTCGGCGCAAGCGATGTTCAGGTGGTATACGCCTCCCAAGGTCGCATGGCTTGTCCTCCTACATCCTGCGGGGACTCGCTTGTCATTACCCCTCGCGCTCGCACCAACGGCACCTACTACCAGCTCACGCATCTTGACGCCGCAACTGGCACGGTTACCGACGCCTGCGTACTTCCCAGCTCAATGAAACCCATGGAGTGCAGTTGGGGCAAAACCGGATTCAGCTTCGCCTTCGATGGAATTTACAACTACGGCGAGGGTATCTCGAACCTCGGAACGTACTTGCCCATGGAGATGCCCGCCGCTGTTTCGCTCACGGCGACCAACGAAGCGCAAGCTCAAGCCGAAGAGGAAGAGGGCTCTTCAGAAGGACCTTTCCTGCCCGCCATCAACGCCAACGCCGGCACTCAGTCTTACAGCGACTTGCCTTGGTTTCATTTCGCAAGCACGCCCTTTTCGGCGCCCAGCTGGTGCGGAAACTGGCTGATGGTGCGCGGCAGCACCTATCTCTGCGCTGTCGATTTGGTTGGCCACCGTTATGTGCGTCTCCCTCTGGAGGAGGGATCGGGCGACTACAACGACTTCCTCGCATCAACCCATATGGGCAATCGAGCCGTTAGCTATTGCAATATCGACTACACTCCCATCGGCGGCGAGCGGCAAAAGTACTGCCTCGTCCGCATCTGGGAGCCGGCAGCTTAGAAAGCCCCGTCGCACGCATACGGCCCTTACAGGCCGAAGTACTCCTGTTTGGCGGTGAGTATGCGGATGAGGGACTCATCGAGGCGGGTCTCGGCAATTTCACCGGTGCGGACGGCGTCCAGCACACCGTGGTAGGCCTCAGTGAAGCGCTCGGGCATGAGCGGGATGTCGCAACCAGCTTTAAGAGCCGCAACGGCCGCTTCGGCCGGCGTGTAGTAGTCGGTGATAGCGCCCATGGAAAGCGAGTCGGTCACGATAAGGCCCGTGTAGCCCAGGGTGTCGCGAAGCATGTCCTGCACGACGATGGAGCTCAAAGCAGCCGGCGTGCTGTCGCCGATGACGTTCGGCAGGTTCAAGTGTCCCACCATAATCATGGGCACGCCAACCTCGATAGCCGCCTTGAACGGCACCAGATCCACGCCGTCCAATTCCTCGGTAGTTTTCTCGATGGTGATGGCACCTTCGTGAGAGTCGCCGGCCGCCGAGCCGATGCCCGGGAAGTGCTTGGCGCAGCAGAGCATCTTCTTGTCGCGGAAGCCCTCCACCTCGGCGCGCACCATGTCGGCCGCCACCTGCGCGTCGCTCGAGAACGAACGCAGCCCCATGGTGTCACTGCGGGTCGGGTCGACCACGTCGGCCACCGGGGCGAAGTCGGTGTTGAAGCCAAGAGGAGTCAGGTAATCGGCAATCTGCTCGGCTGCGCGCTTGGCCGCTTCCGTATCGCCCGCATTGCCGATATCGGAAGCGTTGCCCACGTCTTGGGCGCCGAAGGCCTCGTTATCGGCGATGCGCACCACCGTGCCGCCCTCCTCGTCCACCGCGATGAACGGCGCAACGTTGCCGTCGTCGGCGTAAAACTGCTTCACGTTGGTGATCATGGCAGCAACCTGATTGGGATCCAAAAGGTTCTGAGCGAAATAGACGATGCCGCCCACCGGGTAGGCTTTCACGCCCTCGTGGGTCGCATCGCCCGCCTGGGTGACTTGGGACACGCCTTCTACCAGGGCCTCGGGAGTCACGACGAACAGCTGGGCCACCTTTTGCTCGAGGGTCATGGCCTTTACGCGCTCGTCCACCGCCGCGCGGGCGGCAGCTTGGGCCTCTTCTCCGCCAGCACCTTCCCCGCCGCCGTTTTGGCCGGGCTCATCGAAGGCGGTGCCCGAGCTATCGCCGGCATCTTGCGCGCCTTCGCTGGCAGCGTCGTCCGCGCAGCCTCCCAGCGCCAGCGTGCCTCCCGCCAAGGCCGCAAGCCAAACGAAGCGGCGACGGGTGATGAAATCGGTTGCGATGCCCATGAAGGCCCCCTTAGAACGGCGCGTGGTTTAGTTCGGTGGCAGATGCGCCCCACCAGCATAGGCCAGCGCCCCATTGTTGGCAACGAACGAAACGGTGGCGAACGCAAAAAGGGTAACGGTCGCTTCACTTTCTGTGGAGGCTGAGGCACAACGCGCGCAAATGAGGAATAATGGAACGCAAAATGCAGACGCCCGCCTTCGCTTGGTTAAGGAAGGCGGGCGTTTCAAGCAGGCACGAGAGCATCGACGCCAGAAAGGAGCGACGTGACCTATCTCATCACTTTCCTCGAGGGCATCATCACCTTCGTATCGCCGTGCCTTCTGCCCATGATTCCCCTCTATGTCACCTACTTCGCCGCCGGCGAAGAAGTGCGCACGCCAGTGGTACTGCGCAACGCCCTGGGCTTCGTGCTCGGATTTACCTGCGTGTTCATAGCTATGGGAGCGCTGGCCTCCTCAGTGGGGGCCTTCTTTGTCGAGTACCAGGGCGCGGTGAATGTAGTTTGCGGCCTGGTGGTTATCGTTTTCGGCCTGTACTTCCTCGGCATCATCAAGCTGAGCTTCTTCCGCGGATCGAAGAACCCGCTGGCCGGGCGTCAGCTCGGATTCTTCTCATCGGTGCTGTTCGGCATCATTTTTTCCATTGGCTGGACGCCGTGCGTGGGCGCGTTTCTGGGCTCGGCCCTCATGCTCGCTTCGCAGCAGGCTTCGGTGGTGCAGGGTATCATTTTGCTTCTGTGCTATTCGGCGGGCCTCGGCATTCCCTTTGTGGCGGCGGCGGTGCTCATCGACAAGCTGAAGGGCGCCTTCAACGTCATCAAGCAGCATTACGACATCATTAATAAGGTATGCGGGTGGTTCCTTGTCGCCGTGGGCGTGCTCATGGCCACAGGGCTGCTCGGCGGGTTCTTGCGCCTGCTAAGCTAGCATGCGAGAACCAGCACGAGAATGAAAGGTTGAAACATGAGCGAGAACGAGCGCGAGAACGTGAACGCGAGCGCAGTCGAAGGCGAGAACAAGCCGGCTGAAACGCCTGCCGAGCGCGGCGAGGCCTTAGGCGAGCAGATTGCCGCCCTGGAGGCTGAGCAAGCGTCTGAGGCCGCTACCCCTGCGGGCAAGGAGGCCGACCGCAAGAAGCATATCGGCGTCATCGCGGCCGTCGTCGCCTTCGCCGTGCTGCTTATCGGCGCCGGCATTGCCTACGGCGCCTTGGCCCCCGCCGCCGACAACCAGGGCATCAGCACGACAACGCCGGTCCAGAACGCCGATAAGGCTGAGGGCGACACGAGCGCTCGCGATTCTGCGGACGACAGCGCCGGAAGCGCCAGCCAGGAATCGGCTCCGGGCAACAACGCCGCCACCGAGACCGACGCCAATAAGGACGAGCAGGATATGAGCGCCCCCGACTTCACCATGACCGACGCTTCGGGTAAAACCCTCACCCTGGCCGATTTCCGCGGCAAGCCGGTGCTGCTGAACTTCTGGGCGAGCTGGTGCGGCCCCTGCGCAAGCGAGATGCCCGACATTCAGGCGGCCTGGGAAGAGCACGGCGATGAAATTGAGTTCGTCATCGTGAACATGACGGGCATGAGCGGCGAGACCGAGCAGAGCGCCAAGGCGTTCCTGTCGCAGAACGGCTACACGTTCCCCTGCTACTTCGACGTCGACCAAAGCGCGGCCACCGCCTACGGCGTGTCCTCCATTCCGCAAAGCTACCTGATTGACGCCGAGGGCAACATCCTTGGCGGCTACATGGGCGCCATGAACGCCACGGTTCTCAACGAGGGCATCGACCTGCTCACCGGTGCCGCCGTGCCGACTGCGCAGTAGCCCTTTCCCCTCTCAAGCAAGGGGCGCCGCTCGTTCTAAGACGAGCGGCGCCCCTTTTGCATTTCTCGAAACCGAACAGTCCGGTCGTTCGGGCTTTAAAACTCCAGCTCCTGCAGGCGGTCGAACACCACGTCCTTGCGGGTGAGGAAGTCCCACGGGTCGAAGATCTCGTCGAGCTTCTCGGCCGAGAGCAGGGCCATGGCCTCGTCGTCGGCCTCGAGGCGCTCGCGGTAAGTGGGGCCGTCCACGGCGTTCTGGATGTCCTCCCACACCTTCATGGCGTTGCGCTGCACGATGACGTAGGCGTCCTCGCGGGAAATGCCGGCATCCACCAGAGCCAGCAGCACCTTCGAAGAGAAGATGAGACCCTTCGTGCGCCACAGGTTGTGTTCCATCTTGGCCGGGTAGGTCTGCAGGCCGTCGAGCATCCACTGCATCTTCGCGAACATGTAATCAAGCGCCGTGAAGCTGTCGGCCAGCACCACGCGCTCGGCGCCGGAGTGCGAGATGTCGCGCTCGAACCACAGGGCCACATTGTCAAAGGCCACCTGGGCGTTGGCCTTCACTACACGAGAGAGGCCGCAGACGCGCTCGGCGGTGATGGGGTTGCGCTTGTGGGGCATGGCCGAGGAGCCCTTCTGGCCCTTGGTGAACGGCTCTTCCGCCTCGATGACGTCGGACTGCTGCAAAAGGCGCACCTGCATGGCGATGGACTCCAGCGTAGAGGCGCACACGGCGAGCGCGGCCATCACCTGGGCGTGGCGGTCGCGGGCGAGCACCTGGGTGGAAAGCGGGTCGGGCGTGAGGCCCATCTTTTCGCACACGTACTGCTCCACATACGGGTCGATGGAAGAGTACGTGCCCACTGCGCCCGAGATGGCGCCGGTGGCAGCCACGGCGCGGGCCTCCTCCATGCGGGTGAGGGCGCGCTTCAGCGCCCAGGCCCAGCTGCCGAACTTCATGCCGAAGGTCATGGGCTCGGCGTGGATGCCGTGGGTGCGGCCGACGCAGAGCGTGTTCTGGAACTCGAAGGCGCGGCGCTTGCAGGTCTCACCGAGGCGCTTGATGTCGTCGATGATGATGTCGCAGGCCTGGGTGACCTGATAGGACAGGGCCGTGTCGCCGAGGTCCGAAGAGGTCATGCCGTAGTGCACCCAGCGGCTCGGCTTGTCAGCACCCTCGGGGATGTCGGCATCGATGTAGTTGGCCATGCAGGTGGTAAACGCGATGACGTCGTGGTTCGTGACCTTCTCGATCTCGTCGATCTCCTCCACGGTGAAGTCGGCGTGGTCGCGAATCCACTGGGCCTCTTCCTTGGTGATGCCCGCCTGGCCGAGCTCGGCCTGGGCCTCGCAGGCCAAAACCTCGATTTCCTTCCAAATGGCGAACTTATTCTCGAGCTCCCAGATGCGGCCCATTTCGGGGCGAGTATAGCGACCGATCACGTGCGTTTCCTTTCCCTTGCAGCCTGCGGCTTTTGTTGAGAAACAGGGTACCAGAAATAATCCCGTTCGTCGGGGCTCTTACCCAAGCGTCCCGTTCGAATGAGCTGAATCACCTGCGAGGTTGCCCTTGCAGGTGATTCAGCCGGATTCTTTGCGCAGCGGAGAAATATCTCATTGCAGAATGCGGGCGGCTCGGGTAAGATGCATTGTTACGCGGAGGAGTGACCGAGAGGCCGAAGGTGCTCGCCTGCTAAGTGAGTATGCCCCACAAGGGCATCTAGGGTTCGAATCCCTACTCCTCCGCCATTTTTTTCGATAACAGAACGCTCGTAGATCGAGCGTTTTTTATTTTCCCCAGGGCCAGCGGCGCTTAGTGGTGGCGGCGAGGCGTTTTTTGCGGTAGCTGGGGTTGTTCTTGAGAAAGCGCCAATTGCACAGGCGCGTGATGGCAAGGCCGACAAGGCCCACGGCCATGAAGCTGAGGGAAAGATCGAGCACGGCGGGCGCGTTGTCGAAGAAGGCGTAGAGGGACACGAGCGCGAAGAAGCCGATGACGATGGCGTTGAACCAGGTGAAGACCTTGATGAGCACTTCCTTGGCCCGCGCCGGGGAATGCCGATAGGTGACAACGACGTAAATGAGCCCGGCGGCCACCGCCATAATGATGAGCAGGGGAACCACGCGGGACAGGCGCGCTAGAAAGCCCATGATTACCGCCCCGGAACGATAGCGGCACGCAGGCCGGAAAGGCTTGTGGGGCGCGCCCACCAGCCGCGAGCCGTAGCCGCGGTGGCGATGCGGCTGGCCTCGGCGAAGGTGTCCACCAGGGCGAAGGTGGCCGATCCGCTGCCGGAGAGAAGCACGTTGCCCTCCCCCGCCTGCTCGGCGAGCCAGGTGCGAATGTCGGACAGCTCGGGCAGCAGGGCTTCGGCCGCAGGAGCCAGGTTGTTGGCAAGGAGCACCTCATCAGCTTTCGTTGCGGAACGGTCGCGCTGCAGCACCTCGGCGGAAACGGGCATCGGGTCTTCGTCGAAGCGCTGGTAGGCGGCCGCCGTGGAAACGCCGCCTGCGGGTTTCACCAGCACCATGGCCTGGCGCGACGGCTCCAGCGCGCGCTGCAGCACCTCGCCTATGCCGTCGAGCAGCGCGCAGCCGCCGTGCAGGAAGAAGGTCACATCGGCGCCGAGGGACCGAGCGACTTCAGCCACACGGTCGTCGTCGGCGGGAATATCCCACGCCTTCGCCAGGCCCACGAGCACCGCTGCCGCATTCGACGAGCCGCCGCCAAGGCCACCTTGGGCCGGGATATGCTTTTCAATGCGCAGCTGGATGGCCTCGGGAAGGTCGCGGCCCACCTCTCGCGCCAGACGATCGGCCGCCTTGAAGGCGAGATTGTCAGCCGCGGCGATTTCCAAATCTTGGCCCGTGCGGTCGGACAGGTCGATGGTCACAAGGAGGTTCTCCGCCGGACCGCCCACGGCCGCATCGGCACGGCTCTCGCTGTCCGCCACGCGCTTGGCCAGCTCGTCGGCGGCAATATCCTCCGTGCGCAAGTAGAGCGTATCGTGCAGAGCCAGGGCGTGCATGACCGTGTCGGCATCGTGGTACCCGCCCTCGCGGCGCGCGCCAATGGCTAAAAGCAGGTTCACCTTCGCCGGCGAGACGAGCTTCATCGTATTCGGCCCCATGAACGCGCCCGCCGACCACTGGGCCTCGCGGGCCGCCGCCAACAGGTTCACTTCCGCCTCGCGATTGCGCTGGGCATTCTCGGTCATTCGACGTCCTCTCGTTATTTCTTGCGACGGGCGCGGAAGAATTCTTGCAGCAGCTCCACGCACTCTTGCTCGCGCACACCTGCGGTCGCTTCGAACTGGTGGTTCAGGCGGTCGTCGGCGTTAATTCGGTACAGCGTGCCCACGGCGCCGGCCTTCTGGTCGGGAGCGCCGTACACGCATCGAGCCACGCGCGACTGGTGCATGAGGCCGGCGCACATGATGCAGGGCTCCAGCGTCACGTACACCGTGCAGTCGGCCAAACGCCACGCATCCAGCACGCGAGCCGCCTCCTTCATGGCGAGGAACTCCGCATGGCCTGCCGGGTCGCGATCGGTCTCGCGCCGGTTGTGCGCCCGCGCAATGACGCGCGGCTCGGCGAGCGGACGCCGCGTGCCGCGGTCGATAGGCTCGTGCACCACCACTGCGCCGATGGGCACCTCGCCCATAGCGCCCGCGGCCCGGGCCTCTTCCAAGGCCAGGCCCATGTAGTGCTTGTCCAGCTGCCGCTGCTCTTCGGGTGTGCGGTGTTCGTTCATGAGAGGAATTATAGCGAACGCGAAGAGCGCGGCCGGGGAGGGTCGGCCGCGCTCTTCCAAATCTCCGTCAGGCCGGGACCTGAGGACTATGAGCTGACAGGTCGCGCGAGAACTACGCGCCCAGGATCTCGGCGGCCACGTAGGCGCCCGAGCCGATGGCCAGGCCCACCGAGGAGCCCTCGTTGGTGTAGTAGGGGACGCTGTAGACGGAGCCCTGGTCCACACCGGCCACGTACAGGCCGGGGATAGCCTTGTTGTCGGCATCTACGGCGCGCAGGTGGCTGTCCACCTTCACGCCGCCGTTGGTGCCCCAACAGCTCGGTACATACTCGAACGCATAGAACGGGGAGGTCTTCACGGCCTTCAGGAAGTGGGTCTCCTTGCCGTATTCCTCGTCAACACCGGCCTCACAGAAGCGGTTGTAGCTCTCCACCGTCTTCTCGAGCGCCGGCAGATCGAAGGCCTCGGCGATCTCGGCGATGGAATCGGCCTTCACAGCCCAACCCTGCTCGATGGCCTCCTGGAGGTGCACCTCAGCGTTCTCGGGCGTCGTCTTAACGTAATCGGCCACGGGGCCCGAAACCCACTCAGCCGGCTGGCCCAGATAAGCGAAGATGCCGTCGCCCTGCACCGCCTGGTAGTAATCGTCGTCCATGATGACGTAGGCCTTGCCCGCGCGCAGCAGTGCTTCGCCGCCCACCGCCAGCGGGAACTGGGCGATCTTCCCCTCGCTGATGAAGCGCTCGCCCACCGGATCGGTGTACAAGCCGCCGAACAGCCAGTAGCCCAAGTGCTCGTTGGTGTTGTGCCAGTCTTCCGTGAAGGGGCTCACCGTGGCCTTCGACACCGCGCCGCACTCGTTGCCGAGCACCGCGAAGTTGCGGTCCCATGCGCCGCCCGCATCGAGCACCATGTTGATGCCCGTACCGTCGGAAAGCGTGCTGCCCAGGGGGAACACCGTCGTGTTCAGCTTCTCCAGCTGCATCTCCTCGTTGCCGCCGAAGCCGCCGGTGCACACCACCACGACCGGAGCCATGACATCGATGCCCGCGTCGGTCTGAACGCCGGCGACGGCGCCGTCTTCCATGATGATCTTCTCGGCCTTGGTGTTGTAGAGGAACTCACCGCCGTTGGCCTCGATATCG
>CANEDU010000056.1 GCA_947426355.1 uncultured Adlercreutzia sp. | reverse complement strand
CAAGGGGAACGGCGTTCATTCCCTTATCGTGCAAGTGACCAAGGCGTAAAGGAGGAAGCGACATGACCCAGTACGGATTCTATTTCGACAGCACGCGCTGCACCGGCTGCCGCACCTGCGAGATGGCCTGCAAAGATTACAACGACCTACCCATCGGCTACGCCTACCGTCGCGTCTTCGATTACGAGGGCGGCACCTGGACCGACAACGGCGACGGCACTTTTGCGCGCGACAGCTTCGCCTACCATCTGTCCATGGCCTGCAACCACTGCGAAATGCCGGCCTGCGCGGCCAAATGCCCCCAGGGCGCTCTGGACAAAGACCCCGACACCGGCCTGGTGCTGCACGACGACGAGAAGTGCATCGGCTGCGCCACCTGCGTGAGCAGCTGCCCCTTCGAGGTGCCCGTGGTGGACACCGAGCTGATGAAGAGCCGCAAGTGCGACGGCTGCGCGAGCCGCGTGGCGGAAGGCGGCACACCCCTCTGCGTCGAGGCCTGCCCCCTGCGCGCCTTGGAGTTCGGCCCCATCGACGAGCTGCGCAGCGCCCACCCCGACGCTGTGGACGCCATCGCCCCCATGGCATCGCCTGACCAGACGAAGCCCTCCACGGCCATTCTGCCGTGCCCGGCGGCGAAGGAGCCTGGCGACACGTCGGGCGCCATCGCCAACCCGAAGGAAGTGGAGAACGCCTAAGGGCCTATTCAGGGCCGCCGCGCCCCTCCCTTACCAGCGGCGGCCCACTTCCGATACTATTTGAAGCATAGCGCGGAATCCTCCGCGCTATGCCGCTTGAAGGGACTTAAGACCATGCCGAGGGGATTTTACTTCGATAACGCACGCTGCACCGGCTGCCGTACCTGCGTCATGGCCTGCAAGGACTATCACGGCCACGGAATCGACGAGAGCTTTCGTCGCGTACTCGATTACGAGGGCGGCGAATGGATCACCGCCGACGACGGCACGCTGTCCCAAAACGCCTTCGCCTACCATATCTCGCTGGCCTGCAACCACTGCGCCAACCCCGCATGCGTGCAAGTATGCCCCACCGAGGCGATGCACCGTGACGAGCTGGGGCTCATCTGGCCCGATCACGGCAAATGCATTGGATGCGGCTATTGCACCATGGCCTGCCCGTACCATGCGCCGGCCATCGACAAAACCCTGAAGCGCTCGAGCAAATGCGACGGGTGCCGCGAGCGCACCGCAGCGGGACTGATGCCCATCTGCGTGGAGGCATGCCCCCTGCGCGCCCTCGATTTTGGCGAGAAGGGCGAATTGTACGAGCGCCACGAGAGCCGCTGGGGCGAGGTGCGCGGAGTCATCCTGCCCCTTCCCGAAGAGTCGGCCACCGCCCCCAATCTCTTCATTCTCCCCTCTCCAGCTGCCGCCGAGAATCGCTCGGGCAGCATCGTGAACCGCAAGGAGCTGAACTTATGACGAGCGGCTTGGACAATCTCTCCTTGGCGCTTTTCACGGCCTTGGCGCCCGCCGGAGTCGTGGCGTTCACCGTACTTGCCTCAGCGCGCGTCTTCGCCGCAGACCACGACCACGCCGTACGCATCGATCGCGTAATAGCGCTGCCCTTCGCCGTAGCGCTGCTCGGTTTCATCGCCTCCGCCACTCACCTGGGCACCCCGGCCAACGCGCTGCACGTATTCGCAGGCGTCGGCTCCTCGCCCCTTTCCAACGAGGTGCTGGCCGCAGTGGCGTTCCTCTTCCTCACCGGGTCCTATTGGATGGCCGCCTTCAAGGTGAGCTTTCCCGATAAGCTCGCGAAACCCTGGCTGGTTGTCGCCTGCCTCGCCGGCATCGCTCTTTTGGCCTGCACCTCCCAGGCCTATGCCGTACGTACCGTTCCCACATGGAACACGCCCTATACGCCAGCGAACCTTCTGCTTGCGGCCCTGTTCGAAGGCGCGGTGCTGGGCCAGCTTTTCCTGACCACCGCAAATGTCCCGCTGCGACGAGCAGGCGCCGTCCTCACGGGATTTGCCGCAGGAGGGCTTGTCGCCAACATCGCCGTCATGATCGCCCAGAACGCCGCCCTCGGCACCATCGCCAACAACGAGTTTGCAGCAGCGACGCTGGCACCTAGCTATGCGCTCGTCATTGCGTTCTACGCGCTAGCGGGACTTGCCGCAGTCGTCCTCGACGGATGGGCGATACGCGCAGCAACAAGCGAGCGAGCGCGCCTCGTCGCGCGCATTGCCGCCGGCGCCCTCGCACTTTGCGCCGTCTTTGCCGCTCGCGTCGTCTTCTACAGCCTTCATATGACCGTCGGCTTCTAGCAAACCAAAGTCGCCCACCTCAACTCCACGAGCGCAGTGCGGGAGGGAGGCGGGGCCGTTGGCCGAGACCTCTGAATACCAAAAGAGAAAGGGTGGTCGAAGACCACCCCCAGTACATGCATGAAGGAGCGAAGCGCCTGAGCCCAAAGGGCGAATAGCGTAGCGGGGGCTCGGACAGCGGCCCTGCCGCCCTCCCGCACGGACACGCAAGTTACGCCGTCGTCTTCACGGCGCCGCGGTCGCAGCGGTTGCCCCAGCTGTCGATGATGTCCGTGTCGCGGTATACGCAGATGACCTCGCAGTGGTTGGCGCACTTCTGACACTCGATTTCGCGCGTCTTGAAATCGAAGTCGAGCATGGCCTCGAAGTCGAAGGTGCCGCTGACGAAGGGGCCGGATTCCGCCTGTGCGATGGGGCCCGCATCGGCAGCAAGCAACGCCACGCCGTAGGCGCCCATGAGGTGGCCGTCCGGGTCCACCGCCACATCCATGCCCAACTGCTCTTCGAAGGCATGCACCACACCGGCGTTCTTGGATACGCCGCCCTGGAACACCACAGGCGCGGCAATCTTTTTGCCCTTGCCCACGTTGTTCAGGTAGTTTGACGCCACGGCATTGCACAAACCCGCGATGATGTCCTCGCGAGCGTAGCCCACCTGGATCTTGTGCACCAGATCGCTCTCGGCGAACACCGTGCAACGGGCGGCGATGTTTGCGGGCTTTTTCGAGGTAAGCGCAATGTCGCCGAACTCCTCCACCTCAACGCCTAAGCGATGGGCCTGCGACGACAAGAACGAACCGGTACCGGCAGCGCACAGCGTGTTCATGGCGTAGTCTACGGCAATGCCATCGGACACGCAGATGATCTTCGAGTCCTGGCCGCCAATTTCCAAGATGGTGCGCACGTCCGGATGCAGATGGGTGGTGCCCACCGCATGAGCCGTAATCTCGTTCTTGATAACCGACGCCCCCAGCATAGCGCCCACCAAACGACGCGCGCTGCCCGTAGTACCGGCGCCGACAATCTGCACGTCTTGGCCTTCCACCTGGCTTTCCAGCTCGCGCACGACGTTCTTCGACGCCTCGGTGGGATTGCCCTCGGTCCACAAATAGGAACGAGCGATGATGTTGCGGTCCTCGTCGATGATCACGCCCTTGGTGGAAATGGACCCGATGTCGATGCCGAGATAAGCCTTGGTCATTTGTTCTTCTCCTTCTTCATGGCAAGCATGTCGTAGAACGCCTCGAGGCGCGTGTCCAGGCCCGTGTCCGAGGTCTGAGAATCGTAGGTGAGGTACAAGATGGGCATGTGGTAGTCCTCGCTCACCTTCTGTAGCACCGGGATGCAATCGATCTCCGGCGTGCAGCCGGCCGACTTCGCGTGAATGACGCCGTCGAAGCCCTCGGCAGCGTACTTCCTCGCCGCGGCGACGGTGAGCGTGGACGTGGGACCCATGTCGTAGGTGAGGTAGTCCTTGGCCCCCACGCGCAAATTCGGCTCGTTGTAACGCAAGTAGCGATTCGTGAAGTTAAGCATGCGATGCACTTCCACGCCCATGCGGATGAGCTTTTGGTCCAAATCCAGATTACTGCGCCCGTCGATGGCCGTGAACATCTCGCCTACCACGCCGATGCGAATGGGGTCGGCGGGCTTGTGCAGCGGAATGGCGCGGAATGCGGCCATGGCCTCGCGGTACGCCTGATTGATGTCGCGCTCGTCTAAGCAGGTGCGCATGGCGTCCATGGCCGACACCCAGGCAGCGTCGAAAACCCCGCGCTCCACCTCAAAGCCGGCGTTGGCCAAGTAGTAATCGCGCAGGGTGTCCAGATGCTCGATCATCTTCGCCACGGCCTTAAGTTTCACCACGCCGTGGGGCACGTCGACATTCGGGTTCACCGTCTTCAGCACTTCCTTGGCCCAGCCAAGATAGCCCAGCTGGATGCCATGGGCGAAGTTCAGCATGATGAAGTCGTAGCCCATATCGCGCAGAATAGACTCCTGTAGCTCGCCGTAGTAGCCCAGACGGCACGGGCCGCCGAATTGGACGAGGATATCGGCGCCCAGGTCGAGCGCCTCGGCGAAATCGCCCAGAATGTGCTTGAAGGGGGTGCACACGTAATCGCTCGAGTTCTGCACGCCCACCTCGCCGTAGGCGCGGGTGGCCTCAGGCAGCGGCAGGTAATCCACATCGAGCACCTGCTCGCAGAAGAACTTGAACGCCGGGTCGTAGTAGCAGTAGCGGAAAAACGCCGCCTTGGTGTACTTGTGGTGCTTCGCCTTGTGGCGGGCCGCCTTGGCCGCCTTGCGATCGGCGATGAGCGTGGGCGCATGGCGGCGCTCGAATTCTACGGCCACCGATGAGCGCACCTGCTCGATAAGAGCCTGGGGCTTAGCCATGAACGTAGCCTCCCTTCTGCTGGAAGCGCAGGATGTCCACGAAGCTTTCCACGCGGGTCTCCACGCCGGCGGTGCCCGACTGCGCATCAATCATGAGGTTCAGAATGGGCGTGCCCTGAATGCAGCGCATGATGGCGTCGTCGGTCATGGAATCGGGGCCGCAGGGGAACGCGCTGATGAGCACGATGCCGTCGATGCGGTCCTGGGCCAGAAGGATTGCGCCGATGAGCTCGCGGTTGATGAGCCAGGGCATGGTGCCGGAGAAATCGAAGCTCTTCTTGTAAGAGCGCTCGTGGTCCATGGCGTCAGCGTAGACCACCGTAGCGCCCATATCGGTAAGAGAGTCGATAACCGCGCTGGAAAGATAGGGGTCGTGGGTGATGTAGGGGTGCGCCACCACGAGAATACCCAGAGGGAACCGGGCGTCCTCCCCCGCCGCCGCAGCGGCCTTGGCAGCTTTGCGCTCCTCGTCGATGCGGCGCAGGGTACGCTCCTGGGCATCGGCTAGGGCGTCGTCGTGGGCACGCTGGGCGTCCCAGGCGGCCTTGAAGGCAGCGCGGGCGTCCTTCGGACCCACGCCCATGCGCTGGGCCATACTCTCGAAGGCGCGACGCACGTCCTTCATCTTGCGGGCGTTGCTCACCTCGCAAGAGATGACGCGCAGCTTCTGGTCGCGGAACGTGTTGCGCACCATATCGGTGGCAGACTGGAACTTCGTGCAGAAGCCCGTGCGCGGCTCGCCCGTGGGATAGCAGGGCACGAAAACCGCGTCGCAACGCCCCACGAGGCTTTCCACATGACCCACGAACACCTTCGAGGCCAGACAGCACTCGTCTACCGAGAGATGGTCGCCCTCATCGGCGATGGCCTTGTCCGTTGGGTCGCTCACCACCACGGTGCGGCCAATGCTCTCGAAAAAAGTGGTCCACAGCACGCCGAACCGGTAGAACAGCAAAGCGCGCGGAATGCCCACCACCTTCACATCGGCCCAATCTGTTGCTTGGAGCACACCTACCTCCTCAGCTCATAAGGGCGCGAACCGCAGGGGGTCAGCGCAGAAAATGCAGTGCCAGCCATCATAGCACAGCGCCCCTTGAACCTTCGTCCAAGGGGCGCTGACGGCACGTGCTGCAGGGTTTTCGAAGCCTACTCTACATGAATCTCATAAGCCTTGACCCCAAAGGGACACCAGTTTGTGGCGAAAGATTCCTCCATGGGCCCCTTAACATCGGCCTTGCGGCCGATAAGGCTTTTACCGTTATCATCCAAGCCCGAAGTCGCCACCGCTACCGCAGTTAGACGGTAAGCCGTGCCATTCAAATTCAAATCAAGCGGACGGTTAAGCTTGAGCACGAGCTGCACGCTGCCACCCGCATTGTCGTTGGCGTTGCCGTTGGTGTAGTTGTTGCCCGTGGACAGAGCATCAACGCCCTCGACCGCCTGCAAGGTGCCTGCAAGAGTAACGGAGTCGCCGAACTTCACATTCCCGATGCTCTCCGGATCGCCACTGGCCGGGTCAACACTGGCCGCCGTGCTGCCGGGAATCATATTGTTCTGCGTGTCGATTTGCCCCGCATCGGCCACTGTTACAAGCCAGCCCTCGGTGTTAGACCATGCCACATTCAGCATCACCGTAGACGTGCGCAGCTCGCTATTCTTCCCTCCGTCAGTCTCGGTCTCCACCGTTTTGGAAAGCTCGGCAGTAATCGGGCCCCCATCAATGGTTAAATCAGAAGTGGTTTTCACGACAGAGGCATCGGCCATAGCCTCTCCGTAAGTGGGATCATTGGCGGCCAGGATATCATTCAGGTTCGCCAAAATATCGCTTGCATTAGCGCTGGCGAGCGGCACCGCCGTCGACTCCCCCTTCATCAACTCGCCAGGCACCCAGGTCTCGCCAGCATCAGAATACTCGAAAGGCAAGGTAACCGGAATGGAGACCTCGATGCCCTTGTTCTTGAATACAGCCGTGGCCGTAGCCTCGCACGTCACCAGCTGGTTGCCCGCCGTACCCAAATTTGCCGGCTCCTTCACCTCGATATTGTCGAACTTCGGGCCGATAAGAGCATCCTGCGGCACGTAGGCATACTGGGAGATATCCGGAGCATCCATCGTCACTTCATCGAAGGCGGCAAGGACACGCGCGTCAGAGAGGGGAACGCGCTGGTCGCTCTCGCCAGTTTTCTCGTTAAAGAATCCCGAAGTGAAAAGATAGGTGATCACGCCAGCAACAACAAGCAAACAGATAATCAAGCCAACGACGATAGCTGTACGGTGCCCACTTTTCACATTGCGTGGCTGTGCAGCGCCAACAGTGCCATATTCTCCTTCAGCGCTCTGGATATACGCAGCGGCGGCCTTTTTGGCCTCAGCCACGGCGCGAGGCGAGAGTTCTTCCGCTGCGGTAGACGTTGAAGCGGATGCGGCGTCAACTGATGCGTCGCTGTTCTGCGAATCGAGTTCGGTCATGTTTCCTCCTGAAGTAGTGCGGCCGGCACAATGCGGCCCTAACCCCACATTGTACTGTATTTAACCCGCTGGCGGCTAGGCCGAGAGGAAACTATTGCTCCGTTTTGGCCAGGTTACCGGCAATGACAACGCAGGCGGCCATGAGGAGCAGGTTGAAAATAAGCGATGTGGGCAGCTCCCCGCCCGTGGCATAGCACAGCCCCAGACCCAGCACCGAGGCACCCACGCCAGCAAGAGCCACGCTGCGCAGGGCTCCCGCACGTTGGGAGCTGCGCGCGACCGAGTGCCCCAGAATGCCCGCTGCGACAGTGATGCCGTTGGCCGCCGCGGCGGAAACGCCCAAAACGAGCGCGCCCAAGGGAAGGCCGTCCGCAGACGAGAGGCCATCGACGACGGCCCCGTAGATCACCACATCTCCCACGACAAAACCAACCAGGCCGCAAATAATCAGGAAATAAGAGAACATGCGCAGGTACCACGAGATGGTGTTTGTCTGCTCGGCTTCCACCAGCGCTCCTTTCGACCTGCGGCTGTAGCGGCAATGTGGCGCGTAAGCGGTCAGCTTGCGGGCTTGTTGTGGGCTTGCCACCCGAAGATGGGGGTCATGATACCATAGCCCCATGGATCCGACGGTTCTTCAACAAACCCCCTTGCAACCCGATCCCGGCATCGGGAGCGGCAAGGTCAGCGAGCGCACGCCGCTGGCGCTTCGCGTGTTTGGCGCCCTGCTCATGCTCGGCGGCATAGCCGTTGTGCCGCAGGTCGTGGGCGTTCTCATGCAGATGGGCTCGGTGTTCGTGGAAGGCTCCTATACCGACGAGTCCCTCCTCACCGTCATCCTATACGTTGTGCTCATTTTGGCCGGGTGCTTTTGCGTTCTGGCCTCCGGCGTGCTCGGCTTCCGCCTTCTGCGCGGGAACCGGCGGCGCGCCCGCCTCATTGCCGAGGCTGTGGCCATCGGGCTAGTGGTGGCATTTATGGCCGACTTGCTCCTGTTCGGCGTAAATCCGGGCCTGTGGTTTCTTGGCGCCAGCGCGCTCATCCTCATCGTCGCCCACGTGTGGGTCGATCCCTCCCTCTCCGACGAGCGCGAGCTGCAGCGCCGACTCCGGCTCATGGAAACCCGAGAGGAAGCCGAGGAGGGCACGCTCGGCCTCGACAAAACCGGGCGCGGCTACATCGAGCTCGACTTCTTCAACCTGTTCTGGATCTTCGTCATCGCCTCTATCGCCGGCGTCGTCATCGAGTCCATCTATCACGTGCTTGTAGTAGATTTCGGCCACTATGAGGATCGCGCGGGCCTGTTGTGGGGCCCCTTCTCCCCCATCTACGGCTTCGGCGCCGTGCTTATGACGCTGGCCCTCAACCGCTTCCACAACGCACCACTGCCCGTGGTGTTCATCGTGAGCGCCGTCATCGGCGGAGCTTTCGAGTACTTCGTCAGCTGGTTTATGGAATACGCCTTCGGCGCCATTGCCTGGGACTACACGGGCACGTTCCTTAGCATCAACGGACGCACGAACTTCATGTTCATGTGCATGTGGGGCATCCTCGGCGTCATTTGGGTGAAACTCGCCCTGCCGGCGCTGCTGCACACGGTGAATCTCATTCCCTGGCGCTGGCGCTATTCGGTCACGGCGCTGTGCGCGGTGCTCATGCTCTTCAACGGCGTCATGACGCTGGTGGCTTTGGATTGCTGGTACTCGCGCCTGGCCGGCGCGACACCCGATAACGCCCTCGAGCAGTTCTGCGCCGAGAAGTTCGACAACCAGTGGATGGAAAATCGTTTCGAATCGATGAGCATCCACCCCGATGCCGCCCATCGCTCATTTTAAGGAGCACCTGTGATTGAAGACCCTTACGACATTCTGGGCGTGCCCCGGACGGCCAGCGCCGATGAAGTAAAGAAAGCCTACCGCAAGAAGGCTCGGGAGAACCATCCCGATTTGAACCCCAACGACCCCGATGCCGAAGAGCGCCTGAAGAAGATCAACGAGGCCTACGACCGCATCACCAACCCCGAGAAGTACGCGCGCGAAGATGCGCGGCGCTACCGCTCCCCCTACAACCCCAGCTATACCGGCTATGGCACGCCCGGCGCAGGCAACCCCTTCGGCGGAGGAGGCGGCGGGCCCTATGGTGGCGGCAGCGGCACAGGGCCGGGCGGCTATCAATACCAGTGGGTGGAAATCAACTGGGAAGACTTGTTTAACAACTGGCAGCAGGCCTCTTCGGTACCGCGACCCGAGGTTTCGGCCGCCGACTCAGCGGAACTACGCCAGGCGGTGCTGTTCATTGACGGCGGCAACTACAAGGCGGCGCTTTCCGTGCTGGCCGCCCTGCCCATGAGAGAGCGCACGGCGCGCTGGTACTACCTAGCGGCGCTCGCGAACTACGGGGCGGGCAACGCCGTAGCCGCCGTGGACCAGATTCGCGCAGCCCGCAAGGCCGACCCCACCAACGACAACTACCGCCAGGCCGAGGCCGTCATCGGCGCTCGCGCCCGCACCTATCAGCAGGATACCGAGCGCCGCGGGTTTTCCGGCGGCTGCGCGGACCCCAGCTCTCTGTGCTGCTGCCTTTTGTGCGGCCCCACGCTCTGCCAGCCCTTCCTCTTCTGCCTGTAGCTTTTGGGGCGGGAACGCGCCCGTTTCCGCCCTGCGCGCCCCAAGAGTCAAGCCCCGGGGCGGGAACGCGCCCGCTTCCGCCCCTCCGCGCCGGAGCAAAAGACCCGTGGGCGGGAACGCGCGCGTTCCCGCCCACGGGTCATGGAAGACGTCTT
>CANEDU010000055.1 GCA_947426355.1 uncultured Adlercreutzia sp. | reverse complement strand
CCACGCAGGACCACCGCAGGACCGCGGTCGCCTCCCATGACGTCGACGGCGATGGTTGTTGGTGTTGGCACGAGAAAGACTCCTCAGATTGGGATGCTTGCTTTCTGGTTCCCGCTGCAGCGGGCGACACGTCACGACGGCCTATAGCCAAAAAGCCCCCTGGCAGACCAGGCTCATAAAGCTTGGCATGCGAGGAGGCTTTGCCGACATCGCGGAGGCTACCTGGCGCCCCCGCGACCGTCACGCACGAAAAGCTACTCGGTCTCGATGACCTCGCGGTCGCGATAGTAGCCGCAGTTGCCGCACACGCGGTGAGGAAGCTTCACCTCGCCGCACTGGGGGCAAATGGAGCGGGCGGGAGCCGCGATCTTGTCGTTGGTGCTGCGACGGGCATGGGTGCGGGCACGGCCCATTTTGCGCTTAGGTACTGCCATCTCGATTACTCCTTCTATAGCTGGAACAGCGGGTGCCGTTCACAACTTCTTCTGTAAACGCACGATTTGATATCATACCCAACCGCTTCACGCCTCGCAAGGGGCTTTTGTCACGAATTCGCCAGCGGTCACGGCTTCTTCACGGAGTCTGCGGAAGCCGGCGGCGCGCTCGGCGCCACAGCCGACCCCTCGGCTGCGGCAGCCGCCGCATCGGCGTGGCGCTGCAGAGCATCCTCCAGTTTCACCAGATTGCTCTGGCTCGACTCGACGACGTCTTCCAGAAGCGACTTGCCCTCCACCTCGCCGGGACGCGAGGGGCGACCGTGGCGGCGGATGTGCGCGGCTTCGCGCAGGACGCTCGTGGCTCCGCGGCCGTAGTATCCCACATCGCGTCCCAATGAGAACGAGACGGCCACCGCCAGGGCGAACAGCGGCGCGCCGGCCCAGCCGAAAATCTCGCACCCCATGAAGAAGGCGGCCAAAGGGCAACGGCTCATGGCAGCGAAGAAGGCCACAAGCCCCACCGCCGCCGACCAGCCGGCGTCTCCCCCGGTCATCACCGTGCAGCTCGCGCCCAGAAGCGCGCCAATAGTGAAGGTGGGCATGATTTCGCCGCCGCGGAACCACAGACCCAGGCACACGACGGTGAGCAGCGCCTTTACGGCGAAGGCCCAAGGCTCTTGCTCGCCCAAGAGCGCCAAGGCCAACTGATTGCCGCCGGTGCCCTCGAAGCCCTGCCAGCCGAACAGGCTCACAAGCGCAATCATGGCGATGCCGCCGAGGGCGACCCATAGATAGTAGTTCTTCGAGGCGCGTTTGGTGACCCGCTGCAGGCATTCGATGGCCTTGATGTAGAGCGTGCCCACAAGCGCGCATGCCACGGCGATGACGACGCACTGGCCGACGATGGGCCAGGAGAGCCCGGGCAGGGGCACCTTCGGAATGATGTCTCCGATGCCGACGAGGCTCGCCAGCGCGAAGGCGACGAAGCAAGCGAGCAGCATGGTGGGCAGATGGCGCACCACCGAGCGCTCGTAGCGGGCAAGCTCGATGACGAAGGCCGTAGAGCCCAAAGGCGCGAAGAACAGAGCCGCGAAGCAGGCGGCCATGCCCGTGGCGGCGGCATAGGCGCGCATGCCCACGTGCCCATCGCCCACGGCCTGCTCTTTGCGCGTTACGGGGCGCAGCCTCATGGGCCGCGCGATCAGGTCGCCCAGCGAGGCTCCCATGTGCAGGGCACCGGCCTCCTTGCCCACCGAGGCGCCGCCGAGAATGGACAGCGCCGTGCCGAGCAAGATGCCCGGGGCAAGCCACGGAGATATCTCGCGATCGGCGCGGATGTCGTTTACAACCGTGTGAGTGGTGGTGTCTAAGGGCAGCTTCATCGCCCGGTACATGAGCAGACTCACCACGCCGAAGACGGGCAAAAGATAGAGCAGCCAGGGATGATCGCAAACGAGCGTGTAAGCGAAACCCACAAGCAGGCAGAGCACCACCGAGGCGGCGGCGCCAGCTATGCCGACGAGTACGGCGAACAGCCCGTGGCGCAGCACCTGCCCACCATCGATTCCGCCCACGATGCACCTCCCTGGTCGCGCTTCCAAAAAACCTCACGGGACCACTGTAGTAGCTTGCCGGGCTCATAACCCGAAGGTCGGCGAAGCGTTTCCGCCTCGCCGACCTTCGTTGAAAAGCTGTTATCTGTCAGCGACTACTCGCCGAAATCGAAATCCTTCAGAGCGGCGAAGGGGCTCTTCTCCACATCGGGCTCGTGCTTGGCGCAGCCGCAGTCGCCCTCGTTCAGATTCGCGCCGCACTGGGAACACAGGCCCTTGCAGTCGTCGGCGCACAGCGGCACGAGGGGCACTTCCAGAAGCAAGGCCGCCACCACAAGCGGCACCAGATCGATCTTGCGGTTCTCGGGCAAGAAATCGAACTCGTCGCCCTCCAAATCCTCGGGCGCCTCGGCTTCCTCTTCAGCACCGATGACGAAGTAGCCCTCGATGTCGCCTTCCATAGCGTAGGACACCTCTTCCAAACAACGGGCGCACTGGGTGACAGCCTCGGCCTTGGCCGTGCCCTGGACGAGAATGGCGTCGCCGGTGTTGGTGGCCTCCACCGACCACGAAATGGGGGCCGCAAACGTGTAGGCATCGGGGCCGGCAGCCAGCTCCGCCATCCCCAGCGTCCCCTCGAAATGCCGCGTCTCAGCCGTCTCCAGCAGCGCCTCGGGAATTTGAATGATTGCCGTGTTCTCAGAGGTCATAATCCGTTCCTTTCCATGCTCAATGCCACTTCCGCCCCGAAATGGCACGCCAATTCCAGAAATTCGGCCCTTTTCGGACCGCATCGTGCCATTTCGGCCATGAAGTGGCATCGCGCGTGCCATTTCGGCACTTAAGTGGCATTTCCTAACAAAAAGACGCGCCCAGCGAGGCGCGCCTTTCTCAGTTGCGTGTGTTCCGCGTGAACTAGCGGGTGGCGTTCAGGCGGTCGCGGCAGCGGCGCGTGTTGTTCAGCAGCGTGTCGAGGCTCTGCTCGATATGGCCGAACACCTCGTCGGCGTAGTCCTCGGCACCGGCGCGGGTCTGGCGCTCCAGCTCGCGGGCGTCGGCCAGGATGGTATCGGCCTGCTGCTGGGAGATGCGGACGATCTCCTGCTCGGAGGCGATGGTGATGGCCTGGCTGCGGGCATCCTCAATCATGCGGTTGGCCTCGACCTCGGCATCATCCAGAAGACTCTGGCGCTCGCGCACGATCTGGCGGGCCTGGGAGAACTCCGCCGGGAACAAATCGCGAATCTCGTCCATGATGTCGAAGGCGGCGGCGATGTCGACCTGGCGCAGGTTGCTCTTGCCGAAGACCGGCTTCGAATCCTCCAAGAGAATCGAGAGCTCCTCGAGCAGCCCAAGCACTCCGGTTTCGTCCATGATGTTCCTTCCTGACTCTATCTCATCGCCGGCGGACCTATTTGGAAACGCGCGGACAAACGTCGATCACGCTCAGTTTTTCCATTCTCCCATGATGGAGAAGCTATGGAATACCTAATCATTCCGTGCACAAACGCTCCAAAAGATCGAGGGAGGTATCGCCGAAATGGCGGCGGGAGGCAATTTCGAAGCCCGCGGCGGCGGCGCGGTCGGCCACAGCGTCGTCGTCGGCCGCGTCGTGCTCGTAACTCACGATAACGTCGCCGGCGAGTGCGCCCGCAGCGTCGAGCCGGGCAACGAGTCCGAAAACCTCGGCCGGGTCAGCGGCATAGGGCGGGTCGAAGAAGACGAGGTCGAAGGGGCGACCCGGGGCCACAGCCCCGCGCTTGAGCACATCTGTGCGCATAAGGCGCGCCTTATCGCGCGCAAGGCGCAGCGCGGCGATATTGCGCTCGACGACCGCGGCGGCGTCCCGGTCGCGCTCGCAGAAGACGGCCACATCAGCCCCGCGGGAAAGCGCCTCGAGGCCCAAAGCTCCCGATCCGGCGAACGCGTCCAGCACCACGGCGCCATCCAGGCCGTCGCGCAGGGACACGAGCGCGCTCATGAGCGACTCGCGCACGCGGTCGGTCGTGGGGCGGGTTCCGTCGCCCCTAGGGGCATCGAGCTTCCGTCCGCGAAACTCTCCAGCAATGATGCGCATGCTTAACCTCCTACAACGGCGGATTCGTGGGCGAACATGAGGCGGACTTCGCGGGCGAGGGCCTTGTGGTCGGGCTCTTCCAGCATCGGGTCGGTCTCCAGCAGCGCCTGGGCATCGGCGCGGGCGGCCTCGATGACGGCGCCGTCGCGCATGATGTTCACGAGCTTCAGCCCGCTCGCGCCGTGCTGGCGATTCCCCAGGATATCGCCCTCCCGGCGCAGGGACAAGTCGAAGGCGGCCAGTTCGAAGCCGTCATCAGTGCTCTCCATGGCAGAAAGGCGCGCCAGGGACTCCTCGCGCTGGGAGGCGGATACGAGGAACACCTCGGCCGCCTTCTCGCCGCGGCCCACGCGCCCGCGCAGCTGGTGCAGCTGGGCGAGGCCGAAACGGTCGGCATCCTGCACGATCATGACCGTGGCGTTGGGAACATCCACGCCCACCTCGATGACCGTCGTAGCCACGAGCACTTGAATGTCGCCAGCGCGAAAAGCCTCCATGACCTCGCGCTTGGCCTCGGTGCCCATGCCGCCGTGAAGCAGCCCCACCGACCAATCGGCGAAGGTGGTGCGCTGCAACATCTCCGCCTCGCGGGTGGCCGCCGTCACATCGTCGGCACCGTAGTCAGCCTCGTCCTCGATGGCCACGGCCGGATGGTACTCCTCCCCCGCCGCATCGGCCTCCGACGCTTTCCCCGCGGCCTTCGCATCGCGCGCCTCGGAGTCCTTGCCCACCAGCGGGCAGACGACAAAGACCTGCTCCCCGCGCGAGAGCGCCTCTCGCGCGGCGTCGAAGGCAACGCCCTGCTGCTCGCGGGCGAGCACCTTGGTGGCGCGCCGGGCGCTGTCGTGGGGGCGGTGCTTGATGTAGGACAGCGTGAGGTTGCCGTAGAGCGCGAGCGCCAGCGTGCGGGGAATGGGCGTGGCCGTCAGGTACAGCGCATCGGGCGCCTCGCCCTTCTCGAGCAGACGGGCCCGCTGGTCCACGCCGAAGCGCTGCTGCTCGTCGATGACGGCGAGCGTGAGGTTTCTCGGAGCCACGTCGTCGGAAAGCAGGGCATGGGTGCCGATGAGCACGTCGATGGCACCCGAGGCGAAACCCTCGACGAGCTCGGCGCGCTCGGCGGCGGGCGTGGCGCCGGTGAGCAGCGCGCAGCGCACCCCGGCTGCCCCCAAGCGCTCCCCCAGTCCCGCCATGTGCTGGCGGGCGAGTACCTCGGTGGGGGCCAGAAGCATCGCCTGGCCTCCCGTATCGGCCGCTGCCGCCAGGGCATGGCCCGCCACGACGGTCTTGCCCGTGCCCACATCGCCCAAAAGCATGTGATTAGCCACCGAAGGCGCGGCCATGGCGGCGAGAATCTCATCCCGCGCCTGCTGCTGCTCGCCGGTAAGCTCGAAGGGAAGCCCCGCGGCGAAAGCGGCCAGGCGCGGCCCGTCAGTCACATGAGCGTGGGGCTTACGGCCCGCCGCACGGGCAGCCCCTTCCTGCATGAGGAACAATTCCAGATACAGCAGCTCCTCGTAGACGAGCCGCCGGCGGGCCTCGTCGGCCTCGGCCATGGTGTGCGGGAAATGGATGGCATGCAGAGCCTGGTCGCGCCCCATGAGGCGATAGCGCAAGCGCAATCCCAAGGGCAACGGGTCGAAGCAGCCCTCGGAGGCGGCCAGCCCGTTGGCCACGATGCGGCGCACCCAGGCGGCCGAGAGCTTCTCGGTGGCCGGATGCACCGGCACCACCGACCCGGTAGCCTCCTGCCCGTCCCCAAGCACCTCGATGAACGGGTTGGTCATGCGCTTGTAGCCGTAGTCGAAGGTCACCTTCCCCGAAACGGCCACGGAGTCGCCGGCCGCAATCTGGTCCATGAGCCAGGGCTGGCGAAAGCACGTGACCATGAGAACGCCCGTGGCGTCTACCAGCGCGATCTCCACGAGCGACAGGTTGCGCTTGGGCTTCTTCAGCTTGATTTCGTGCACGTTGCCGCGAATGGTGCAGGCCTCGCCGATGCGCGCGCCGGCGCAGGTTTCCACCCGCGACAAATCGATGTAGGAGCGCGGGAAATGAGTCACCAGGTCGCGCAGCGTGCGAACGCCGAGCTTCTCCAGCGCACGAGAACGAGCCGGGCTCACGAGCTTAACCCGCGAGACCGGCTCGTCAAGCGCCAGCGTTGCCTTTACGCGATCGATGGGCAAGAGGTCCTCTTTCAACAAGCTATAGGCGAAGCGAGACGCGGGGCGTGCTCACCAAGCGAGTTCCGCAGCGAACGGAAATGCCCTGTGGGCATTTCCGCCGAGCGAGGACTGTCTGAGCGACTGAGCATGCCCCGCGTCTCGCCCCCGGGAGAGCGGCAAGCGCCTACTCTACCGAGAATACGATGGGATATAAGGGTTGTTCGCCGCGCTGAGCGTCGACTTCCAGCTCGTCGTAGACGGCTTCGATCTCGGCCACAAGAGCCTCGAGCTCTTCGTCAGAGTAGCCCTCGCCGGCCAAGATGGTGCAGGTATCGGCGTCCTCGGCGTCCATCTTGCCGAGCAGCTTGAGCACGGCGCCGTCGATGGAGTCGTCCACCGCCTCGATGGAGCCGTCGGCGATGCCGATGACGTCGCCCTCGGCGATGGGATTGCCCTCGGCGTCCTTGGAATCGCGCGTGGCCCAGGTGACCTCGCCGGTCTTCACGGCAGCGGCGGCCTCGGTCATCTCCTCGACGTTGGTCTCCAGAGACGCGTTCGCATCCACCGCGAACAGAGCCGAGAAGGCCTGGGGCACCGACTTGGTGGGCACCACGGCGCACGGCGACTCGGAAAGCTCGGCGGCGGAGTTGGCGGCCATGACGATGTTGGAGTTGTTCGGCAGGATGATGACCGCGTCAGCTCTCACCGAGGCGGCGGCGTCAAGCAGGTCCTTTGTGGAGGGGTTCATGGTCTGGCCGCCGGAAACGACCACGTCCACGCCCAGGCTCTTCAAGATATCGGCCTGGCCGGAGCCGGCTGCCACGGCCACGAAGCCCAAAGGCTTGCGCTCGGCCTCTTCCTCGGCGGCGAGCTTCTCGTTGCGCTCGGCGGACTGGATCTGCATGTTGTGGATGAACACCTCGGAGACCTGGCCCTGGTCGAGGAAGTACTTCAGCACCTGGTCGGGATGGTCGGAGTGCACGTGCACCTTGAACTTCGGCACCTCGCCCACGCACAGCTCGCAGTCGCCCATGGTGGAGAGGAACTCCAGCGCCGCATCCTTGTCAAGGGTGTCGGAATCGACCAGAAACTCATTGCAGTAGCGGTACTGGGAGCCCTCCCAGTCGTTCACCTGCTCGATTTCCACCTTCGGATGACTGCCGCGCACAAACGACATCTCGTCGACCATGGTGCCGGAACGTCCCAGCAAGGCCGCCGTGAAGGCGTCGAACAGAATCGCCAGGCCGAAACCGCCGGCATCCACCACGCCGTGCTCCTTGAGCACCGGAAGAAGATCGGGAGTGCGCTGCACCGAAGCGTAGGCCTCGGCCACGATGACATCCAGGGCCGCAGGCGTGTCGAGCCCCTCGTCCGCCGCGGTCTTGGCAGCGGCAGCCGCATCGCGCAGCACCGTGAGGATCGTGCCCTCCACGGGCTTGCGCACCGCCTGGAAGGCCACCTCACGGGCGCGGTCGAAGGCGGCGGCCACCGATTCGGTGTCGAATTCCTCGAAATGGTGGCTGCCCTCGCAGAGCCCTCGCAGGATCTGGGAGGTGATCACACCGGAGTTGCCGCGGGCGCCCATGAGCGCGCCGGTGGTGACGGCCTTGCGAATCTCGGCCCCCGAGGCGCCGATGGGAAGATTCGCCACATTGCTCACCACCGACTGGATGGTCAGCGACATGTTCGTGCCCGTGTCGCCATCCGGCACGGGGAACACGTTCAGGCGGTTCACTTCCTCTTTGCGCTCGTCGAGGACCTTGGCAGCGGCGGCCACGGCGTTCAGGATGTTGCTGGAAGAAAAGGTCGTAGTAGACATATGGGATAAATTCTCCTTCAGGGGCAATGCGGCCGCATGCTGCGGCCTGCGCCTATCGCGCGATGGGCCTTAGCGGCGCACCTTGACATCCATGACATGAACATCCACGCCGGCCAGGGGCACGCGAGCGTACTCTTTCAACGCGAAGCTGACCTGGTCGATGAGGTTGCGGGAAACCGTGGCGATATTGGTGCCGTACTCCACGACGATGTAGAGGTCGACGTGCACGCCCTCCTCCAGGGAGTTGACCACCACGCCGCGGCGCAGGCGAGAGGCGGGCAGAATCTTGGCGATGCCGTCAGCGGCGTTGGGGGCGCACACCCCAACCACGCCGTAGCATTCCATGGCGGCGTTGCCGACCAAGTCGGCTAGCACGTCGTTGGCAACGTGAAGGTTGCCGGGTATCGTTGAACTCATGGGAGATTCCTTTCCGCTGAGCTTTGCAAACACAATCGAGAGAAGTATAGCGCAAGCGCGCTCGCGGAGCCCTTACCCCGAGTTGACAGTCTGGCATATTCCACAAACGCCCCGCCGCCATCCGCTATATCTTTGTCTAACGGCATAACGCGAAAAAGCCCGCTTTGCGGGCTTTCAAATTACCTGGTTGGTAAAGTCAGCGAGAAGCCCTCTCGTCGTTCAGATGTCGTGAAAAGTTTTTGTAGCGTACTTCGGTACGTGAAAAAACTTTGGAGCGAGCAGCTGGACGACGAGAGGGCTTCGCAGCGTCGGCAGATTCGCTTGTCCGTCAGGACGAGCGAAACACTAAGCGCGCTCGACCTTGCCGGCCTTCATGCAGGAGGTGCAGACGTTGGCGCGGCGGACATGGCCCTTCGCGTCGCGGATGGTGACCTTCTGGATGTTGGGACGGAACACGCGGTTGGACACGCGGTGGGAGTGGCTGATGCTACGACCAGCAACCGGGTGCTTACCGCAAACTTCGCAAACCTTCGACATTGATATCAACTCCGTAGTGCTTGTTGTTTCGTTTTGGACACAGCTCGCCAACTATAGCACAGCGCGCATCGGCAGGGCAACAGAAATTATGCGATCACCAGCAAACGCTTGCACGAGGGGCATATTCCCAGCGGCGCTTGGCTGCGCAGGTCGATGAGGCGGCCGCCATCGATAGCCGTGCGGCACGCACCGCAGCGGTTGCCGTCAAGCACGGCGATGGCCACGCCGGCGCGGGCGGCCGTGCGCCCGTAGATCTTCACGAGCTCGGGGCTCACCTTCGCCTCTACCTGGCCGCGGCCCGCCTCCAGCTTCGCGATGGCGAGCTTCAAATCGCCGCCCTGCTTCTGAAACGAGTCGATGGCCTGCTGCTCTTTGGCTTCAACCTCTTCCAAAGCCAGCGCTATCTGGGCCTCCATGGTGCCGATCTTGTCCAGCTCGGCGGCCACGCCGGCGCGGTCCTCGGCGATGGTGGCGCGACGGCGCACGATGCCGGCGAGCTCTTTGGTGCGGGCCTCTACGTTGCGGAAGTCACCGTGGGCGGCATCGATGGCAGCCTGAACGCCGGCCTCCTTCTTGGCCAGCGAGGCGTCCTCGTCGTCGATGCGGGTAATCTTCTTGGAAGTGGCGCGCTTGAGCTCGGCGACCTTCTCGGCCTTGGCCTGGATGGCGGCCTTCTTCTCGCGGGCGGCCACGATGACGCCGCGCTGGGGCAGCTCGTCCAGCTCCTTGGTCAAACGCTTAATCTCGAGGTCGATGCGCTGCAGCTCGAACAGGCCCTCGATGTCTTCGCGCGTAGCTTCCATGCAACCCCACTTTCAATCTCTGTTTTCTCCGCAACAATAATAGGCGAAAACCCAGCTCTTGTGAGGGGAAACGCGAAAAAAACCTTGGCGGCTAGACGCGGACGGCCTCAGGAGTCCACCAGTTATCGGATTGGTCGATCAAGGTGACGGCCTCGGCGGGAACGCCGACGCGGGCCAAAGCCTCGGCGAGCACGGCGGTCAGCG
>CANEDU010000054.1 GCA_947426355.1 uncultured Adlercreutzia sp. | reverse complement strand
CGGCGCTGCTCTCGCAGTTCGTGACCACCATCAAGGACACGTCGTATCTGTGGGGTGCCATGGCGCTGCAAGAGCTCATGGGCCGCGGCATGATTCTCATGAACAGCTATAACTCCACGGTGCAGATCTTCGCCATCTTCGGCCTCATGGCGCTTATCTACTTCATCGTCTGCTTCACGCTCTCGCAGATCGTCCGCGCCTACCAAAGGCGGCTCAAGGGCGCCCGGTAGAGTCGCCCGGTAGGGTCTGTATCTCATGCCCGTCTTGCCTTGCCCTCAGCGGCGCTGGGCAAGACGGGCTTTTTTGTTGCCGTTCCCACTTGACCATGACACGACGTCCAGGTTTACACTGCATAGCTGACAGCAAATCTCGTCTGCGGTCAACGGCAGATGAGCGGGATACGCGAGGAGCTGCTGGCTATGATCGAGAAACCGAGGACCAGTTTCGATCTGATGAGCGAGGAATACGCATGGCCGATGACGGCCGGCGAAGTGTCGAAGCTCACGGGCATCACGCGGCGCGCGCTGCGCCACTACGACAAGGAGGGGCTGCTGAAGGTCGCGCGAACAGGCGAGTTCGTGGCCAATGACCGCAAGCTGTACTATCCCGCCGACGTTGAGCGTCTCAAGCGCATCATGGTGCTCACCACCTACGGATTCCAGCTTAGCGAGGTGGCTGTCATTCTGGATGGCGACATGAGCGTTGCCGATGCGCTCTCCATGCGGCTCGAAGAGCTTCGTCAGCAGGAGCGGCGTATTCGCAACCTCATTATGTTCGCGCATTTCGCCGCCCTGGTGGGCGACGACGTGTTCGAGACCCTCGCCTTCGGCACGTCGGATATCGATGCCTTCGCCGAAGCCGTGAGGGGCACCGAGCGCTTCCGAGCGTACCTCGCGCGCCAGGAGGCGCTCTCCGAAGAAGAGCTCGATGCGCTTTGGAGCCGCTACTGCGATGTGGTGGAAGATTTTCTCGAGATCGATGGCGAGCTGTCGTTTGCCGCTATGGAGCTGCTGGTAGATCGCCTGTGCCAGTGGTTCGGCGACGCCTATTATCCCGCGGATGAGGGCGACTTGCTGTCGCTGTGGACGCTGTTCGCCGATGGGGCCGATGCGGCGGAGCTGGCCGAGGAAATCGGGGGAGTGGGAACCGCGGGCTTTCTGCAGGCAACGGTGTTCTTCGTGTGGGCCAAGCGAACGCTTGCGGGGCTTGCCGAGCTGTGCGCGGCGACGGGCGAGGCAGCCTCGGAGGCCTCCCTTGGCGATGCGGTCCGCGATTACCTTGTGCGGCGCGTTGGGCTCGGGGAGGGCTGGATGGAGCTCGCCTTCGACCCAGACGAGCGCAGCGCCTTTTGCGATACCGTCTTGGGTTATCTGGCAAAGCTGATTGGCGACGAGGACGCCATGGAGCTGATGGGCTTGGGCGATGAGGCCGATGCCTACCGCGAGTGTCTCGACCGCCTGCTGGTCTGCGCCGATGAGCGCGCCGGGGCGCGGCGCTAGAACGTCAGCAGGTCGCGAACCGGTGTGCCCAGCGCGTCGGCGATGCGGCCCAAGTCATCGATGCCGACGCCAACACGGCCGGTCTCGATGCGCCAGATGTGCGACTTGCTGCTGCCGATCATGAGCGCCAGTTGACTTTGGGATAGGCCCTGCTCTTCGCGGACGGCGCGAACGGCTTTTCCCAGGGCCTGTCTTTTCTGCTCGACATTCATGAGGAAAGCATATGTGCTACCATTAACAAATCGACTTCAAATATGAAGCCATACGATTACGTTACACCTTGCCCGAAAGAAGGAGACCGCATGGCCATCGTCTCGGTCGTCAAATACGACGGTAGCCCCGACGTCTTTGCGTGGAAGTACCCCGATAGCGAACTGGGCACTTGGACTCAGCTTATCGTGAACGAATCCCAGCAGGCTATTCTATTCAAGGGGGGACAGGCTCTCGATGTATTCGAAGCAGGGCGCCATACGCTGAGCACGTCGAACATTCCCTTTCTCGAGAAAGTCATAAACCTGCCTTTTGGTGGGCAGTCTCCCTTTAGCGCTGAGGTCTGGTTCGTCAACAAGCAGTTCAATTTAGATGTCAAATGGGGCACACCTTCACCCATCCAGATTCAAGATCCTGTGTTCGGCGTGTTTGTGCCCGTGAGGTCTCATGGCGTTTTCGGCATTCAGATAGACGATGCGAAACGTTTTCTTGTCAAGCTCGTCGGCACGTTGCCGTCTTTCACTAAGGACGACATCATGCGCTACTTTCGCGGCGTGTACGTATCTCGCGTTAAGGATGCAATCTCTACCTATATTCTTGAGCGCAAAATCGGCATTCTTGAGATCAACCGGTACTTAGACGAACTGTCGGAATATTTGCAAGAGCGTATCGATCCTGTGATGTCTGATTACGGTATCAGTCTCACCAATTTCTTTGTGAACGACATTAGCGTTCCCGAGGACGATTCAGCTGTGGCGACGCTTAAACAGGCGCTGGCGAAAAAAGCAGAGATGGAGCTCATCGGCTATACCTACGTGCAAGAGCGTTCGTTCGACACGCTTGAAGGCGCGGCCTCTAATCCCGGCTCTACAGCCTCCGACCTTATGGGCGCCGGGCTCGGGCTGGGCATGGGATTTGGTATGGGCGGTGGCGTTGGAGGGGCTTTTGCCGATGTGGCGCGCAACCTGAGCGTTGTCGAGGCTGGTCGTTTGTGCCCTGCGTGCGGTCAAGCTGTTCCTGTTGGTCAAAGGTTTTGCGGCGGTTGCGGCCACGATGTGTCGAAGCCGAGCGAGTCGAGTCCCTCTAGGGCTGCGGGCTTTTGCGTGGAGTGCGGTGCGCCTCTTTCGGCGGCGATGAAGTATTGCGGTCAGTGCGGAACCCCCGTCGTCCATCACGGCAATGAGCCCGAAAGCGCATCAGGAGAGGAAAATTAGCATGCTCGCTGGCATTTTGACGACATTGCTTGCGGTTTTCATCGCCGTAGCTCTCATTGCGTTAATGGTTCTTGCGGTCTGCCTGGCGCTTCGCCACATCAAATCATCCAACGCTGCCCTGAAGGCCACGACGCAGCTTATGGACCAGAGAGTTGCAAGAATGAAGGCACTGGCTGCGACGTGCGAAGATTCGGAACTCGCCCAACAGATTGAGAGAGTCGCCGATGATTTGCGCTTCTCGGATAGCTCGGTTGTCCTATCGGTGGACGGTGACATTGACCGAGAAATTTCACGATTGGAGTCTCGGGAGAGCGCAGGCAGTGCCTCTGGGGCTTTTGAAGCGGTTCACAGACTGGAGGATATCGTCAAGCGGCGCTCTTGCATAGCGGAAGGTATGCGGAGAGGGTCTTTTTAGCATTTAGAGAGGATTGGTGTAGTTCGATGGGCAAAGAAAAAGTTAAAGGAATGACTGCGAAAAACGTTGAGATTGTGCTGGGCGTGCTATTTCTTTTGGGTGCGATTAGCTCATTTGGACAAGGTCACCTATATAGCTCTGAAGCAGTTTGGAATAACCTGGGTGCTCTGTTCTTGGGTGCGTATTTGCTTGTGCGCGGTCTAGAGTGGGGCCAGCTCGTCAAGCTGTATAAAAGCTACTCGACTCTTTTGGCACATGATCCCTCGGGCTCGATTGCGAACATTGCTTCTTCAACGGGCTCGACGGTTGAAGCTGTGAAAAGGAACCTCCGGCTAATGATAAAGCGTGGAATGGCAGACGGGGTCGTTGTTGATGAGCAGGAAAATCGGGTTGTATCTTCCTTCGCGAGCCCCCAGGCTGGAGGGCGGCAGACGCCCGATGGCTGTGTCGAAGACGTCTCTCAGGTGCCGCCGTCCGTCGAGATGGTTGTAACTGTTTGCGTGGGTTGCGGGGCGAAAAATAGCATTCCGAGAGGCGTTAATGCTCAGTGCAGCCACTGCGGATCCCAGATAAGTTCGATTAACTAAAAGATGGAGAGTGAAAAATGAACCTTTCTACTCTTGGCAACTTGAGAAAAGTGTTGTTGGCATTAACCATTATTTGCTTTGCTGCGGGAATTGCGATTGCGCCGGCATGCGACAGAGCGGCGGTGAGTAACTATAAATATGATCCGACGGAGCGCTTTGGCGAAATGCAATGGCCCGATCGTGGTATGGGGGCCTTGCTTCCCGCACCTGAGTCGACCTATGGAGTGATTTACAACAACACCTCTGAATGGTTCAACGGGGACGTCGGCGACTACGACAAAAGCAAGTACGACGCCTACGTGGCCGCTTGCGAGGATGCTGGCTTCATCGAGGGCTATATAAAGAACGATGACAGCTACTGGGCCTGGAATTCGGAAGGCTACTACGTGCATTTAGGCTTTGACAAGGACAAAGGCTATATGTCGTTTAGCTTGGAGGCGCCCAAAGAGGAGAATGCCCAGGAAGATTCTTCGAATGACGAAGATGGGCAGAGCGAGAGCGCGGAGTCTGCAGGCGAGGAAACTCCGGTAAAAGAGGCGGAGTCGAATTCTGATGCTGCGAGTGGTTCCGAAGCTTTGGGAGAGGTCACGCCTTCCTTCAAGGAATACATGGACAGCTATGAAGCGTTTTTCGATGAGTACGTCGCTTTCATGGAGAAGTACGAGGCTGCAGACGATCTAACGCCAGAAATGCTCAATGATTTCAACACCTATATGGAACGCTATAACGAAATGAAAACTAAGATGAACGAAGTGGACACGGACACTCTCTCGCCAGCAGATCTCGCCTACTACAACGAGGTAAACGCAAGAGTTTACGAGAAGCTGTACGAGTTGGAAAATCGAATTTAGATTTCAAGCTAAAGACGTATATCGATAATTCCCAATGAACTTGCAAACAGAATCAGTACGATAATTGCTACAATAGGTCCAATAAAATAAGGCAATGCCTTCATGCTGCCTCCATCAGGCTAGAGGGTGACGAAAGATGTTTTGAGACAATATCCGATATTCTTCTATCGGACAAGAGGCGGGAGGAGCTTGTTTTGGACAAAGAATCGAAGAGCCACGGAGATGCTTCTCGCTTAGATGTGAGTGATCATGTGGATTTTGATCGGCCTTCACCAAACGGGTCCGAACGTGGCGATTGCGCTACTTCGAGCGAAATCCAGCCTTTTCCCAGGGAGGAGGAAAGGGAAACAGGAAAGACCTTATTGAGAAGGGTTCCCTTCAAGATAAAACTTGTCGGAGTACTTGCATTAGCTCTTTTTGCAGTTGTGATGTTTGGTGTTGTGCTGCCCTTGGTGCTCGACAGCGATGAGACGCAATATATTTCAGATGCAACGCTCAAGAGCGCTGTCGACATCGGTAATCTGGAAGTGGTCGATTGCACTTATAAGGGCATCGCGGAGAAAACCAGTCAGTTTTTGTGGGCGGAGAATGTAGACTATCGTGTTAAGTACGAAGCTCATGTGCGCGCTAGCTACGACATGTCGGCGATTGAGTTTAATGTGGACAACGACAGGAGGGTCGTGACGGTCATTCTTCCCGAAGTTGAGATTGCGTCCCCTGTTATTGACGAAACGAAATTTGGCTATTTGCCAGAAAACGCTACTGCGGACGTACGGGATGTGCTGGCTCTTTGCAAAGAGGACGTCGCAAACGAGTTTGTCGATGATGAGATTCGCGTGGAGGCGTTAGAAAGCGTAAGGGAAACCGTTGAAGCTTTGATGAGCCCTCTGCTCGATGATGCTTGGAGCGTTGAGTTTGAGTATGCGTCGAAATCCAATGAGGCAGACGAGAGCGAGGTGCAGAATGATGTTGCATAGAAAACTGCTTGGAGTGGTCGCTGCCTTTATTATCGTATCGTGCCTTGCGGGATGTGCGGAGCAAGAAAAGCCGGATTTGTCTGGATATAAGAAAATTGCTGAGCTCGCAACGATAGATTGCACTTTTCATAATGTGGCTGAAATCTACAATGATGGGACCGATATCATTTTCGGAATCAACGTTGGATATAAGAAAGCATGGTTCGAATACGACGGCAGCGTAAAACTCGGCGTCGATGTTTCGCGAGTCAGGATAGAGGGTCCTGACGCGGGCAATGTAGTGACGGTTTCTGTTCCGGATGCGCAAGTTATTGGAACGCCCCAAGTCGATGAGACAACGTTTTCTGATGTTTACGCAGATACTGGATTGTTGACGAGAATCGAGACTATGGATCAGAGCCAAGCGTTGCAAGCGGCACAGGCGGAAATGGTTTCTACCGTAGAAGGCGACCCCGAATTACTGGAACGCGCCAAGAGCAGAGCGGAGGTGCTTCTTCGCCAATATGTTGAAACGGTGGGGCGCGCCGTGGGACAAGAATACGATGTTCGATTCGTTGATGCAAATTAGGGGACTCGTGCTCGTTTTCTCGATGGCGTCATAGAAGTCTTGGGCCTGGTTTTTAGGATGGGGCGAGGCTGTTTTCTCTCAGGCGAGATGCCTCATCGGAAATTCGCCGGCGGAAGTTTTGGCGCCGAATTGGCGTAGAGCTGGGAAGGCAAGTGTTTCGGGACCAGTTATTTGGAAGCTGGTCCCATTTTGCTTTTGTTCCTTTAATTTGGGGCGGAAATTGAGTTTGAGGCTTTTTGTTACCAAAGATGCGAGAGCAGAAGCTCAAAAGCAGGCGTTGAGCCGATTTGAGACCAAAGTTCGTTCGTGCGAGCGAGCTTAGCCCAGATAGCTCAGAAACGGCAGATAGTCCTGGGCGCTTTCGGGGACGGCCAGGGTGACGTCCTGGCCCATGGCGTTGACGGTAACCACGGAGGGGTCGTCGTAGGTGGTGATGGTGGCGTCCGTGCCGCCGTAGCTTACCTCGGCCGATCCGGTCTTGGAGACCCCCGCAGGCAGGCTCGTCACCTCCCAGTTCTGGATGTCGAGCGCGTCGATGGCGGCATCTACCTGGGATGCGGGAAGCCCTGTGGCCTCGGAGATGCGGTCGACATTGCTGCGCAGGGCGTTTTCGGCCTTCGTTTTCAGGCCGGAGACGTCTAAGGCAGCGTTGGCAGCCGCGTTCTTGCCGCCCTCAAAAAGGCCGGCCAAGGGGTTTTGGAAGTTCTCAAAGGGGCCTTTAATGCCCATTTGGGGGAGTATGCCGAAAACGGCGATGACGAGAATAAAAGCGGCAATAAGGCCGACGAATGCTTTGATGATCTTGCTATCCACAAATGTCTCCTCGTGAGGGCGGGGCGGTGGCGCCCCTCTGTCTCGGGTGAGACCTTCGGTTCTGTTCACCATGTGCGAAGGCGCCGCCGGGAGTGCGTTGATGCTCTGTGTGCACGGGTCGAATGCTGCGATTCGACGGCGTCCGACATTCATAGTAACCTGCGTCGGGCGTCTTCATAAATCGACTACGGGACGCCCACGAAACGGTCATGGACCTTAAAGGAACCTTTCACGGCTTCGAGCGATGCCAGCACACGGCTTTGGGCGATTCGAATTCGGCGACTTTGTTCTTGCGCGAGGATTGAAATCGTGTATCCTAAGCCCCACGCATGCGCACGGCCGGACGGCTTGTGCGGCTGCACAACAAAGACCCCGCGCACGTAAAAAGCTCAAGTTGGGGGAATCGTGCGAACGTGAAGGCCGCCTGGGCGGCCGTGAAGGAGGATGGTTCCGTGAAACTGGTCGTCACCGAGAAGAACGACGCCGCAGTAAAGATTGCCGACCTTCTGGGCGCTACCAAGCCCAAGGCCGACAAGGTGTTCAACACGCCGGTCTACCGATTTGAAGTCGAGGGGTAGGAATGGGTGACCATCGGCCTGCGCGGCCACATTCTGGAGCCCGACTTCACCCCGTCTCTCATATATAAGAAGCGCGGCGGCTGGGAGGGCGTCACCGCTGAGGGCGAGGCGCTGCCCGCCGTCGTTCCCGCCGATCTGCCGAAGCCCCCGTTCAAAAAGAAGAAGCCCTTCACCGCCGACGGTGTTGACTTGAAGGGTTGGAAGATGGAGGCGCTGCCGTATCTGGTGTACGCGCCCATCGAGAAGCTTCCCAAGGAAAAGGACATCATCCGCTCGCTGAAGAACCTGGCGAAGAAGGCCGACTCCATCGTCATCGCGACGGACTTCGACCGCGAGGGCGAGCTCATCGGCTCTGACGCGCTGGCGTGCTGCCGCCAGGTGAACGAGACGGCGCCGGTGTCGCGCGCCCGCTACTCTGCCTTCACCAAGCCCGAGATCACCCACGCGTTCGCGAACCTTGTTCCCATGGACGACGATTTGGCGAACGCCGGCGCATCTCGCCAGGACATCGACCTTATTTGGGGCGCGGTGCTCACGCGCTATCTCACGCTGGTGAAGTTCGCCGGCTATGGCAACGTGCGCTCGTCGGGCCGCGTGCAGACGCCGACGTTGGCTATCATCGTTCAGCGCGAGCGCGAGCGTATGGCGTTTGTGCCCGAGGACTACTGGGTCATCCGCGGCGCCTTCGACGCCGGCGCGGCTGCCGGCCCCACGGCAGGCGACGGCCCCGAGGCCTTCGAGGCGCCCCATGCCACGGCGCGCTTCAAGGTTGAGGCCGAGGCCGACGCCGCCATGGCGCATGTGGAAGGCGCGGTAAGCGCCAAGGTGACCGCGGTTGAGAAGAAGCGCCGCAAGGTGCCGGCCCCCGTGCCGTTCAACACCACCTCGCTCATGGCTGCCGCATCTGCCGAGGGCATCTCGCCGGCGCGCTGCATGCGCATCGCCGAGAGCCTTTATATGGACGGCTACATCTCCTATCCGCGCGTCGACAACACGGTGTACCCCGATTCGCTGGACCTTGCCGAAGTGGTGGAGGCCATTTCCGGCAACCCCGCCTACGGCCCCTATTGCAAGGAGCTTCTGGCCGCGGGGCCCCTCACGGCCACGCGCGGCAAGACGGAGACCACCGACCACCCGCCCATTTACCCCACGGCTAAGGCTACGCCGGACGACCTTTCCGCCGCCGACTACAAGCTGTACAACCTCATCGCCCGCCGTTTTCTGGCCACGCTTTCGGGGCCTGCCACGGTGGAGGGCACGAAGGTGACCCTCGATGTGGCCGGCGAGCCGTTCGTGGCCAAGGGCGACGTGCTGGCCGAGCCGGGCTTCCGCGCCATCTACCCCTACGGCCTGAAGAAGGACGAGCAGCTGCCGGCCATGGCCGAGGGCGCGACTGTCGCCTTCAACGGCGCCACGTGCACGAAGAAGCAGACCGAGCCGCCCGCGCGCTACTCCCAGGGCAAGCTCGTGCAGGAGATGGAGAAGTTGGGTTTGGGCACCAAGTCCACCCGCGCCTCCATCATCGAGCGCCTCTACCAGGTGAAGTACGTGCAGAACGACCCCATCGAGCCTTCGCAGCTGGGTATCGCCGTCATCGAGGCGCTCGACAAGTTCGCGCCGCACATCACCCATGCGGAGATGACCGCCGAGCTGGAACATTCCATGGACCGCATCGCCGAGGGCGAGGTGACCAAGGCCGAGGTGGTGGACAAGTCGCGCCAGCTTCTGTCCGCGCAGCTGGAGAGCCTCATGCCGCACTCCGAGGAGGTGGCCGAGGCCCTGTCCGACGCCGTGGCCGCCGACGCCTATGTGGGCCCGTGCCCCAAGTGCGGCAAGGACCTGCAGCTGCGTGCGAGCCACAAGACCAAGTCGATGTTCATCGGCTGCGCCGGCTGGCCCGACTGCGATGTGACCTACCCGCTTCCCAAGGGCAAGATCGAGGCGGTGCCCGAGGCGTGCCCCACCTGCGGCATGCCCCAGGTGAAGGTGACCGCCTTCAGGGCCAAGCCCCGCGTGCAGTGCATCGACCCGAACTGCCCCACGAACCAGGAGCCCGAAGTGGTAGTGGGGAAGTGCCCCGCCTGTGCTGAGCGGGGGCTCGACAAGCAGCTCATCGCCCGCCGCAATCCGCGCACGCTCAAGCGCTCCATCACCTGCGAGAACTTCGACGAGTGCCAGACGCGCTACCCGCTGCCCCAGTACGGCGACATCATTCCCACCGAGGAGGTGTGCGAGCACTGCGGCGCGCCCATGGTGGTCATCAAGACGGCCCGCGGTCCGTGGAAGCTGTGCCCGAACTTCGACTGCCCCGGCAAGGAGGAAGAGGAGAAGGCCAAGGCGGAGAAGAAGGGCGGCAAGAAGGCCGCTGCTAAAAAGAAGTAACCGGGGAAGCGCTCGGAGGTGCCCGCTCGCAGCCCCCCGAGCGCGGGATACCGCCGCGCGCGCGCGCCAAGCAAAATGGGAGGGCTGGCCCAGCGGGGAGCCCCCAACCAGCGCGCCGGGG
>CANEDU010000053.1 GCA_947426355.1 uncultured Adlercreutzia sp. | reverse complement strand
GTCAGCCACTTGACGAAGATCTACGGAGAGGGCGAGGCGGCCACGCGCGCCTTGGACGACGTGTCGTTTTCCGTGGCCGAGGGCGAGTTCGTGGCCATCGTGGGCTCGTCGGGGTCGGGCAAATCGACGCTTCTGCACCTCATCGGCGGGGTGGACCGCCCCACGTCGGGGCATGTGCTCTTGAACGGCGCCGACGTGTACGCGCGCAGCGATGAGGAGTTGGCGGTGTTCCGCCGTCGCGAGGTGGGCCTGGTGTATCAGTTCTACAACCTGGTACCGGTGCTGAACGTGGTGGAGAACATGACGCTGCCCGTGGCCCTGGACGGCCGCGTGGTGAACGAGGACCGCCTTGCGGGCTTGGTGCGCCGCCTGGGGCTTTCCGGGCGCGAGGGACATCTGCCGAGCCAGCTTTCCGGCGGCCAGCAGCAGCGCGTGGCCATCGGGCGCGCGCTCATGAACGCGCCGGCGGTGGTGCTGGCCGACGAGCCTACGGGCAACCTGGACACGCGCAACAGCGGCGAGATCATGCAGCTGCTGCGCGATTCCAACCGCGAGTTCGGCCAGACCATGATCGTCATCACCCACGACGAGGAGATCGCGCTGGCGGCCGATCGCATCATCGCCGTGGAGGACGGTCGCATCGTGCGCGACGAGAGGATCCGCCGATGAACGCCATGGCCAACTTCACCGTAAAGAGCCTGCGCGCCAACCGGGTGCGCACGCTGGTGACCATCGCGGGCGTGGCTTTGGCCGCCGCCCTGCTCACGGCGGTGCTCACCACCTACGCCTCGCTGAACGACTTCCTCTACCGCATGGAAGCCGAGCAGTCGGGCACGTGGATGGCCTGCGTGGAAGCCCCGGGTGGTGCCGCCACGCAGGAGCGGGTCGATGCTGCGGCGGCCGACCCGTCGGTGGAGGCTGCGGCTACGCTGCGCGATGTGGGATTCGGGCGGCTGACGCCCGAGCAGCAAAACGTGCTGGGCGCCTACGTGCCCGTGCGCACGGGCGCCGGCGACCTAGGCACCGTGTGCGGCATCCGGCCCAGCGAGGGCCGTCTGCCCGAGAACGAAAACGAGATCATGCTGTTCGCCGTTTGGCAGAGCTATGAGAACCTGGAACTGGGCGATAAGATCACCCTGGAGGTGGGTCAGCGCGTGGCGCGGCTGGCTCCCGGCGAGGAGGGCGAGCAGGTCCACGGCGAGCAGGAGCTCGGCTGGGGTGTGAACGACGGCGAGGGCGTGGAAAGCGTCATTGGGGACGGCACGCCGCTCGACTCGTCCATGGGCGTCTTCGATGCGGCCTCCGACGGCGGCAAGTTCAACGAGGAGCTGGCGGACACCGAGAAGCGCACCTTCACGATAGTGGGCTTCTACGACCGAGGTGGTTACGCACTGTCCACCGGCGCGGGCATGACAGCGCTCACGGGTCCCGAGTCCAGCGATAAGGATGCCTTCACCGATGTATATCTCGTGCTGAACGACATTGCGAGCGCCCAGGATGTGTCGGCGCGGGCCGAGGCTCTGTTCCCCGACGACCATATCGTGCTGCACAACTCCATGCTGCGCTACATGGGCATTTCCGACGGCGCATCGCTGTGGTCCACGTTCTACGGCATCGTGGCGGTGCTGTCGGGCGTTATCGTGGTGGCCTGCGTGTCGCTCATCTTCAACGCCTTCAACATCTCGGTGGCCGAGCGCATCAAGCAGTTCGGGCTGCTGTCGTCGGTGGGCGCCTCGCGCCGGCAATTGCGCCGCGCGGTGGTGCTGGAGGGGGCGCTGGTGGCGCTTTTGGGCATCCCGCTGGGGCTGCTCATCGGCCTTGGCGGCTGCGCGGTCACCTTCGCCTTCATCGGTCCTATGATCGCCACGCTGTCGGGTGCCGAGGACGTGCCTTTCACCCTGGCGGTGAACGGGGCGGTGCTGGCCCTGGCGGCGGCGCTCACCTTCGTGACGGTGCTCGTGTCGGTGTGGATTCCCGCGAAGCGCGCGAGCCGCACGAACATCATCGACTCGCTGCGGGCCCAGGGCGCAACCCGCGTCTCGAAACGCGGCGCGAAGGCGGCGGCGCGGGCGGCAGCCGGCAGCCGGTCGTGGCAGTCGCGCGGTGTGGCCGGGCGCCTGTTCGGCATCGGCGGTGCCTTGGCTCGCATCAACCGCAAGCGCGGCACAGGGAAGGGCCGGGCGGCATCGGTGTCGCTGGCGCTTGCCGTGGTGCTGCTCATGACGGCGGGCTCCCTGAATGTGTTTCTGGGCACGCTGACCGACGTGGTGAGCGGCGGCGAGGCAGCCGGCCAGGTGTCGGTGACGACTCAGCTCATGGCCGTGACCCACAGCGAGGTCGACGGGGTTGCGGAAGGCTCCGCGGGCGAGGGCGCGGTCGAAGGTGACGACGAGGCTGCGGCCGGTGCGGCAGCTGCTGAGGCGCCGGGCGCGGAAGGGGCTGCGACGGGCACGGCGAGGGCGGAAGGTGCCACGGCCGATGGGGCCGACGCGACCGCCGCCGATGCGGCGCCCACGACGCCCGAGGCCCTGCTGGCCGAGGATAACGCGCGCCTTGCCGATGAGGCCGCCGTATTCGCGGAAGCTTTCGACACTTTGGGCGCGCTTCCGAATGCGAGTCCGGTGGGCTGGAAGCTCGGGGGCGATGCGAACGTGGTGCTTCCCGCCTCCATGGTGGGAGAGGCCTTCACGAACGAGGACGGGCTGGTGGGCGGCGTGATGGCCGACGGGCGCTACGGCACGGTGGCCTCCCTGGTCTATTTGGACGACGCCTCCTTCGACGCCTACGCGCGCGAGGCGGGGCTTGATCCCGCCGACTTCCGCGACCCTGCGCACCTGCGCGGCATTGCGCTCGGTCAGGGCTACGGCAACAACGGCTCCGTCTACCAGTTGCTCGACGTGCTGCGCGAGCCGGGTGTGGTGGACGTCATCGCGGCAGCTACCTACCAGGGCGAACCTGTGGCCGGTTTCGGCATGAGCGCAGAGCTCGGCGCCGATGGTGCGATGCAGTTCGCCTTCGTGCCCTATGCCCCCGCGGGTTCGGACGACACGCTCTCCAGCCTGACCATGGCCGACGTGGAGGTGCAGACGGTATCGCTCGACGTGGCCGCCGTGGTAGACGAGGTGCCCCCGGTGATTGGCGGACCCGGTGCCGGCCTGCAGCTCATCGTGCCCATGTCCATGGCCGCCTACCAGGGCTTCGGCAACACCGACCCGGTGTTCTACAGCTACTTCGACCCGACCGACGGCGATCATGCGGCCCTGGCCGAGGAACTGTCGAGTGCGGGCGGCGAGTACTTCCACGACCTGGAGGGATACGAGCCCACGTTCTACTCCTACAACGATTTCATCGCCGAGCAGGACTCCACCCAGATGCTCGCGATGGTGGTGAACGTGTTCTGCCTGCTGTTCACCGTCATTCTGGCGCTCATTGCCATGGCGAATGTGTTCAACACGGTGACGAACGGCCTCATCCTGCGTCGGCGCGAGTTCGCGGTCATGCGCTCGGTGGGCCTTTCGAACCGCCAGTTCCGCCGCATGATCGCCGAGGAGTGCATGAGCTTCGGCATTGCCGGCCTGGTGCCGGGGCTGCTCATCTCGGTGTTGGTGGCATGGCTTCTGTGGGTGGTGGTGACCCAGTCGATGAGCGGCTTGGGCTTCACGCTGCCCTGGGGCTACGTGGCACTGGCCTTAGGCCTCACGGCGGCGGCCATGGGCGTCTCGGTGGCCTACGGCATGCACCGCTGCCGCGCCGACAGCGTGGTGGAGGCTTTGCGCGCCGACGCTGTGTAGGGGGGGGGCTTACGGCTGCGGCCCTCGGATCCTTTCGGTCGGGCTGCAGGCTTTTCCCCGGCAACGGGCGGTGCCAGGGCCGAAGGCCCGCTAAATCTGGCCCCTGCAAAGGGATGGCACGTTGCTCGGTTGTGGCTCGGTCGCTTCTCGGCTTACGCTTTCGCCTCCAACGTGGCCTGGGCCTTGGGGCTCAGGCCACGCTTGCGGTAGCCGTAGCGACCCGAGAGCGCGATCATGAACGTGGCGGCCACCAGGCACGTGAGGGCGTCGCCCACCATGACCGACAGCCAAATGCCGTCGATGCCGAAGATCATCGGCAGCACGATGACGGCCGCCACCTGGAACACCAGCGTGCGCAGAAACGAGATGGTGGCCGAGACGAGGCCGTTGTTCAGCGCCGTGAAGAACGCCGAGGCGTAGATGGCGAATCCCATGAACAGGAAGCACAGCGCGTACAGGCGGTAGGCCTTGGTGGTCAGCTCCAGCAGGTCGGCATCGTAGCTGACGAAGATGGCCGACAGGGGGCCGGCCAGCTCCTGCCCCAGCAGGAACATCACCACGCTGGCAATGGCGATCATTCCCAGGCTCTTCAGCAAAAGCGAGCGCATCTCGGTGTGGTTGCCGGCGCCGTACTGGAAGCTCATGAGCGGCGACGATCCGATGGAGTAGCCCATGAACACTGCTGCGAACACCATAGCCGTGTACATGATGACGCCATAGGCCGCCACGCCGTCCTCGCCGATGAAGCGCAGTAGCTGCCAGTTGTACAGGATGCCCACCATGCTCATGGCGATGTTGGTGACCATCTCCGACGAGCCGTTCGCGCAGGCTTTCCCGATGACGGGCCAGCGCAGGTGCGGGCGCACGAAGTACAGGGGGGTGGAACGCTTGCGCGCGAAGTACACGAGCGGAATGCCGCCGCCGATGAGCTCGCCGATGTTGGTGGCGAGCGCCGCGCCCGGCAGGCCCCAGCCGAACAGGCCCACGAACAAGAAGTCCAGCAGGATGTTCGTCACGCCGGCCACCACGATGACCAAAAAGCCGTACTTCGGTCTGCCTGCGGTGACGAAGAAGCTCTGGAAGGCGTACTGCAGGATGAAAAACGGCATGGAGATCATCATCATGCGGCCGTAGAGCGTGGCGTCTTTTGCCATCTGCCCGGTGGCGCCGAGCACCGCCGCGGTGGGCTCCATGAAGAACCAACCGCCCACGGCCAGCACGCTGCCCAGCACGAAGGCGAAGATGACAAGCAGCGAGAAGTGGCGTCGAGCGCGGGCCTCGTCGCCCTCGCCGAGGGTCTTGGCCACCAGCGCGCTGCCGCCGGTGCCGATCATCATGCCGAAGGAAGCGAGCATCATCACGGGCGGCAGGATGAGGTTCACGGCCGCGAGCGCCGTCTTGCCGGCGTAGTTCGACACGAAGAAACCGTCCACGATGGTGTAGCACGACGTGAAGATCATCATGGCGATAGTGGGCAGGGTAAAGCGCAGAAGCGCGCTCGTGGAGAAATGCTTGGACATATCGACTGGCATGGGAAAACCTTTCGGGTGGTGCTGGTGGTGCTGGAGGCTTGGGATGGGCTGCGTGGGCGCGTCGGGGTTGGCTGACACGGATCGCACCCTTGGCGGCCTGGGGCAGCCGGGTGCTCTGGGCGCAGGCGATGCGGCCGGTTCCGTGCGACACTCTCGGCTCCTTTCGAGCCGGAGGGTACGCGGGGCGCGGGCGATGCGGCCTCATGCCGCACGGTGCCGCTAACGGAAGGTGAGGGCCGACAGGCGCGCGTCCAGGGCGTCGATGTAGCGCGCCATGGCCTCGGTGAGCCGGCGCTGCTCCTCGTCGGAAAAGATGCCCACGGCCTCCATCTCGGCGTTCAGCACGGCGCGGATGTGCCTTTCGTATTCGTTGCGGCCGCGATCGGTGAGGTAAGCGCGCATGGTGCGGGGGCTGTCGCCGCGCAGGACGATGAGGTCTTTGGCTTGCAACCGCTTCACCGAGGAGTGCACCGTCTGCTTCGAGGAGAACCCGCGCTCGCAGAGCTGCTTCTGGGTGAGGCCGTCTTCGTTGACGAGCGCGTACAGAATATCGAAGGCGCAGTCGGCGAGCCCCATGCGCCAGGCGGTCTGGCGGTACAGCTCATCGGTGCGCCGATAGAAGTCGTCGATGGCGCGGATGGTCTCCGTGGTTTGTGCGGCGTGCGCAGTGGCGCTCTCGGCGGCCGCGTCGGTGGTACGGGTGGCGTCTGGGGCGGTGCTCATAAGTTCCTCGGTCGTTTCGGGTGCGATTTAGTCTGATTTCGGACTGTCGATTGACCAGTATAGTCCGAAATCAGACTAACGAGAGGAATTCACAGAGTTTTCAAGAGTTTCCGGCGAGCGTTGCCTCGCTTCTGCAACAAATAGCGCGATTGTGCGAGTTCCCGTGTCCGAAAAACTCGCACAATCGCGCTATTTGTTGCGCTAGGACCCTGAAAGGTCAGTCTTTACTCGCACAATCGCACTATTTGTTGCAGAAATGCCCTTTAAAGCGGGGGAGGGGGACAAGGCGCCAAAAGGTTCGGGGCCGCTACGCCGGTGCCTCTGCGTGGTGCGCCGGATGTCCAGAGCGTGCCGGATGGCGCTAGAACGCGCGCCGCTCGTAGAGCTTGGCGGCGACGAGTGCGCTGACGATGTAGATGGCGGTCGCCGCCAGCATAATGAGCGCGGCGGCCACGAGGTAGTTGCTGTCCACGTCCAGCCACTGCACGAAGTCGGCCAGGACGCCGGTTGGCTGGATGCCGGAGCCGAAGAAGCCTACGCCCAGGGCGAGGAAGATCACGACCACCGCGGGCACGATGCGCGTGGCCTTGGTCATGCCGAAGCGCATGATGAGGGGCAGCGCCACGGCCATTCCCACCATGATGACGCACACGCCGCCGACCACGCCGCCGATGATGGCTGCCGGCGGGTTCTCGGCCGGCGCGAGCCCCTCGGGCACGATGGCTGCTGGCAGCAGGGCCAGCACCGCGAGGACGCCGAAGGACAGCGCCAGAGCGAAGGCAATGGTACCCAGGGCGATGATTCCCAAGGTGGCGTAGCGGCCGAACACCACTTGGCGGCGCGTGATGGGCAGGGTGAGGCGGAAGCGCTCCCAGCCGCCCTGCTCGTCAATGGCGGCGAGCGAGAACAGCAGCATGAACGGCGTCATGGCGGCTATGGCGGCAGCTCCGCTTGCCACCGAGCCTGTGGCATAGCCCATGGCCAGGGCGATGACGGCGCAGATGCCGGCGAGTTGGATGAGCGTGGGCCGGAGGATGGCGAAATCGGAGACGATCATGGTCTTCATCGGGATTCCCCTTTCAGGGTAAGGGTCATATAGTCTTCAATGGTGGCCGCGTCTACGGGGATATCGGGGAAGGCGCGGGCGAAGGCGAAGCGGTCGGGCACGAGCAGGTTGCAGCCGAAGCCGTGGCGCCCGATGCGGACGGCATCAGCGCTCAGGAAGTTCGCGGCCAGCACCGCTTCCAATTCGGCGGTACGGCAGCGGGCCACGCCGGCCTCGTCGGTGATGGCGTCCTTCGGCAGCGAGAACACCACGCGCCCCGCATCCAGGCAGATCACCTCGTCAGCGATTTTCTCCAGGTCGGAAGTGATGTGGGTGGACATGAGGATGCCGCGCTCTCCCTCGGCCATGAAATCACGCAGAAGGTCGAGCACGTCTTCGCGGGCGAGCGGGTCCAGCCCCGCCGTGGCCTCGTCCAGAATCAGCAGCTCGGGGTTGTGGGCCAGGGCGAAGGCTAGCGTGAGCTTCATGCCCATGCCACGCGACAGCTCGGACACCTTCTTCTTGGGAGCGAGCTCGAAGCGCTCGGTCAGCGCGGCGAAGCGGGCGCTGTCCCAGCTGGCGTAGGCCGCGCGTCCGATGGAGCCCGCCGACTTCACCGTGCAGGTGTCGGGAAAGGCGCAGGTATCCAGCACCACGCCGATACGGGCCTTCAGCGCGTCCAGCGCGGACGTGCCGGGGCGAATCTCCTCGCCGAACAGGCGCACGGTGCCCGCGTCGGCAGCGATGAGCCCGAGAGCTGCTTTCAAGGTGGTGGTCTTGCCGGCGCCATTCGAGCCGATGAACCCGACGACGCTGCCCGGCTCCACGGTCAGGCTTACGTCGGCGAGCGCGAACCCGTCGTAGCGCTTGCCCAGGTTTTCTATCTCTATCAAGTTGGTCATGGCGAATACTCCTCGTGCGGCCTTAAGCGCGTCATGCGACGCGCCGGGCGCGTTAGTTTTCTTCCAGCAGCACGTCCAGCATGGCGTGCAGGTCGGCGGCTCCAATGCCGGCGCCGGCCGCCTCGGCCACGGCGCGGGCAAGATGCCCCTCCACCTGGCGCAGGCGCTCCTCGCGGAGAAGCTCCAGGTTGCCGCCGGCCACAAACGACCCCTTGCCCTGCACCGTGTCGATAAACCCGGCCTCCTCCAGCTCGGCGTAGGCGCGCTTGGTGGTGATGACGCTGATGCGCAGGTCGTTCGCCAGGGAGCGGATGGAGGGAAGGGGGTCGCCCTCGGCCAGGTCGCCGGCCATGATGGCCGCCTTCACCTGCCGCGCGATCTGCTCGTAGATGGGCTCGCTGCTTCCGTTTGCGATGATGATGTCCAAGGTGCCTCTTTCTTGGGGCGCGCCACCTCGCCGGCCGCCTCGGATGGTCGCCCGAGATGGCTGGCGCAGCGCGCCCTGGTCGGCTTTCGCGGAAAGGGCGTCCCCGCTCCGCGAAAGCGCGAATAGTGTATATACCCTACATGCACAGTATATACACACCTATATACACTCGTCAAGCAGAAAGGAGAGGTTTAGCGATTGGATATGATGAGGCCGGCGATGGTGAGGATGAGGCCGGCGGCTCCGAATGCAAGGCCGCATCCGATGAAGTTAGCCGCCGCATCGCCACCCACAGCACCCCCGCTGACGAGGCTCACGGTGGCGACGCCGCCCATAGCCAGAATGAAACCGAGAGATAAACTTCCAGGTGAGGGCCTTGCGATTGCCCCGCGTCACGGCGATGAGCGCCGTCATGAGCGGGGAAGTGGCAACAATGACACCCACGGCAGTGGCGCTCGTGAACACCAGGGCCACGTTTTCCATGAGGAAAGAGCAGGCGATGCCTGTAAGCCCGGCGAGCGCGAAGAACCGCTCGTCGCGTCGCTGCTGTAGCGGCAGGCGGCGGGCCGCAAGCAGCACAGGGCGATGAAGCCGAGGGCGAAGCGGATGAACAGAATGTGCATCGGCGAGAAATCGACGAGCAGCACCTTGGTGGAAACGAACGTGATGTCCCACACAAACACGGTGAAGGCCGCAAGCAGATGGGCCTTCATAGGCGCACCTTGTTTGGGGATTGCTTGTTGTTTCGCGGCTCAGCCATAGTGGCCCTATGGTAGCGCTTTGCGAAGGGACGTCTTGGCTGAAATTGCAGCAACTTCGAAAGGCTCATCGCGTCCCTTATTTCAAGAACTAGGGACTTTGTGAAATAAGGGGCCTGCGAGTATGCCTCCTGTTTCAGCTCTTCAGTTGCCCGATGGGAAGGTTTGTGTCACAATATCACCTCGCGCGACAAAGGCTCGCGCTTGCACAGGGTCGCGTGGCGCAGCGGGAGCGCAGGTGCCTTACAAGCACAAGGTCGGGGGTTCAAATCCCTCCGCGACCACCATAGTCATAACAAGAAAAACCCCAGCTTACGCGGGGTTTTTCTTTTTTGATAGTCCACTCTATCTAGCTCTGTTTTCGGCAGACTTTGGCAGACGAATGCTGGTGAAGCGCGCCTGCAGAAATTTCAATTTTGTCGCATGAGCGAGAATTGCGGGAGAACGTTTTGCGCGTCTCCCGTGACGCTCTTGCGCTTTGCGGGAGGTGCGAAACGGGAAATCCCCGCGTCATTTTTGCGACTCTGCGCTTGCATGATTGCCTTGTTTTCGAAAGGCAGGAGAAGCAATGGCGATCAACAAGACGAAATGGGGTGCGGTGGCCTGCGGGCTGTGCTGCGCCCTGTGCGTGGCGCTCTATGTGGGCAGCGTGCGCGGAGAGGTGGACGCCGCCCGTGCCGAGGCGCTTGAGCGCTACGGGGGCGACCAGATTGAAGTGTGCGTGGCCAAAAGAGATTTGGCGGCCGGCGAGATTGTGGACTCATCATCTTTGGTCACGAAGATGTGGGTGGCTGACCTTCTACCGGACGGAGCGGTGACCGACGCCTCGCAAATTGTCGGACAGCGTCTGGGTTCGAGCATCATCAAGGGCGAAGTCATTTGCGCCCGTCGTGTGGAGGCGAGTGATTTCTCTTTGAGCGTCCCTGAGGGCCTGGCGGCCATCAGCGTTCCGGTCCGGGCTGTTCAGGCCGTGGGCGGGTCGGTAGAGCCGGGCATGGAAGTTGACGTGTATGCGACGGGGCCGGTTTCTACGACAAAGCTCGTGAGCGCGGCGCTCGTTCTGGCATCCAGCGCCACGTCCGAGAGCGGTGCGACGGTCGATTGGGTCACGCTGGCCA
>CANEDU010000052.1 GCA_947426355.1 uncultured Adlercreutzia sp. | reverse complement strand
CAGCACGACAATATCGGAGACTTCCTTCACCCAGGCCGGCGCCGCCGCGCCCGGCGCCACAAGAACGACCGGGTATCCCTGGGCCCAGGGCAGCGTCTCGCCGTTCACCTTAAGACCGAGCAACGTGTTGTCCGCCTTGGCGATATCCATGACCTCGACAAAGCCGTCCGAAGAGAGAATCTGCAGCGCCGCCGCGTCTTCGGCAACGCCCGCCGCCTCGAGCATCTTCTTCAACGGCACGCCGGTGTACTCGCAGTTCTGAATCAGCGGACCGCCGATGGAGTCCAGCGTGCAGTGCAGCGTGGCCGTCATGTCCTCAGTGCCGAAGGCCTCCACCAGCTCGGGAAGCGTCTTGGTGCTCTCGTTTGCCACCGCGCCGCTCACCGTCACCGTCCAATTGTCGAAGGTCTCCTGGTCCAGCTCGGCGTTCTCGGCAGTTTTCTCGTGGCGCATGTAGTCGTTGTCGTAGTACAGCCAATCGAAGTCGAACAGAGCGTCGTTGGGCGTGATCTTATCCTGGTCGTAGGAGAAATCGCCCTCGACCGGCGACACGGCGCGAATACCGCGCAGCTGGGTGTACTTGGCCTCGTCCCACAGCTGCATGCCCTTGGCCGGATCGGTGCCCACATGGCAGCTCCAGCAATCGATGTCATCGCTTGCGTCCTCGTGGATGCCGTGGATGATGCTGCCGAACGAGTGCTGATTGGCCATGTAGCCGTAGCCGAACGTGTGGCAGTCCTTGCACATCTGCACGGTGATCTGAATGCCGTAGCTATTCGTCAGATCGACATGGCTCCACGTCATGTTGTTGAGCTTCTCAGCCAAATCCTCGTGGCACGAGCCGCAGCCGCGCTCGTCAGCGTGCAGGTACGTCGTGTTGTACGGCACCTGCTCGATGGTCTCCTCGCTCTGGAGGAAGTAGGAGTAGCCGCCATCCAGCGTGTTCTGCTCTATGGTCTCATCCGGCGTGCGCTGCACTTTAACGCCGTTCTCCTTCTCGATGACCGCCGGCAGATACGTGGAAGCCGCAGGCGGCTTCGCCTCATCGCCCGCCGCCTTTGAGGACGCATCCGTTGCCTTGGGGGCACATCCTCCCAAACTTCCAAAGGCCAGGGCCCCAACCAGGCACATCGTGCCTAGAGCAAGGGCCGCTCTCTTTCGATTTCCCATTTACTTGTCTCCTTGTTCGCAGTTTGAACCGCGCCAAAGTCCCCTCGTCGCGGGGCGCTCTGGAAGACCGCCCGCCCCTCACCTCCTCGGTCTTGCGGTCTGTGCGGCCAATCCCTCCGATTGGCCAACGCGGTGCGCCAAGCCTATCGCTGCGCACCGCGAAGATAAGGGTTCTCCCTACGTCAAGGTCAAGCGCAACCAAGGTTTCTCGCTGAAACAGGTTATTCGATTCGCCGTATTGGGCGCCCGAGCGGGCAGAGGCGATGGGGCCTGGCGCATCGCACACCAAGCGACGGGCTGGAAAAGAGCTGAAGACTCGGCTCGGCTAGAACCCCCAATACGCCAGCAAGCCCTCGCAGCCGTCGACCACGTCGTTGTAGGTGGTTTCGAAATCGCCCGTGTACCAGGGGTCGTCCACGCTGCGGCTTGTGCCGGCAAATTCCAGAAGCTTGTGCACCTTGCCCTCGGGATCGCCGCCCAAGATCCAGTTCATGTTGCGGATGTTGGCCGTATCCATGCCGATGAGGCAATCCCACTGGTCGTAGTCGGCCCGGCGCAGCTGACGAGCGCGCTTCTTCTCGAAGCCGCCGATGCCATGCTCGCGCAGAACCGCCTGGGTGCCCGGATGCACGGGATTGCCGATTTCCTCGGTACTCGTGGCCGCCGACTCAATGCGGAACTCGTCGGCCAGCCCGCGCGCGGCCACCATGTCCTTCAACACGAACTCGGCCATAGTCGACCGGCAGATGTTCCCGTGGCAAACAAACAGAACGCGAATCATATGACTCCCTCAGTCGCGGTTTTCCTCTAGTATCCCATAAGCCCCATAGCGAAGACGGATAGCTTCTGGGAAAATACCGCCCAAGCATTGAACGCCCTCGCTGCGGCGCGGCTGCGGCGGACGCAAAGAACAGGAGCATCATGGCGGAGTTCATTTACCAGATGTACAAGGCTCGCAAGGCTGTGGGCGACAAGGTCATTCTCGACGACGTCACACTGTCGTTCTACCCCGGCGCGAAGATCGGCGTCGTGGGGCCCAACGGCATGGGCAAGTCCACGCTTTTGAAGGTGATGGCCGGCCTGGAGGAGGTCTCCAACGGCGAGGCGCGCCTGACGCCGGGCTATTCTGTGGGCATCCTTTTGCAGGAGCCGCCGCTGGACGAGGACAAAACCGTTCTCGAGAACATTCAGATGGCGTTTTCCGACGTGCTCGCCAAGGTGGAGCGCTTCAATAAGATCGGTGAGGAGATGGCCGAACCCGACGCCGACTACGATGCCCTTATGGACGAGATGGGCAAGCTGCAGGACGAGATCGACGCAGCCAACGGATGGGATTTGGACTCGCAACTCTCCCAGGCCATGGACGCGCTGCAGTGCCCCGACCCGGATGCTCCCGTGACTATCCTTTCCGGCGGCGAACGCCGTCGCGTGGCGCTTTGCCGTCTTCTGCTGGAGCAGCCCGACCTGCTGCTTTTGGACGAGCCCACCAACCATCTGGATGCCGAGTCGGTGCTGTGGCTCGAGCAGCACCTGAAGAACTATCCCGGCGCCGTGCTCGCCGTCACCCACGACCGCTACTTCCTTGATAACGCCGCCGAGTGGATCTGCGAAGTGGACCGCGGCCAGCTGTTCCCCTACAAGGGCAACTACTCCACGTACCTTGAGACCAAAGCTGCCCGTATGGCTCAGCAGGGCCAGGCCCAGGCAAAGCTCGCCAAACGCATGGAGCGCGAGCTGGAGTGGGTGCGCAGCTCACCGAAGGCGCGCCAGGCCAAGTCGAAGGCCCGTCTGGCCAACTACGAAGCCATGGTGGCCGAGGCCGGCAAAGCCAAGAAGCTCGACTTCGCAGAAATTCAGATTCCCGCCGGCCCGCGTTTGGGCTCGAAGGTGCTCGTGGCGAAGAACCTGCACAAGGAGTTCGACGGCCGCGTGCTCATCGACGACCTGTCCTTCGAGCTGCCCCAGGGCGGCATCGTGGGCGTCATCGGCCCCAACGGTGTGGGCAAGACGACGCTGTTCAAGACGATCGTGGGCCTGGAGCCCCTCGACGGCGGCGAGCTGGAAGTGGGCGAGACGGTGAAAATCGCCTACGTTGACCAGAACCGCGCCGGCATCGACCCGGACAAGAAGCTCTGGGAAGTGGTGTCTGGCGGCACCGACTACATGATGGTCGGCGAGACCGAGGTGCCCTCCCGCGCCTACGTGGCCGCCTTCGGGTTCAAGGGCGCCGACCAGCAGAAACCGGCCGGCGTGCTTTCGGGCGGCGAGCGCAACCGGCTGAATTTGGCCCTCACCTTGAAGGAGGGCGGCAACCTGCTGCTCTTGGACGAGCCCACCAACGACCTCGACGTGGAAACGCTCTCCAGCCTCGAGGCCGCCCTGCTCGACTTCCCCGGTTGCTCGGTGGTCGTTAGCCACGACCGCATGTTCCTCGATCGCATCGCCACCCACATCCTTGCCTGGGAAGGCGATGACGAGAACCCCGGTCGCTGGCACTTCTTCGAGGGCAACTTCGAGGCCTACCAAGCCAACCGCGAGGCGCGCCTGGGCAAGGAGGCTGCCAAGCCCCACCGCCTCCACCGCAAACTCACCCGCGATTAGAGGGCGGACTTTAGCTCCTCGGCTTTTCGGGAAGGCGACTCTTCGGAGTCGCCTTTTTCTATCTTTTGATAGTTTCAAGAATGCCAGTTTTTCCATCTTTCTATAAATTTCTCTTTCCTGATTCCTCAAAAGATGCTATGTTAAATACGTCATATTCATCGTTTGAAGGAACAGCCATGATTGACGAGATTACGCCGCAGACTATTAAGAGCATTCGCAAGCGCTACGGGCTTTCGCAGCAGGCCTTTGCGCGCATCCTGGGCATTGGCGAGGCCAGTATCGCTCGCTACGAGCAAGGGGTGACGCCCTCCAAGGCCAACGCGAACCTCATCCGCGCTGCTGCTATCCCCGAGTTTATGGCCGATTGCCTCAGGCGCGATGGCAGCGTGCTCACATCCAAGCAACGCGCATCAGTCGAGAAAATTGTCTATGCGGAAGTCACGTTCGACGAGGAAGGGGACATCATGGACATGACCGAAATCTACGAACTCACCTTGCAGCAGGAGGTGCTGAACGAAACCGCCTGGGACATCATGGCCCAAATCTCCAAGGCCCGTGCCGACGCGCGTCTCAATGGCGACGATGCACTGGCGATGATCTACGATGACATCGAGCAGCAAATCGCGCGCCTCGTTCCCGAAATTCTCTCCGACGCAACAACCGATAAGACCAGTTTGGGGGAAATACGGGGGCAGCTTAAGGGTTTTCAGCGCCTCATTGAAACTCAGCTCGCAAAGGCGGCCTAGCAATGAAAGACCTGGAACAGTTTTCCGAAAAGGAATTCCAGGAAAAGCTTGAAGAGCTTCGCTGGAACCTCCTCAATGCCTATAGGCCAACCCTTGCCTCACCGCCGCAGGCTTTCCTACTTGGTGGCCAAAGCGGTGCCGGCAAAACCACCCTCCATAAGATCATTCGAAGCAATCTCGCAGGCAATATCATCAGCGTCATTGGCGATGATTACCGCAAATTCCATCCCCGCTTCGCCGAACTACAGCACGCCTACGGCGACGAGGCCGTCAACTACACGGCACCTTGGGCGGGTCGTATGACCGAAGCTCTTATCGACTCGCTTTCCCGCATTGGCTACAACCTCATCATCGAAGGGACGTTGCGCACGGCCGAGGTGCCGACGAAAACAGCGAGGCTGCTTCGAGAGCGCGGCTATGAGGTATCGCTGGCGCTCATGGCGGTGAAGCCGGAAATCTCGCTCGTCAGCTGCCAGATACGCTATGAGGAAATGCGCCTCGCTGGTACTACGCCCCGCGCTACCGACCCCGCCTACCACAACAAGATTATCGACCAAATTGTTTCGAACTTGAGCGTCCTCGAAGAAAGCGGGCTGTTTGAGAGCATTTCCCTCTACGATCGCAGCCAGACCAAGCTTTTCCCAAGCGAAACCTATCGGGGCACCGCAAGCGACGCCTTAAAGGACATCCTCTTCGGCCCTTGGACCTCCGAAGAGCTGCGTCATTACAACAAACTGAAAGCCAAACTCGAACTACTGCGACACAAATAATGTCGGCGGGATAGTCGCGCCCTGTCCCTCGAAAAGAGAGCCAGGGCGCGGGTCAATCCCGCACAAGCACACACCTCCGAGCCATGGGAAGGGGGTGAAACCGATGAGGGAATTTGTCACCTCAGTGCTTGCGGGTCTACTCTCCGCCATGTTGTGGGAATTCGTTAGGTGGGTTCTCGTGCTCATAGGGGCACGAAAAAACCCGCCCAGCGGTTCCAGCGACGAGCGGGTTTAGACCCTGCGGGGGACGGTTCGGTTCCGTCCCTCGCAGTTTTGCATTATAGCATATTCAACATACCAAATTCGCTATTTTTTGAGTGAGACATCCTCCTCCGCCCCGCTCTCTTCCGTATCTTCGAGCAGCAGCTCGGTGTCTTCGGCAAAAGCGGCGTCTTCGGCGAGGAGGCGGTTGAACTCCTCCAGGTCGTAAAGCTCACCGGTGTCGCTCAGCTCGTCTACGACGGGAATCTCGTCGGCATCGTCCGCATCGTCGGAGGCGGCATCCCAGGCATCGTCGATTGCTGCGTAGTCCTTCATGCCGAAGCGCTCGCGGCCGCAGCTCACCAAGCGCGGCTCGGCTTCGGGCGCAAACTCGTCTTCAAGCGACTCGACCGCATCAGCGGTATACCAATGGTACTCCTCCACCGGCACGGCGGCGACGGCCGCCGCTGCAGCCGCAGCCGGCGTGGCGCCTTTCCTGGAACGCAGGGCGTTGCGCTTGCGCAGGGCCGCCTCCAGAGCCGACTCGCCAACCACGTCGCGGGAGCCCTCTTCGCCCTCGCCTTCGAGGTCCTCGTCGGCGAAAAACGGGTTGAGCGTGCCGGCCGAAGCGGCTGCCGCCTCGGCCTCAGCGGCCTTCTGCCTGCGCGACTCGGCGGAATACCCGACCACCGCACCCGCCGCGGCAAGACCGAGAATGCCCAAAGACACCGGTCCGGCCATCTTCGCCGCATCGAGCCACTCCACTTCGCCGGTATTAGCCAGCGTCTCGTGCGCGCTGCCGGCCACGCCGTACTTCATGATCTGCACCACATGATGTCCGCCCTGCTCGCTCACGCCGAGCACCGAGGCATCGCTCCAGCCGCGCTCGCGCAACGCCGCCGCGCGCTCGTTGGCGCGGGCCACCACCGCCTCGCGATCATCGAAAACGAGAGCGTCCAGGGGGCAGGCAGCCGCGCAGACCGGCACGCCGCCTTCGGCCACCTCGGCCGCACAGCCATCGCAGAGGCGCACTTCGCCCCGCTCGCCATGATGGCGCGGCGCGTCGGCGGGGCAGACCATGGCGCACATATGGCAGCTCACGCAACGGCTGCCGTCCAGAACGACGAAACCCGTTGCGTTGTTGACGGCCAGCGCGCCCGTGGGACACACTTCCGCGCAGGGGGCCTGAGCGCAATGGACGCACCCCAAACGCGACGGCTCCCAAAGCACGCTTCCATCGGCTTGCACGCGTTCGGTGCGCACTACCGCCAGAGGAGCCTCTTCGTCAAAGGCCAGCGCCCTTCCGAAGGCGCGCACCGCTTCGTCGCGTACGCCAGCGCCGTCCGCAATGCCGAAATGCCACCTGCAGGCAGCCACGCAAGCCTGGCACGCAGAGCACCGGCTGCTATCGAAATAGAGTGCTTTCTCAGCCATGATGTCCCCTAGGCTTTCTCAATATCGACCAAAAAGCCCTTGCTCTCGCGGGCAGCGCCCACCGGGCTTTCCACAGCGGGAACCAGAGCACTCCAAAAACGCGGAGGCACCTCATCGCCGCCGTATTCCATGCCGTTCAAGCAAAGGTAGTGCCCCTCGTTGTCCTCGCACTGGAAGGGCCGGATGCGGTCCGTGACGAGCACGGGCGCCTCCATCGACCCGCGCTCGTTGAACACGCGCGCCATGTCGCCCGTTTCCAAACCGCGGATACGGGCGAGATTCGCCGACACCTCGATAAAGCAACCGGTCTCCAAGGCCGCGCGCGTCGCGCTCTCGACTCGCCGGGCGCCCTCGCGCGCATCGGCGCCGTTGACGATGGCCGAAATGGGATAGGTCGCGCGATCGACCTGCACAGCGGAGTAATCGGGAGCCAGGGCGTCGGCAAGCGCCTCGTCCAGCGCGCCATCGCCGACGGTTCCCTGAGAGGCCTTCGAGGCTGCCGCGAGCAGCACCGGCGAAGCGTAGGCGCCGTTCAGGCGGTTGTTCAGCGGCGACTCAAGGGGCTCGTAGTGCTCGGGAAGCGGACCGTCGTCCAACCGGTCCGACACCAAAAGACCCACCTGCTCCCACACGCCGGGGAAGGCGAGGTTGTCCGGCTCGAGCCAACGGCCGTCGCGCAGCGTGGGGAAATCCGGAGCGTCGACGCATGCCCAGCTCTCCCCCTCCCAGGCAAGCAGGTTGCGCTCGCGCACCCAGGGCTGCCCTGCCAAATTCGCGCTCGCGCGGTTGCCGCGCACGCGCACGTTGCCCGGCCAAGCAAAGCCCCAGCCTCGGTAAAGTCCCAGGCCGCTCTCATCGGCGCCGTCGCGCCATCCCACCGGCTGCTCGTCCGCATCGCCCGCAGCACTCGCGTTGCACCACAGACCCGCGAACGGGGCCACCGCGCAGGCCGTCGCGCCATCGGCGCGCAGGGTGGCGGCACTTTCCAGAAACGCCATCTCGCCGGCATCCCAATCGCTGTCCTCGACCACATAGCCGTTCAGCGCCCAGGCCACCTTCACCAGGTCGATGCCGTCGGCGGTCGTGTAGTCCCATTTCGCGTTCAGAATGGGGTCGGCCGCCGTGCCGCCCTTCGTATCGTAGAGGTTGAACACCCGCTCCCATAGCTCGCCGATGATGGCCGCGTCGGTACGGCACTCCCCCGCTGGAGCCAGGGCGGCCGTGGCGTGCTGCAGCACCCGGCCGCCGCTCGCGCGGATGCCCGTCTTCTCGAACCCGAGGGCGCAGGGCAGCTGGAACACCGTCGTCTGCTGCTGGGAGGGATCTTCCACGCGCTCCCAGAACGAGGCGGCTAGGTTCGGCGAGCCGTCGGCCACCACAAGCCAGGAAAGCCGGCCCACGTCCTCGGCCGTCACCCCCTGGCCACCCTGGCCTACCAAATCGGTGCTCCACAAAAAGCACCCTTGCAAGGATCCTGCGCGCAGCGCCTCGTTGAAGGAGGCGCCGCCCGCCGGTGCCTTGGGCAGCCAGTCGTAGCCGTAATCGTTGTCGGTAGCGGCCCGCTCTCCCCACCATTCGCGCAGGGCCGAGACGAGCTCCTTGGGCCGGCGCGAGCCGAAGCCCGCCGAAGCCGTGTGGGCCTCGAGCCACGCCTTCAGCGTCGCCTCATCTTCGGTAGGCCAGGGAAGGCCGCCGTTGAAGGAGCCGGGGGCAAGACCCACGGCATCAGCCGCAATCTCGTTGGCGGCCCCGCCCATATAGGACAGCCCGCCACCGGGCACGCCCACGTTTCCCAGCAGAAGCTGCACCAACGACGCCGCGCGCGAGGCCTGAGCCCCCGTGCCGTGCTGCACCAGCCCCGGCCCGACGAGCATCTTGCCCGCGCCCTCCGGAGCGCCCGTGGCCGCAAAGGCGCCATAGGCCCGCTCGAGCAGCGCTCGCTCCACGCCGCACACCGTAGCCACGGTGTCCAGGTCGTAGCGGGCGAGGAACTCCTGCAGACGCACCCAGGCGCACGCGGAATCTTGCAGGGTAATGTTGCGCCGGCAGCGCGGCTGGGAGGGAATAGACCACACCGGCACGCCCTCGCCGCGCACCCAGGCATACTCGCCGTCGTAGCGCATGTTCCAGGTGTCGAACCCGTCAGTCTGGTAGGCCCAGCTCGCCTTGTCGTAGGTGCCCGTCATGGGATCCCATCCGAAGAAGGCACCGGCGCCCTCGTCGAAGCCGAAAGCGGGGTCCATCAGATAAGAGGCGTTGGTGTAGTTCAGCACGTACTCCGGCTGCCAGAGCGCATTGTCCACGATGTATTTGGCCAAGCCGCCCAGGAAGGCTATGTCGGTGCCAGGGCGCAGGGGCACGTGGATGTCGGCCATCTCGGCGGTAGCGGAGCGCACCGGATCGACCACGATCCATACGGCACCGGCATCTCGGGCGCGCTCCACCCAGCGCAAGGAGAGAGGCTGGCTTTGGGCGATGTCGGCGCCCAGCGTGAGCACCGCACCAGCGTTGGCGATGTCGGCCCACAGCCCGTCGGGCTCGGCGATGCCGAGCGTTGCCTCAGCGCCGGCCGCAAAGGCCCGGCGCCCGAAGGCCGCCTCGGAATCGAGGTTGACAACGCCCCAGGAACGCAGGGCCTTCATGAGCAGATACTGCTCTTCCACAAGAAGGCGCCCACCGCCGAAGCTGCCGATGGCCCGCGTGCGCATGACCGGCACGCCGCTCGGACGACGCTCTTGTCCCGCATCGCTCCAATCCCAATCGTCGAAGGAGTTCGCGCGCTCGCCCTCGGCCTCATCGGAAGCTTCCGCCGCATCGATGCGCTCTTCGAACGTGGCATCGCGGGTGTCCTTCACCAAGTTGGCGATCTCGTCCAGCGCGCGGTCCCAAGAGATATCCTCCCACCGATCCGACCCGGCACGACGCACGCGCGGCGTCTGCAGGCGGACCGGCTTGTCCGCCGCCTCGTCGGACGAGCCGGCCGCGCCCTCGCGCACCTCGGTCAGCACCTGAGCCCGCAAGCACAGACGCCCCTCGGACAGCGGGTTGGTCGCGTCGCCCTCGACATCCGCAAGGCGTCCGTCATCGACCTTGAGCACCATCGTGCACCCACCGGGGCACTCCTCGCACACCGCCACGGGACCCGTCGGCGCAGCAACCTCTTCGGAAGGGGCAGCCTCCGCCGCATCTTCGGGCGCCTCCTCATCGGCCCAGGCCCAGGTGGGCCCCAGTCCCAGCACCGCTCCCCCGGCCGCAGTCGCACCGGCGCGGGCCAGAAAGCCTCTCCGCGTCAACTCCATGGACGATTATCTCCTTCGCGCGGGCCCGCGTCCTCATTCCACGGGCCTCGTAACACCCTGTCTTTTAGGCGTTCATTTTCACACAAGAGAACCGCCCGCGCGCGTCTCAACGCCCCTCACGCGCCCGCTACCCGCGAGATACCCATAAATTGTCCACGTTCCAAGGCCCGAACTGCCCATTGATGAGGGCGTTCCTCGACATTTCCCCGCGGCACGATGCAAAAGGAGTCCCCCTCGGTCCTTGCTGCGCAAAACCGTTCGCCTTGGGGCGCTTACAATGCCGAAACGCACGGAAAACAAAGCCGGAAATCCCCGTCGCCTTCCCCCGG
>CANEDU010000051.1 GCA_947426355.1 uncultured Adlercreutzia sp. | reverse complement strand
CGGCATGGGGGGCATCGGCCGGAGTCAGCGGCTTGATCTGGTAGCCCTTGTCGGTGACCAGGCAGATGAACTGAATCCAGTGCTCCTCGGTCATGGGATGGTCCACCGAGCCCACGTTCACGACGACCTTGCTGCCCTCAACCTCAACGGCGGGCACGTGCTTTTCCAGCGCCGCGTCCTGGGAATCGGCCACCAGCTCCACCATCTTCTCGCCGCAGCACACCAGCGGCACGCCGGCGTCGAACACCTTCACGGCGATGTTTCCGCAATGCATGCACTTGAAGAACTTCACATCCATGTTGCACCTCATATCTCTTGCGTTCGGTATCGAAAAATACGACGGCTGCAGAGCACAGCCGCTTCGCGACATTGTAGGGCAACGGCCCGTCAGGCACGGCGCGCATTGACGAGTGACACCGCGTCGTTACAGGAAAACCCTATTCCGCCTTATGGGAAGCATCGTCGTCCGCCTCGCTCGTCGAGGCACCTCCCAACGGCGCATCGAAGCCCGCCGCCCCCGCAAGCGAGGGACCCTGCTGGGGCTTGCGCGTCTTCGCCGCATAGATGAGCAATGCCACCCCGGCCACGATGAGCGGGGCCGAGAGCACCTGGCCCATGGTAAGCCAGCCGCCCCAAAGGTATCCCAGCTGCACATCGGGCTCGCGAACGAACTCGATAAGGAAGCGGAACACGCCGTAGAGCACCATGAACCAGCCGACGAAGGTGCCCTGCGGGCGCGGCGGCACCTTGCGCGAGAGCGCGTAGAGCACGCAGAAGATGACCAGTCCCTCGAGCACCGCCTCGTAAAGCTGGCTGGGGTGGCGCGGCATCATGCCGGCCGCGCCGCCGAAAACGACGCCGAGGGGCCCGTCGGTGGGCGCGCCCCACAGCTCGCCGTTCACGAAGTTGGCGCAGCGGCCGAAGAACAGCCCCACGGGCGCGGCGATAGAGCCCAGATCGGCCAGGGTGAGAAACGGGATGCGCGTCATGCGCGCCGCCACGGCACCGCCGATGAGCAGGCCCACCATACCGCCATGGAAGCTCATGCCCCCCTGGTTGAAGGCGAAGATCTCAAGCGGATGGGCGAGATAGTAGCCGTCTCCGTAGAAGAGCACGTAGCCGATTCGCGCACCCAGAACCACGCCGACGATAGCGCAGACCATGAGCGTCAGCAGGTTGTCCTCGGACACGCCGAGCTTCCAGCGCCGAGCCACGAAATACACGATGGCGGCGGCGCAGACGAAGCCGGCCACGTAGGCCAGGCCATACCAGCGGACCACCAGCGGTCCGAGCGAAAAGGCAATGGGGTCGAGCCCCTGGTAGATTTCATTCAGCATCAGGATGTTCCCTCGTGGGCGCCCATGCCGGCACCCAGCTCGATTGCAGCGAACATGACTTCCTCCCGCAGCTCGGGCGGGATGGGCAACAGCGCGGAAATACGCGTGGCGCAGTGCGGGCAGGTCAGGGTGTACAGGGCGACATCGCTTCGCAGGGCCATGAGCGAGTCGAAGGAGGCAAGCTCGACGTCGTCGGCCCTGCAAGCCGGGCAGGTCACCATCGTCTTCACCGCGCTCACCGCCTTTGCCTCAGAATCATCACTGTCCTGCTCCGCATTGTAGCAGAGCCGGTGCGCGACACGGCGTCAAGAGCGCCTTGACCGCGCATTCGTTTCCTTACAGCAAGAATCGATTGCGGCCGCTGAACTTGTCGCGGGTGCACGTCTTTGGATCGATGTCCGGACCGTTCTTGAGGAAGTGCTCGCAGAAGCGGCACACCTGCTTTACGGCCGCGTCGTAATCGCGGCTAGGATTCAGCAGCACGTCGAAGTCGTCGCACACCACATGGGTCGGGCGATGGCACGCAGCATAGTGGCAATCCGCCGGACAGGGCTCTCCCGGCACGTTGTGCGGACAGCGCCCCTGCATCTCGTCATCGCATCCGCGAAAGCTCCAACAGCCTTCCATACACCAGCCTCTCTCATAAAAAGACGGGCCCCGAAGAGCCCGTCCGTCTTCCACATTCGCCGCCGCTTACGGGGCCGGCACCACGCTGGTCACGCCGGGCACGCGCTCCTTCAGGATGCGCTCCACGCCGTTGGCGAGCGTCATCTGGGACATGGGGCAGCCCTTGCAGGCGCCCTGCAGCTCCACGGTGACCACACCGTCCTCGGACACGTCCACCAGCTGCACGTCGCCGCCGTCGGCCTGAAGGCTCGGGCGAATCAGCTCCAGCACGGCCGCCACATCGGACTTCTCAACCATGAGTCACTCCTATCATGAGAGGTTCTTGTATCGAGGGCATCATAGCACAGGGCGGGCCCGCGCCTCCTAGCCGATCCAGTCGCTGCCGATAATCACCAAAACGTTGGTGTCGAAGTGGTAGAAATCGCCGCCGTTTACCACCCGGCCCGCGGACAGATCGCTCACGATGGCTTGAGAGGCGAGCTCGAAGGCGTCGTCTTTGTAAATGACGAGCGTCTCGGGATACACCGTCGCATCGTCTACGTTGCCCACAGACTCTACCTTGTACCCGTATGAATCGAGCAGCTCGCCACAACGGGCAGCGGCGCCCGTGATACCGCTGCCATTACGCACCTCAACCGTGATTTCTTCGCGATTGACCGACGAGAGATCGCCCTTCGTACTTTCGGGCGACTCTCCAGCGTTAACCGCTTTCATCAACGAAGTCAGCTCTTCCGAGTCAACGGTGTAAACGTCGCTTGAGCCGTCGCCTGGATCCACCAAACGGCCAGGAACCACCGCAGCATAAACTGTCGCTTCAGTGAGGGGACGCAGCGCATCTCCCAGGGCGATTATCTGACCACTCGACCAATCGGTGTAGACATACGAAGAGCCGTCTGCCACCACACTTGGGAAGGCAAGACCCTCCCCCGACGACGCCCGATCCGCCAAATTCACCGTCAGCAGCGCGCGCATTTTTGCCTGGGTTTCCAGAGAGTTCGCGTAATTTGAAGCGCGCAGGAGCGTAAGAGCCTGCGGTCCGTCTAGAACTTGAGAGCCAGCGGACAGCACATGGATGCCAGCCCTCGGGTCATCCACCTCCTCGGGCAGCTCCACAGCCACACCGCCCACCATATCGACGAGCGCTGCCAGTCCCTCAGCGCTAATGCTTGCAAAATGGGCGAATTCCACACCAAGCAAATCGCCCACGGCGCGCACAAGTTCAGCGTCACCGCCAATGGCGGTCGCTTCGCTCAGAGGATGCATCTCGTCATCTGACAAAGCAACGGAAATAGAGGGCGGCACCGAAATGAACGTGAGCGTGCGAGATGTTTCGTCAATACGCACGGCCATAATAGCCAAATCGGTCTCGCTTGGCGCCACCGAATCAGTCGCCAGGTTCGCAACGCACAAGGCATATGAAAGCGAGTCGTCCTCGGCAAGAACCAGAGCCTCTCCCGCGTTGGAATCATTGAGTGAGAGCTGCGTATCAGACCAGGTAAAAAATGCAATCGTGCCCGCTACGGCCGCCACGGCGAACGCCACCGCCGCCACAACGCCGATGAAGAAAGCCCGTTTACGTCGAGATTGGGCCTGCATCTCTTCCACGTAGCCACGTCGCCCACGGCGACGAGCGTAGTCCGCGTCGGACTCGCCGGTCGCAGCTCCGATATCCACCTGATCGACAACGCCTCGGTCCGCTCGTCTTCCTCGACGACTGTCGGAGAAATCGACCTTCGTCGTCGTACCGGGCGCGGGCGACGCATGGCGACCTCGTCCGCCACTGCGTTCCACGTGGGTACCAACCATCGCATCGTTCACGCGTCTCGAAGTACGGCGAGCTTGTTTGGCCGAAGGGGCCTTTCTACCGTGCAAAGCCATGGGCGCGCCTAACGAACTTCAGATACCGGCACGCGGCGAATATCGGCACCAAGGGCGGCGAGCTTGCCCGCATAGTCCTCATAGCCGCGGTCGATGTGCTCCAAGTGATGCACGCTCGTCTCGCCGTCGGCCACGATGCCCGCCAGCACCAAGGCGGCACCCGCACGCAAGTCCGTCGATGACACCGGGGCGCCTTCCAAATGGTCCACACCGCGCACGATAGCATGATGGTCGTCCAGCGTCACATCAGCGCCCATACGCATGAGCTCGGCGGCGAACATGAAGCGGTTCTCGAAGACGTTCTCCGTGATGACCGACACATCGTCGGCCAGAGCTGCCAGCAGCATGAACTGGGCCTGAAGGTCGGTAGGAAAACCCGGATGGGGCAGGGTTTGAATGTCCACCGAGCAAAGCGGCGTCTCGCGGCTCACGGTAATCCAGTCCTCGCCGGTTTGAACCTCGCAGCCCATGGCGCGCAGCTTCATGATGGCCATGCGCAAAAAGGCCGGATCAACCCCGTGCACCGTAAGCGGACCGCCTGTCAGCGCGCCGCCCACGAGGAACGTGCCCGCCTCGATGCGGTCGCCCACGGTGGTGTGCTCGCACGGATGCAGCGACGAGAGCGGCACGCCCTCGATCTCGATGAGCGAGCTGCCCGCACCGGCCACCTTGGCCCCCATGGCGTTGAGCATATTGGCCAAGTCCTCAATCTCCGGCTCGCAGGCAGCGTTTTCGATGGCCGTATGGCCCTCGGCGGTCACCGCGGCCATGAGCATGTTCTCTGTCGCCCCCACCGAAGGGAACTCAAGATAGACATGGGTGCCCTTCATGCCGTGAGGCGTCGTCGCCTCCAGCACACCGTGGTCCACGTCGAAGTGAACGCCCAAGGCCTCAAGGCCCACCAGGTGCATGTCGATTTTACGGGCACCAATCTGGCAGCCGCCGGGCATGGCCACGCGGGCCTCGCCGAAACGCCCGATGAGGGGGCCAAGCACCGAGATGGAGGCGCGCATCTTCGAGACGAGCTCGTAGGGCGTCTCGCAGCTGTTCACGTTGGCGGTATCGATGCGCAGGGTATGACCTTCACGCTTGACCGTGGCACCGAGGCGCTCAAGCACCTCGGCCATGATTTCGATGTCGGAAATGAGCGGCACGTTGTGCAGCACCGTTTCGCCCTGGCCCAGAATGGAGGCGGCCATGAGCTTGAGCGCCGAGTTCTTGGCGCCGGAAATTTGCACGTCGCCTTTAAGGGTATGGTTGCCCCTTACGATGATGACTTCCTGGTTCATTTCTAGTCCTTTTGCCGGGGCGTCGCGACGCCCGCAAGTCATGCATTAATCCATAAGTGCTTCTATTATAGAAAAAAGCCCGCGCATCCACGCGGGCTTTTCTGATTCTGGAGCAAAACTACAGGTGCGAGCTCTCTTACCTGTGTGTTACTCGCCCAGGGCGAAGCGCACGAAGCCGGTGATGGCGATCGTGCCGCCCATGGCCTTGGCGCACTCGTCGGCGTACTGGGACACCGTCTGGTCGGGGTTCTTCACGAAGTCCTGCTCGGCGAGGCAGTTCTCCTTGTAGAACTTGTCCATGCGGCCCTCGGCGATCTTCTCCTGGATGGCCTCCGGCTTGCCGGACTCGGCGGCCTGAGCCTTGTAGATCTCCATCTCGTGGGCGGCCACGTCGGCGGGCACGTCCTCGCGGGTGGCGGACACCGGGTTCAGAGCAGCGACCTGCATGGCGATGTCGCGGCCGCACTTCTGGAAGTCCTCGGAAGCCGGGTCGATGCCCTCGACGTTGAAGGTCACCAGAACGCCGATCTTGCCGCCGCCGTGGATGTAGGCGGACACGGCCTGGGCCTCCACCACGGCCACGCGGGCCAGCTGAGAGTTCTCGCCCATCACGTGGATGCAGTCGGTCACGATCTCCTCGACGGTCTCGCCGTCGATGGAGGCGGCCTTCAGAGCGTCCACGTCGGCGGCCTTGGAGGCCAGGGCGGCGCGGGCGATCTTCTCGGCATAGGCCTTGAACTTCTCGTTCATGCCCACGAAGTCGGTCTCGCAGTTCAGCTCGACCACAGCGCCGGTGGTGCAGGCGTCGTCCACGATGGCCATGACGGTGCCCTCGTTGGTGGCGCGTCCCGCCTTCTTGGCCACGGCGGCCAGACCGCGGGTGCGCAGCACGTCGACGGCCTTCTCCATGTCGCCCTCGGCCTCGGCCAGAGCCTTCTTGCACTCCATCATGCCCGCGCCGGTCATCTCGCGGAGCTCCTTCACCATGGAAGCGGTGATGTTAGCCATGAATTCCTCCTTTGGGGAATGAAAGTCTTACTACCTCGGGTTTACTCGGAGACGGCGTCAGCCACGACGTCGGCGACAACCTCGGCCGCAGCACCGGCGGCCATGTCCTCGGCGGCCTCGGTGGCAACCTCGGCAGCGGCGGTCTCGCCGGCCATCTCGGCGGCGGTCACGTCAGCACCGGTGCCGGCAATAACGGCGTCGGCGATGAAGTCGGCGAGCAGACGCACAGAACGGATGGCGTCGTCGTTGGCCGGAATACCGTAATCCACGTCGTCGGGATCGCAGTTGGTATCCAGCGTGCCCACCACGGGAATCCCAAGGCGATGGGCCTCATGGATGGCGATGCCCTCACGGTTGGTGTCGATCACGAAGATGGCGTCGGGCACCTTCTTCATGTTACGGATGCCGTTGAGGTTGGTCTGCAACTTGGCGAGCTCCTTGTGCAGCAGGATCTGCTCCTTCTTGGGCAGCAGCGCCATGCGGCCGTCGGCGTCCATGGCCTCCAGCTCCTCCATGCGCTTCACGCGGGTGCGGATGGTGGCGAAGTTGGTGAGCATACCGCCGAGCCAGCGGGCGTTCACGTAGGGCATGCCGCAACGGTTGGCAGCCTCGGAAACGGCTTCCTGGGCCTGCTTCTTGGTGCCCACGAACAGCACGGTGCCGCCCTTCTTGGTGAGGTTGCTCACGAAGGTGTAGGCAGCATCCAGACCGTAGAGGGTCTGCTTGAGGTCAATGATGTAGATATCGCCGCGATTGCCGAAGATGTACGGCTTCATCTTGGGGTTCCAGCGGCGGGTCTGATGCCCGAAGTGCGCGCCGGCGTCGAGCAGCGTGGTGATGCTGACTTTCGTCATGTTCTCTCCATTCGTTAGTCCTCTGCCCGAGGTCTTCCCAGCTTACTGCAGCATTTTCCGGTGGCCACTCGCAGCGCCGGTCGCCCGAGCATGTGTGATAGTTGCCGCTGCATCCGCGACCTTCGCAGACACAGCCTGTCTAAAATAGCACAATCCCCCGCATATGCAAGGGATTGTGCGATAAAACACGGAATATGGCCGAAGCGCTTCCCTACTTGTACTGCGACTCGTGCTTGCGGAAGAAGTCGAAGCGCGGGGGCAGCTCGTGGACGCGGTGGGCGCCGGCGTCGACTTCGATGGCCGGGCACAGCTCGTCGTTGGATTCGAAATCGTAATTCCAGCTGAAGAAGTCCTCGAAACCGAAGCTCAAATAGTCGCAGATCTTCTCACAGCCCACGGGCACGATGGGGTGCATGAGTAGCGTGGCCACGCGCAGCAGGTAGAAGGAATCGAGCAGCACCTGGCGACGTGCCGACGCATCTCCCGACCCCTCGGCAGCCTTGATACCGTCGGCCCACCACTTGTTCGAGAAGCGGATGAACTCATCACACAGCGACATCACGGAATGCAGCTCAACCTTGTGCATGAGCTCGTCATAGCCGCGCAGGGCCTTGTGGGCGCGCTTGCGCACCTCTTCGGTCACCGGACCTAAGGGCATGCAGCCATCGAAGTTCTTGCCCGCCTCGTAGAAGCAGCTGCGGGCCAGGCGATTGAACACGTTGGTGAGCAGCGCGCCTTCCTTGAGCACCGGATCGGCCACCCGCGGATCATCGCGCTTGGCCGGGTCGGGGTCGAAGGGCTTCGGCGAGAAGCCGACGGACTTCTGATCGAGGCCCAGGGCCAAGAAGTGCGCACGCAGCTGCTCGGGGGTGTAGTGCTCGAGCAACTGCTCGCCCGTGGGCGGTTTCGTCGCGCCCGAGGACGAGGCCTTCTTCTTCCCGAAAAGCATGTGGTGGTTCGCGATGAGCCGCGTCTGGCGCATCTGGGAATCCTCGCCATCGGCGAACAGACCCGCGGGAGCGAGGGCCTCCCACAGCGCCGGCTGGGCCACGCCGTAGAAGTACAGGTTGTCCTGGCCGATGAACTGGTAGACGACCGCATCGTCGGCGCACCAGAAGTCGCGCCAGCAGGTGCGAGGCAGCCCGCGCTCATCGTTAGCGGCGATGGTGAACGAGATGGGCGCCCACAGCGACTCGGGCCAGCACCACACGGTGAGCCCCTCCACCCCATCGATAACCGGGGCGCGCACGCCCCACTCGATGTTGCCGGTGATGCGGAAGGGCACAAGGGTCTTCGAGGTGCGAAAGCGGATGCCGCGCTCAGCGAGCACAGCACGGGCCGCGTCGCGGGCCTCGATGTCGGCGAACTCGATTTCGAAGGACTGCTTGCCCTTCTCGGCGTCGCGGTACTCGTGGGACGGCAGCGTGTCGGCCAGGGCCAGATACTCCTCGTAGTGCTCGTTTTTCACAAAGATGACCGGCGCGACGAGGAACTCCTCGATAGCCTTGGTCACCACGGGACGCACCTCCGGGTCGGCCTTCAGCGCTTCCACGTAATCGGCTAGAAAGCCGGCGAAGTTCGACAGATCGAAGTACCAGTTCTCCACCGGGCGCATCTCGGGCTTGGTGCCCGTGAGCGTACTCACGGGGCTGATGAGGTCCACGGGCGCGTATTGATGGCCCAAATCGCACTCATCGGCGTAGGCATGTTCGGATTTGCAGCCCTGCACCGGACAGCGCCCCTGCACCTGGCGGCCGTTCAAGAACGTCTGCGCCTCGGCGTCGTAAAACTGCAGAGTAGAGTCCAGCTTCAAATGCCCTGCCTCGTGCAGGCGCTCGATGAACTGGTCGGTAATCATCTGATGCACGTCGCCCGCGTGCCCGATGCCGCTGCCATCGTAGATGTCAAGGCTCACCTGGAAGGCCTCGAGGGTCGACTTCTGGCGCTCGTGGTTGGCGAGCACGTAGTCGGCGATGGTGCCCTCAAACTCGCCGGCCTCCACCAGCTTGCGGTAGCCCTCGTTGATGGGGCTGCCGAAGCAGTCGGTGCCGGAGACGAAACGCACGTTGTCGGCCCCGATGCGGTCGCGCAAGAAGCGCGCGAAGGCGTCGGCGGGCACGAACACGCCGCCGATATGACCAAAGTGCAAGGGCTTGTTGCCGTAGGGCATGCCAGCCGTCACCACAGCGCGGGCCGGCCATTGGACGCGGGTGTTATCCTTCAAGTCCGACACGGTTCTCTAACTCCTTCAAAGCCTCGGTTAGATCTTGCGAATCTTGCGTGCCCATGATATCGAGAAGGCGGGACAGGTCGCTTGAGCTCGACTGCAGATACACGGTATCCGCATCGGAGATGCCCGCCAGCTCGCAGGCCTTCGCCACAGCCGCCTCTTGCGTGCCCAGCTCGTCGGCCAGGCCGTTTTCCACGGCATCCATACCGGTGAAGGTAAGGCCCGTGGCCAAGGCGCGCACCTCATCGACGGGCATGTCGCGGCCCTCGGAGACCGTCTGGATGAACACCTCGTTGATCTGGTCAACCTGGTCCTGGTACCAGGCGCGCTCCTCCTCGGTGAGAGGGCGGTTGCCGGCACCGGAGTCCTTGGCGTCGGCCGAGGTGATGTTCTCGATGGAGATGCCGAGCTTCTCGTAGAGCCCCGACAAATCGGTCACCGACATGATGACGCCTATCGAGCCGATGGAGGTGGTCTTGTCCGTGAAGATGTAGTCGGCCTGAGACGAGATCATGTAAGCAGCGCTCGCGTTGATGGAAGCGCTCGACACCACCACCGGCTTCGAGAAGTCGCGAATGTAGGTGCTCATCTCCTCGCCAGCCGTGGCCACTCCTCCCCCGGAATTCACCCGCAGCACGACGGCCTTGATGTGCGGGTTCTGCTCCGCAGCGTCAAGCTGGGCCTTAAGGCCCTCGGGGCTTGAGGTGGTGCCGTCGTACTGAATGGTTCCGCTGATGTTGATGATGCCCACGGTGTCGCCGGCGACGGTCTCGGTCCAGGAGGGCGACTCGTAGGAGAAGGCCCCCATGGAGCTCGTGAACACCGAGGTGCACGAGCCGATGGTGGCGATGCCGAGCACGAGCACCGTCAGCACGGCGGCCAGGCCGACGATCCAGCCGCGACGCTTCTGGGGCTGTGCCGGAGCCGCATAGGCGGCCTGGGCCTGAGCCTGGGGCGCGTAGGTCGGCTGGGGCTGCGGCGCGCCAGGCTGAGGAGCGCTTCCCCAGGCGGCGTTTTGCCATTGGTTCTGTTCGGTCATGACGTTAGCTCGCCTTCTTACAGTTCGACGCCGTCATCCGCACGACCCTGCTGGGTCTGCATCTTCTTGGCCATGCGCAGCAAGAACTCCTGGTTGGAGTTGGTCTGCTTAAGCGACTTGATGAGCATGTCCATGGCGCGCTCGGTCGAATTCGTGTTCGCCAGAATGCGGCGCACGCCCCAGATGAGCGGAGCCTCCTGCGGGTCCATGAGCAGCTCCTCTTTGCGCGTGCCCGAGGAGATGGGGTCGATGGCCGGGAAGATGCGGCGGTCGGCCAGATAGCGGTCGAGCTTGAGCTCCATGTTGCCCGTGCCCTTGAACTCCTCGAAGATAACCTCGTCCATCTTCGACCCGGTCTCGATGAGGGCCGAGGCGAGAATGGTGAGGCTGCCGCCGTTTTCGATGTTGCGGGCGGCACCGAGGAAGCGCTTGGGCGGGTACAACGCCGTGGAATCGACACCGCCGGACAGGATGCGTCCGCTGGCGGGCTGGGCCAGGTTGTAGGCGCGGGCCAGACGGGTGATGGAGTCCAGCAGAATAACGACGTCCTTGCCCTGCTCCACGAGGCGCTTGGCGCGCTCGATGACGAGCTCGGCCACTTGGATATGGTTCTCGGAGGGCATATCGAAGGTGGAAGACACCACCTCGCCGCGAATGGAGCGCTCCATGTCCGTGGCTTCTTCGGGACGCTCGTCAATGCCCAGGTACATGAGATGCACGTCGGGATTGTTGGCCGAGATGGCGGCGGCGATGTCCTTGAGCACCGTGGTCTTGCCGGCCTTGGGGGGCGACACGATCAGGCCGCGCTGACCCTTGCCGATGGGGGCCGTCAGGTCGATGACGCGGGCCGTGGTGGTGGTCTTGCCGTGCTCCATGAGCAAGCGCTCATCGGGAAACACCGGCGTGAGGTCGGCGAACTTGGGTCGCA
>CANEDU010000050.1 GCA_947426355.1 uncultured Adlercreutzia sp. | reverse complement strand
GTGGCGCGACCGGCGCGGGCATAGTTCGCGAAGTACACCTGCGCGATGAGGCAGAACGTGAAGCGGCCTCCAAGGGACGCGGCCGTCGCGACGATGGCGCCCGTGTGGCCGAAGAGGATGACGGCCGCGAAGCCGATGACGAGCGTGGGGCAGAGCCACCGGTAGAGGAAGAACAGCGAGATGCGGCGCGGGCCCGATACGGCCATGACCGCCACCACGGCCATCATGAGGGCGCTGAACACCAGGATGGCCTGCAGGGGCGCGCCGCATACGGAGTCGCCGCCCATCATGCCGGCGATGCTCACGATGGCGAACACGACGAGAATGCCGAAGCCCGTGCGACCGAGGCCGGCTAGGGGCCGCCGCGCCGTTGCGTCTGCTCTCGAGCGGGCGTCCGATGCCAGCGCATCCTCGGTGCGGGCCGCCTCGGGCGTCCACACGAGCCAGAAGCACAGGCCGGACAGAAGCGGCAGCACCGAGGCCACGGCGATGGAGACCCACCCGTCCATGGCCGACACCAGCAGCACGACGATGGCCGCCGACACAGCGGAAACCGGCGCGAGCAGCTCGGAGCGGTCGCGGGGCACGACGGCGTAGTACTCGCCCCACATCACCCACAGAAGCGCGCTGCCGACGCCCGTCGCCAGGGATGCCGCGCCGAAGAGCACGGCGTTGGCTACCGGGTGGGGCAGCGTCACGAACATGAGCGGGGTGCTCGCCGCCGTGAGAACCGGAGCGGCAACGAGCAGGGCGTCGCGGCTCGTGGGCGCTCCGAAGCGCGGCTCGGCGATGACGATGCCCGCAAGGGCTGCCACCGAAGCGCCCACGGGCAGCATGAGGTAGAACAGGAGAGCCGGTGCCGAGACGGGGCCGGCGCCCTCGCTCAGCACACCGGCGGCGTTGGTATAGAACACGCAGAACACCCAGGCGAGCAGAAACGCCCAGCCCAGTTGCCGCAAGGGCGCGAATCCCCTGGCTTTCTCGATATGCATCGGCCTCCCCTTCCTTTCGCGGTCATTGTACCGCAGCGGGTATCCGATGCCGGCGCTCGCGAGGGGCGGCCGCCTGTGCTATTCGGCCAGCTTGAAGCGCAGCATCACCGGGTTGTGGTCGGAGTAAGCGAAGTCTAAATCGACGGTCGCGTAGTCGAGGCACTCGATGTTGTCGGAGTAGATGAAGGTGTCCATCACCCAGCGGTCGTTGGTGCCATCGTAGGGCCGGCCTGCGTCGCGGCAGGTGGCGGCATCGGGGAAGGCGGCGGTGCCGGTCTCGTCCAGCTTCGCTTTCGCAGCCACAGTGAAGCCCTCGGGAACGCCGGCGAAGTCGTAGGGCTTGGCCCAGCTCTCCACCGCTTGCGTGGCGTTTCCGTATACCTCGCCCGATACGCCGATCATGTCGTGGTTGTAGTCGCCTCCGGCAATGACGTAGTTGCCTGCGGCCCGCTCGGCCACCATGTCCTGGTAGAGCTTCTCGCGCTGGGCGGCCATGATGGAGGCGTCGGCGCCATAGGCCGACAGATGCACGTTGATGAGCACGAGTTCTTTGTCGCCTACGGGCACGCGAACGATGGAATAGCAGCGGTCCAAATCGAGGAACTTGCTGAGGCTCTCGGAAATGGGCAGGCTCTTGCGCACAGGGTCGGCCACGGGCAGGCGCGAGAAGGTGGCAAGCCCCGCGCGGTTGGCGCCGTGGGGCGCGTACAGCGGCCAGGCGAGGAAGGCCGAGTTGTAGTTCTCGCAAAACACCGACCAGTCGCTGGGGAACTGGGTGCGCAAAAGCTCGTACTCGTCTATATGATGGCTGCGGGTGCCATCTGTGTCCACTTCTTGGAACAAGACGAAGTCGGGCGCGAGTGCTCGCAGGGCCTCAGCCGAGCCGATGATGTCCTCGCGCACCACCTCGGGACTTGCGGCCACCGAGCCGGTGCCCCCGTCCATGAAGAAGTCGAAGTCGCGGTTGTAGGCGCCGAAGCCGAGGTTGGCGGTGATTACGGTGAACTCGCTATCGGGGGACACCGTGGGGGCGTTTTCGTCGGCGGCCAAAGGCGCGTCGATGGTGAGCGCCAGGTTGTCTTCCAGACGGTCGTAGCTGACCATGACGTAGGCAACGTAGACGATGGCGGCAATCAACAACGCGCCGACGAGCGCGAGCAGGATCGTAATTATGCGCTTGGCCACAGAGGCTCCTTTATCGAGGGAAAAGCGGCGTGTCGCCATTGTACTTCAGCGCGCTATACGGGCCGAGGTGGAATACCCTAGCTTAACCCTATCGTTAGACAGTCGCATTAGATGTGCTGCAAGGTCATCGATAACCGCGAATCTGAAAACTCTGTAGCCGCTTAATGACAGCGCGGTAACAGAGCGCTGACACAATGGCGACAGAGCGGGGCGAAGCCCTAAGGTGAAACAATCGGTTTGCACAGGCTCATGCATGTTCCCTTGGCACCCCTCATCTCGGCTGGCGTCGTCTTTTCGGGTGCTCCCACAGACAGGAGGCCCCCCATGCAGTCGAACAAGAAGAACACACGCGGCATTGCGACTCGGGAGGTGCTTCGCAGCAACGATACCGCCAAGCGCTCTGCCGAGATCGTCGTGGCTGCCCGTGAGCTGTATGAAGAGAAGGGCCTTGCCCACACCTCCATCCAGGACATCACCAATCACGTGGGGGTCACGCGCTCGCTGTTCTACCATTACTTTCAGAACAAAGAGGAAGTGACGAGCGCGGTGCTCGACCAGTACATCACCGACTTTCTGGAGGCCATGCAGCACTGGTACGAGGGCCGTGTTGTTCAGGGCACCGATGAGTCGCTGCATTCTATGGTGAAGATCATGCGCATGGTGCTCTTCGAGAAGAACACCTTCCGCATGGCCCTTTCTACGCAAGAAAACGCTGCTCTGTACTTGGACTTCCTCAATCGCTTCGCTGCTCAGGGTGCCGAGTTCATGGTGGCCCATCCCGTGGTTGGTCGCACCAAGTACGGCGAGCAGTCCGACCACCTCTACGAGATGTTCTACGTGCTTATCGTGGGGCTGGTGAGTTATTTGCGCTCCCATCCCGATGCCGATGACGAGGTGCTCATCGATGTGGTCACGCGCATGCTCGATATCGAACAGGCTGGGGAGGCTCGCGAAGTGGCCTAAACGTCTGCCGGGCGTGCCGAATCGGTGACGTTTAGGGCGCTTCGGCGCTCTTTAGCTATCATAGGGTCTGTAAGGAAACGGGCCCGTCCGCTTGCGCGGGCGGGCCCGTGCTGATGCGCGGGGAAGGAGCGCCATGGATTTCAAACGCCTGATGGCAAGCGCGCCCCGCGATCACGACCCGGGCAAGCAGCGGCCGCTGCTTACGGTGTGGGGCGAGTCTCTCGATCCGGCAACGGTGCGTGCCGAGCACCCGCGCCCTCAGCTTGCCCGCGATCGGTTCGTGTCGCTCAACGGCTGGTGGGACTACGCGTTCGTGCCCATGGGCGCGCATCGCACCGTGCGTCCGCCAGATGAGTTCGATGGGCGCATAGTGGTGCCCTTCTCGCCCGAGGCCCTGCTTTCGGGCGTTGGTCGCCAGCTGCAGCCCGACGAGCTGCTCTGGTACGTGCGGCGCGTGGCCCTTCCCCTGCTCCGTCCCGATGAGCGGTGCATCCTGCACTTCGAGGCGGTGGATTTCGCCTGCGCTTGCTGCGTGAACGGTCAGGTGGTGGGCACCCACGAGGGCGGCTACTTGCCGTTTGCCTTCGATATCACCGACGCGATTTCCTCCCAATGCGTGGAAGAAGAGGATGCCGAAGGCGAGGGCGCGAGCGCGGGCCGCAGGGGGCGCTGCGGTGCGTGCGCCGGTGGGTCGGGCGAGCTTTCTCGCGCTGAGGGCTGCGAGTTTGTGCTGGCGCTGTGCGTGCGCGACCCGAGCGATGCGGGCACCCAGCCCCGCGGCAAGCAGAAGCTTGAGCGCGGCGGTATTTGGTACACGGCGCAAAGCGGCATCTGGCAGCCGGTGTGGCTGGAAGTGGTGCCGGCGCGGCGCGTGCTGGGGCTGGAGCTGCACCCCGATGCGGAGGCCGGCCTGCTCGCCGCCGATATCGACGTGAGCGGCGAGGCGGGCCTGGTGCGCATGTACGTCTCCGACGCGACGGGCCGCCAGGTGGCGGCCGGCGCTGCCGCCGCCGAGGAGGGCGCGGTGCCGGTGGGGCGGGAATCCTCGGGCGAGGCGGGTCCGGCGCGGCGGGTGCGCGTGACGCTTGATATGGGCGAAGTGCACCGCTGGAGCCCCGACGATCCCTATCTGTACGACATCACCGTGCGCTATGGCACCGATGTCGTGCACAGCTACACCGCCTTCCGCACAGTGGAGGTGCGCTCCGATGCCGCCGGGCGCTTCCGCTTCTTCCTGAACGGCGAGCCGGTGCTGCTGCGTGGCGTGCTTGACCAGGGCTATTGGTCCGACGGGCTCATGACCGCGCCTTCCGATGAGGCTCTCGCCTTCGATATTCGCGCCATGAAAGAGGCGGGTTTCAATCTGCTGCGCAAGCACCTGAAAGTGGAGGCCGACCGCTGGTACTACCATTGCGACAGGCTTGGCATGCTGGTGTGGCAGGACATGGTCAGCGGCGGGGGAGCCTACGACGGCTGGGAGACGAGCTACAAGCCGACGTTGTGGCGCGGCAGCTGGGACGGCTACGAGGACACGTCGGCGTCTCACCAGCGCAGACTCGGGTCAGACGATGACGCCTTCCAGCGTCAGTGGATGCGCGAGTGCCGCGGCACGGTGGCCCATCTGCGAAACCATCCCTCGGTGGTCGCCTGGGTGCTGTTCAACGAGGGATGGGGTCAGTTCAACGCTCTGGCCTGCGCCGAAGAGGTTCACCTGCTGGATCCGACGCGTCCCATCGATGCGACGAGCGGTTGGTACGATCAGCGAGCCGGCGACTTTCAAAGTGTCCACAACTACTTCCGCCCGCTGGAGGTGTATCGCGATGTGCGCACGCTGGCCGGCTACGCGCGGCTGCGCGGCGGGCGGGCCTTCGCGCTCTCCGAGTTCGGCGGGGTTGTGCACGCCGTGGCCGACCACAGCTCCTTTGCCAGCGCCTATGGCTACGGCGCAAAAGACACGCTGGCGGGCTGGCGCGCGGAAGTGCGGCGTACGCTGGAGGCAGCCGCGGCTCTGGAGGGCGAGGGGCTTTCCGCCTACGTGTACACGCAGCTGTCGGACGTGGAGGAGGAATGCAACGGCATCCTCACCTACGACCGGCGAGTCAACAAGTTGAAGGAGGCCGACCATGAGCGCGATAGCGCCGAGAACTGACGCCGACGCCGAGCGCAAGCTTAAGCACCTGTGCGAGCGTTTCGCCGAGGCGTTTCCCGAGGTGATGGGGGCTGCATCGCTGCCCGACGAGGCGCGCGGGTGCGCTTCGCCGGCCGGCTGCGCTAACGTCGAAGACGCGCGGGCGTTTCCGCCCGTCGTCGCCCACGGAGCCTTTGCGCTCGCTTCCGCCCCGGGGCGGCTGGAAGTGGCCGGCAACCATGTGGACCACCAGGGCGGCCGCGTCATCTCCGCGGCCATCGGCGAGCGCACCTGGGGGTTGGCGGCGGAAAACGGCACGAAGCGCGTGCGTGTGGCCATGGACGGCTTCGGCACCGACGAGATTGATCTGAGCGACCCGGATTGGCGCAGTCCCCATCCTGTGGAGCGTGAGTCTTCCTGTGCCCTCATCCGCGGCATGCTGGCTCAGTTCGAGGCGGGCGGAGGCGCGTTGCGCGGGTTCGATATCGCCATCTGCTCGGAGGTGCCGCCGGGATGCGGACTGTCCTCGTCGGCGGCGTTCGAGGTCATGATGGGAGCGGCGCTCGAGGGGCTGTTCGGCCCCGGGCCTTTCCGCGCGACTGGCGAAGAGGGTTCGGCCTCTGGCGTCTTCGTCCCCCTGAACGCGGTGGCCCTCGCCCTGGCCGGCGTCGAGGCTGAGCAGCGTTATTTCGGCAAGCCCTGCGGCGCCCAAGATCAGCTGGCCAGCGCCTGCGGCGGTACGTCGCTGCTCGACTTCGCTCCCGAGGTGCCCGAGGTGACCCCGCTGGATTTCGACGCGGGCAAGTCCGGGTACGCCGTGGTACTCATCGATTCGCGGCAGGATCATTCCGTTCACACCGAGGAGTTCGCCGCTATTCCCGCCGACATGCGCATGGTGGCCAACGAGCTGGGCGTCGCGCGCCTGGGCGATACGACGGTGGAGGCGCTCTTTAGTCGCCTGCGAGAAATACGCGCAGAGCTGGGAGACCGCCGCGCTATGCGCGCTCTGCATTTCTTCGACGAGGTGGCTCGCGTCGATATGCAGTGCGAAGCCCTGGAGGCCGGGGACTTCCCCTTGTTTTTGAAGTGCGTGCGCCTGTCGGGCGCCTCGTCGGCCCAGTTCCTGCAGAACGTGTCGCTGCGCGACCCTGGGTCGGAAACGCGTCAGCCGGCTATGGTCATCCAGGGGCTATGCGCGCACCTGCTCTGCGAAGAGGGCGCCTGGCGCATTCACGGGGGAGGGTTTGGCGGTTCGGTGCTGGCGCTCGTGCCCTGCGATGAGGTGGCGGACTTCATGGAGGCCATGAACCGCATGCTCGGCTATCCGGCTTGCCGAGAGGTGATGGTGGGTGGTCCCGGCGTCCTCGTAAGGCCCGTGTCATGAGCAACCTCCCCGATTCGTCTTCGATCGAGAAAGACGCCCACGGCAATCCCTTCTGGACCTGCGATTCCCCGGTGGGCGAGCTGGAAATTACCATCAACTTGGCAAAGCCCGAGAAGGACCCGCGGGCCATTGCCGCGGCAGCCCAAACGGCTGCGGGCAAGGGCGAGATTTGCGACTTGTGCTGGGCGTCGGCAGGCAGCGACGGCCCGGCCCATCTGCTGCATTCTGGCGAGCCCGTACACGAGGTGCGCTTGGGCGACGAGAGTTGGGCCTGGTGGTTCTCGCCCTACGGGTATTTCCCCGAGCATCTCATCGTGGCGGCGCCCGAGCATCGCCCCATGGCCATCGACCATGGCACCATTGCCCGCCTGCTCGATTTCGCGGATGCTTTCCCGCAATGGTTCATCGGCTCGAATGCCGATTTGCCCATCGTCGGCGGCTCCATTCTGGGCCACGACCACTTCCAGGGAGGCGGCTACCGCTTCCCCCTTATGGACGCACCGGTGGAGCGCCGCTTCGCGATCGATGGTCTGGAACGCGTCCTGGCCGGCATCGTGCGCTGGCCCGCTTCGGTGGTCCGCCTCCGCTGCGCCGACCGCACGGCTATCAGCGAGGCCGCCTGCCGCGTCATGGATGCCTGGCGCCCCTTCACCTTCGAAGAATGCGCCATCGAGGCGTTTACGCTCGAGCCAAAGGGGAGTGCGGCCTTTGGGAGCGCGCGTGAACGCGCCGCTGCGCAAGCAAAAGGCACGGGCCCGGGGGATAGTTCGACTGAATCCGATCTTCTTCAGCGGCGTTTCGTCCAGCACAACACCCTGAACCCCATCCTCTGGCGCGAAGGCGACGACTACGTGATGGATCTAGTGCTGCGCAACAACCGCATCACGCCCGAGCGTCCCTACGGCCTGTTCCACGTGCCCGAGTCGCTCTTCCACATCAAGAAGGAAAATATCGGTCTTATCGAAATCATGGGCCGCGCCATCCTGCCCGCTCGTCTCGCCGCGGAACTTCCCCTCATCAAAGACGAATGCAGCCGCGCTTTCTACGAAATACTGCAGGCCACCGGCGTCTTCAAGCAAACCCCCTCCGGCCGCGCTGGTTGGGAGGCTTTCGTAGCCACCATCTAAATCTCTCCCTATTTTGAAATCCTGGGCCGTTTTCTCTCGAAAAACCGATTTAGTAGAGTCCGCCTTTTGCTCTAGCGGCTTAACACCCCGCGAATGAGCAGATTTATGCCCGATTTGACGACTCGGGTGCCCCTATCTGGCGCGAATGCCGAGCCGAGACTCTACCAAATCGGTTTTTTGCTCAAAACACGTGTCATATTTTGAGCTTCAGCAGTTGCCGGTGTAGACGTGGGGGAGGAGCTCGCGGGTGACGTCGGCCAGCCGAAAAGCGGTAGAGACGGGGGCGGCGGGGCTTGCCAAGTGTCACAGGATTGTAGCCGCCGTAAGGCCCTTTTCCGTCGCAAGCCAGGATACGGGGATATCGAACGTGTCGCGAGCGCCGAGCGCCTCGAGGCTCTCCACGTGCTGTCGCTCGCGCGCGAGTCCCGCAGAAACGCCGGGGAATTCAGCGAGAAAGCGGTCGTAGTACCCGCCGCCGTAGCCGAGCCGGTATCCCGCATCGTCGAACAGAAGCCCCGGCACGAGCGCAAGGGAAGCGGCCGGAACGCGAGCCGGGTTCAGAAGCGTGGCGTCGTCGTCGGCTGGTTCGTCGAGTCCGCAAAACCCGGGCCTCACATCGTCCAGCGATGCGATGCGGTGCCAGGCCATGGTTTTTGTGCCATGCACGCAGCGAGGAGCCGCCACCACCTTGCCCGCGTTTAGGGAGCAGGCGATAATCGCCCGCGTGTCCACCTCGGCGCCCACCGAGACGTAGGCGAGCACGAGGGGCGCCTCGCGGAACGGGGCGCTCTTTGTGACGACGCGGAAGATGTCCGCGTCCGCCTCGGTCCGATAGCTGGCACCGAGCCGCTCTCTCAGGGCGAGGGCCTGATGGCGTAGGTTTTTCTTTCCGGTAAGCTCCATGGCCCCATCATAGCCGCGCATTTGCTTGAGCCGTTGCTTAACAGGGGGATTCGCCAAGACAACAAAACCGCCCTGCAATGATTCGGCGAGTTTTGCGACCGCCCCCCCCTTGCGCCGCCGCTCAATCGGCAGCAAACGAATGTCTTGACTTGAAGTTGACTCCAACCCTTACCATGCTCCTCATCAAAAAGAGAGGAGCATCTATGACCGCATCTTACGAGGGCGTGGCCAAGCTTGGCTTCGGCGCCATGCGCCTGCCGCTCACCGACCCCGACGACGTAACGGCTATCGACATCGAACAGGTCTGCGCCATGGTGGACGAGTTCATCGCGAAGGGCGGCACCTATGTGGACACCGCCTTCGTTTACCACAACGGACATTCGGAGCGCGCCCTGCGCGAGGCGCTGGTAAAGCGCTACCCGCGCGAGGCCTACACCCTGGCCACGAAGTGTTTGGCCTGGGCCTGCGCCAGCAAGGAGGAGGCCCAGGCGTGCCTGCCCACCTCCCTTGAGCGGCTGGGGGTCGACTACATCGACTACTACCTGCTGCACAATCTGGGTGGCGCCCGCACGGCCAAGTTCGACGAGTACGACATGTGGAGCTACGTGGCGAAGGCCAAGGCCGACGGGCTCGTGCGCCACGTGGGCTTCTCCATGCACGACGGCCCCGAGACGCTGGAGGAGATTCTCACGGCGCATCCCGAGGTAGATTTCGTGCAGCTGCAGGTGAACTACCTGGATTGGGACGACCCGGTCACCCAATCGGCCCGCTGCATGGAAGTGGCTGCTGCCCACGGCGTGCCGGTCATCGTCATGGAGCCGGTGCGCGGCGGTCGCTTGGCCAACCTGCCCGAACGCGGTGCCGAGGTGTTGGCCGCGGCCAATCCTGAGGCGACTCAGGCCAGCTGGGCCTACCGCTTCTGCCTCGATCTGCCTGGCGTGCTCACGGTGCTCGCCGGCGCCTCCACCCTCGAGCAGATGCAGGACAACATGGGCACCTTCCAAGCGCACACGCCGCTGACGCAGGCCGAGCGCGCCTCCATCGACGGCGCCATCGCGGCTCTGCGCAGCGTGGACCTCATTCCGTGCACCAACTGCGGCTACTGCGTGAAGGACTGCCCCGAGGGCGTGAAGATTCCCATCGCCATGAACCTGCTGAACCTGGAGAAGACGACTGAGGACAACGCCTTCGTGAAGGGTCTCTACTCCTGGCAGGCCGCCGAGGGCCCCGCATCCAAGTGCATCCAGTGCGGCACCTGCGAGGCCATGTGCCCCCAGTCCATCGCCATCATCGACCACCTCGCCGAGGCCGTCGAGCACTTCGAGGGGTAGGACTTCCTACATCACCGCGCCGGCGAACCCGGCCAGCACGGGGATACTCGCCAGCGCTAGCACGGTGGTGACGAAGGTGCCCTGGGCCATGACGCGGGAGTTGCCGCCGTACTGGTAGCAGAGCATGGTGCCGTTGGTGGCCACGGGCATGCCGGCGAGCACCACGGCCACCGAGAACATGAGCCCTGACGGCACGAAGGCGTGGAACACGGCCCAGATGACAGCCGGCATTCCGAGCAGGCGGAATGCCGCGCACAGCCACAAGCGCGGGCCGCCCACCAGATCGCGCACGGGCAGGTTCGCGAGCGACGAGCCGATGATGAGCAGCGCCGCCGGCGTGGTGATGGAGCCGAGCGTGTTCAGCGCGTCGCCTGCAATGGGCGCGTAATGGATGCCGGTCAGCGTGAGGATCATCGCCGCCACGCACGACAGCATCACCGGCGTGACGAAGGTGCGCCAGGTGGTCTGCACCTTCACGTCGCCGTCGGTGTCCTGGGTGAGAAACCACGCGCCCACGGTGAACACGAAGAGGTTGAAGGGCAGGTTGAACACGGCGGCGTACACGAGGGAATCGGGTCCGAAGATGGCCGAGAGCACCGGGTAGCCGATGAAGCCCACGTTGCCGAAGCAGAGCATGAAGCGGTATACGCCGCGGTGCCCGTCGGGAATGCGTAAAAGTAGCGTGAACCCGTAGGCCACGGCGAACATGACGAGATTGCTGGCGATGGAAAGTCCCAGGCACAGCCACACCTCGGCCTGCGAGGGCAGCTCGGTGGCCGTGAGCACCGAGCCCAAGATCATGCCCGGCAGCGCGATGTTGATGACCAGCTTCGAGAGCATGCGGTCGAACTCGTCGTTCATGAAGCGCAGCCGCTTGGCGGCATAGCCCACCCCCACGATGGAGAACAACGTGACGATTTCCTGGAATATGCCGATCATGCCTTCAGCCATTGCGGCGGGTCCTCCTTCCCTTCGCAGCCTCTTCCTTGCTCTGGGTTCCCCTTGTCCCCAGGGCTCGTTCCCGTGCTGGTCTCGTTAGCGCGCTCGGGCGCAGACGAAGTTTTGTCTGAATTTTTGCAAAGAAAGCGCGATTGTTCGACATAGAGACTTTGACAAAACAGATTTCTGGGGCAAAACAGGCCTTTTTGGGCAGCAAAAGTAGGGAATCTCGCGCCTGCGTCAGAGGTGCATGTCTAACAATCCCGCTTTTTCGTCAAATAATCGACCTAAAGTTTTTTGGCGAGGATATCAGCCCAAAACTTTGTCGTATACTGGCGCGAACCTCAATGCGGCCCCTATCAAAACGAAAGCAGTCCTAATCGAAAGGAAGGCCATGT
>CANEDU010000049.1 GCA_947426355.1 uncultured Adlercreutzia sp. | reverse complement strand
TGGCGTGCACAGGCGCTCCTTTCCTCGGTTTTATGCAGTGTAGCTGATATCATACGGTATGGCAATAATAATACGAACAAATATTTGCTATTTCGGGGTCAATAGAGCTGTGATGCCTGTGCAGGGGGAGGGGGTGTCATGTCTTTTTCCGCAAAAAGCTTGCTGTCGGGGGAAGATTTATGGATGATGGGCCGATGCGGTTCGGAGGGCGCGCCCCTGCCGACTCGCTTTTGAACGTAGGAGAAAGGGACGCTTTGGTGCATTTGCTGCAGGAGTGGAGAAGGCAGGTCGCTGCGGGCGTGGCGATGTTGCTTGCCGTGTCGCTCGTGGGCATCGTGCCGTTTGAGGCCCAGGCTGAACCGAGCGAAGGCGCTGTTCAGGCGCGGGAAGGCGATGGTCAGGCGGAAGTTGATTCCGCGCAGGCAACGCTGGACGAGGCCGAAGCCCGCATGGGTAAAATTAATGAAGAGTATCAGAAGCTTGCCGATCAGGTGGCCGAGCTTCAGGCGCGTATCGATGAGACAGCCGCCTCTGCTATGGAGGCCCAGCAGGCCATGCTCGAAGGTCGCGCTGCCCTGGGGGCAGTCGCCGTGGGCGAGTACCGCGATGGCAGTTCGCTGGGGCTTTTGGGAATGCTTCTGGATTCGCGGGATTTCGACGAGCTTATCCGCAACATGGAGTACATCAACGAGATCATGTCCTACCAGGCCGATGAGGTGGCCCAGCAAAAAGAGCGCAAGCGCGCCTTCGACGAGGTGTCCGAGCAGCTCAATGCTCAGAAAAACGAGCAGGAGCAGGCTTTGGCGGCTCAAAAGGAGAAGCGCGCCGAGGCTGAGGCTGTTGTCGCTGAGGCGTCCTACCGCCTCGAGGGCGCCAAAGAGGAGCATGCTGCTCGGTTGAGCGCCTTGGCTTCCCAGGCCGAGGCGCTGCGCAAGCAGGAGGAGGAAGCGGCTATCGCGCAGGCGAAGGCGGAAAGCCCCGATGCGAACACCATCGACCGCCAGCCGGTGGTGTCCGATAGCGCGCCGGTTGTCAGCGATCCTTCCGATGGTCCTTCGGGCTCCGACGGCGATTCCGGCTCGGGCGGCGAAGGCGGAACAGGCGAAAGCGGCGGATCTGGCGGTGGAGCCGGTGCGGGCACTGACTCAGATGCAGGCGCAGGAGATGCCTCCGATTCGAATGTGACGGCACCGGGCAATGGGGGCTCCAGCTCTTCGGGCTCTTCCTCGAGCGCGGGTTGGCTTTCCGGCACGGCGTCTGCCTACGGGGGGAGCACCGACCCCTATACGCCCAACCCGGGCATCACAGCCAACGGCTCGGTTTGCAACGACAGCTCCATGGGCGTGGCAGTGCCTATGGCCATGCCCAACTATCGCAGTTACTTTGGCCGCACTGTCGAGATCGTCTATGGCGGTCAGACGGTCTACGCCACCGTGACAGACTGCGGCTATATGGGCGGAGGAAGTCGTGTGCTCGACTTGCAGCCGGGCGTGTGGAAGGCGTTCGGCTTCTCCAGCTGTCGTGACTGGGGGCTGCGCACCGTGAAGTATCGCTTCCTGTAGGGTGTTTGCGGTACACCTCGACTTGCGCGCCTCTTGAGAGAAATCCAGCCTATCTTTTCGGTGGATATGCCTCTGGTTGCGCTATACTTCTGCTTTACATGCGATGACGAAGACAGCAGGCGCGCGTCACGGTCACCAGAGAACGGCTTCACCGGCTGAAAGAGCCCGGCCCTCTGAGCGAGCCCAATTCCCTTCCGAGCAGCATTCCTGAACGCGAACGCGCACGCGAGGCGTCCAGTAGGGAATGCCGGGTGCTCCCGTCACAGAGCGCAACGAGCGGGCGATTCCGCTGCGGCCCCTTGCGCTGCGCCGGCCATCGCCAACCGAGGTGGTACCGCGAGAGCCTTCTCCCGTCCTTGGATTCCTGAACGCCTTCGGGCCGACAGGCAGGACGGAAGAAGGCTCTTTTTTGTTGCACTGAGAAGAAAGGCGAAACCTATGGCAATCGCAGAGGAGCTCGCGGCGCTGCGCGAGCGCACCTTGGCCGAGATCGCCGCGGCCGATACGTCGGCGGCCCTTGAGGCTGTGCGCGTGGCCGTGCTCGGCAAGTCCGGCACGCTGACCGGCTACCTGAGATCGATGGGCTCGGTGCCTCCCGAGGAGCGCGCGACCGTGGGCAAGACGGTGAACGCGGCCCGCGTGGAAGTGGAAGAGGCCCTGGCGGCCCGCAAGGCGGCCCTCGATGCCGCCGAGCTTGAGGCGGCCATCGACGCGGCGGCGGTGGACGTGACGCTGCCCGGCCGCGCCCAGCAGATGGGCACGCGCCACCTCATCAACGGCATCATTGACGAGGTGTCCGACATCTTTATGGGGCTCGGCTACAAGGTGGTGGAAGGCTCCGAGATCGAGACCGACTACTACAACTTCACGGCCTTAAACGCGCCGGCCGACCATCCGAGCCGCTCTATGCAGGATACCTTCTACATTCACGACCTTTCCGGCGACACCTCCCGGGTGCGCGGCGAGTCCGACGTGCTGTTGCGCACCCAGACCTCCGGCGTGCAGGTGCACACCATGGAGGACTGGGACCTGCCGATCTACATGGTGGCTCCTGGCAAGGTGTATCGCCGTGATGTGGCCGACCCGTCGCATCTGCCGCAGTTCCATCAGATCGAGGGTCTGGTGGTAGACAAGGGCATCACCTTCGGCGACCTTAAAGGCACGCTGGATTACGTGTGCAAGCAGATTTTCGGCCCCGAGCGCAAGACGCGCTTCCGCGCCCACTACTTCCCGTTCACGGAGCCCTCGGCCGAGGCCGACGTAAGCTGCGGCATCTGTCACGGCGAGGGATGCCGCATGTGCAAGGGCACCGGCTGGATCGAGATCTTGGGCTGCGGCATGGTGGACCCCAACGTGCTTTCCATGAGTGGCATCGACCCGGAGGTGTACTCCGGTTTCGCCTTCGGCATGGGGGTGGAGCGCATCGCCTGTCTGAAGTACGACGTGCCCGATTTGCGTATGCTGCTGGAAGGCGATATGCGCTTCCTGAGGCAGTTCTAGCGGTTGCGGCTCCTCGGGGGAGGCGCCGCCGGGTACCCTGATTCGCTCAGACAGTCCTCGCTTGGTGGAACAGCCCACTGGGCTGTTCCAGTCGCTGCGGAACTCGCTCGGTCAGGGCACCCGCCGTCGCCTCTGAGCGTTGACGTTGTCGAAGAGAAGGATTCTAGAGAAAGAACCTGACATGAAAGTATCATTGAAGTGGCTTTCGGCCTATACGGAGGTTCCCTCCGATTTGAAGGCGTTCTGCGATCGGCTTGACTTGACGGGCACGGGCGTGGAAGGCGTGGAGAAGACGGGCGATCATTTCGACCGTATCGTCGTGGGGCACGTGCTTACCTGTGAGCCGCATCCCGATTCCGACCACATGCACGTGGTGACGGTGGATGCGGGCGAGGCGGAGCCGGTGCAGATCGTTTGCGGGGCGCCGAACATCGCCGCCGACATCAAGGTGCCCGTGGCGCTCGTGGGCGCCGAGCTGCCCGGCGATTTCAAGATCAAGAAGTCGAAGCTGCGCGGGGTGGCCAGCTGCGGCATGTGCTGCTCGAAGCGCGAGCTGGGCCTGAGCCAGGACCATTCCGGCATTTGGGTGCTGCCCGACGACGCGCCGGTGGGGCTCCCCATGGCCGATTACCTGGGCGCGGGCGACACGGTGCTCGATTTGGAGATTACCCCGAACCGCCCGGACTGCCTGTCTATGGTGGGCATGGCCCGCGAGGTGGGCGCCATGTACCAGCAGCCCGTCGCCTATCCGCTGGCTGCCGATGTTGAGAAGCTTGCCGGCGTGACCGCGGGCGAGGACGTGGCCGGCGCGGTGACCGTGGAGGTGTCCGATGCCGTGCGCTGCCCGCGCTACACCGCCCGCGTCATCGACAACGTGAAGGTGGGGCCGAGCCCCGAGTGGCTCGCCGAGCGCGTAACGGCGGCGGGCGGGCGTCCCATCAACAACGTGGTGGACGTGACCAACTACATCCTGTACCTCTACGGCCAGCCGCTGCACGCCTTCGACTTCGCCAAGGTGGCCGCCGATGACGGGCGTGCCCACATCATCGTGCGCGCTGCCGCCGCAGGCGAGCACCTGACGACGCTCGATGGCGAGGACCGCGAGCTGACCGAGGACATGACCGTCATCGCCACGCCGGAGCGTGCCGTGGCCCTTGCCGGCGTCATGGGCGGCGAGAACAGCGAGGTTACCGAGGAAACCACCTGCGTGCTTTTGGAGTCCGCCGCCTTCGAGCGCGGCCGTACCTCCCGCACGAGCCGCAACCTGGGGCTCATCTCCGAGTCTTCCATGCGCTACGAGCGCGGCGTGGACGACCATCTGTGCGAAGTGGTGTCGCAGGCCGCGGCGGCGCTTCTGGCCGAGGTGTCCGGCGGCACCGTGCGCCCGGGCGTGGTGGATGTGTACGGCCAGCCCACCGAGCAGGTCGAGCTTTCCTTCCGCATCCCGCGCTTCGTGGGGATGATGGGCGCCGAGATTCCCGACGACTTCATCCGCGACATCCTCGTGCGCCTCGGCTGCGCCGTTGAGGCCACCGACGATTCGGCGGTGCTGCGGGTGCTGCCGCCCACCTTCCGTCCCGATTTGGAGCGCGAGATCGACCTGTACGAGGAAGTGCTGCGCCTGTGGGGCATGGACCGCATTTCCCCTACGCTGCCCGGCGGCCGCGAGCGCGTCGGCTCCCGCACCCCCGAGCAGCTCACCGTGCGCCTCGTGAACGACGCCCTGCGCGCTTCGGGCTTGAACGAGACGATGACCTACTCGTTCGCCGAGCCGGGCGACATCGAGCGTCTGCGCCTGCCCGCCGAGGGGCTGGGCGTGGCCGTGGAGCTGCTGAACCCGTTGAATGCCGAGCAGTCGGTCATGCGCCAGTCCATCGTGCCGGGCCTTCTGCGCTCGGTGGCCTACAACCAGAGCCGCGGCGTGAAGAACATCCAGCTCTACGAGATCGGCACGGTGTTCTTCGCGGCCGAGGGACGCAAGAAGGCCAAGGAGCGCAAGAAGCTCGCCGGCGTGCTGGCCGGCGCTATGCGCGAACCCGCGTGGAACGCGCCGGCGGTGCCCTTCGACTTCTTCGACGCCAAGGGCGTGCTGGAGAACTTGGCCCGCGAGCTGGCGCTGCCCAAAGTGCGCTTCCGGGCGCTTTCCGCCGAGGAGGCCCCGCATCTGCAGCCGGGCCGCGCTGCCGAGATGATGGCCAACGGGGCCGTGGTTGGCTGGGTAGGGGAGATTCACCCGCTTGTGGCCGACGCCTTCGGTGCCGAACCGCCCGTGGTGGCCTTCGAGCTTGATGTGAACGCGCTCGTGAAGAACGCGCAGCCGGCGCGCCCCTACGTGGATGTGCCCACCTTCCCGGCCGTGACCATGGACCAGGCCTTCGTCGTGGGCGAGGATGTGACCCACGAGAAGATGGTGCAGGTGATGACCTCGGCCGGCGGCAAGCTTCTGGAGTCCGTAGCGCTGTTCGACGTGTATCGCGACGAGGAGCGCGTGGGCGCGGGCAAGAAGTCCATGGCCTACAGCCTCGTATGGCGTGCCCCCGACCGCACGCTTACGAGCGAGGAAGTGGAGAAAGCCCACGCCAAGCTCGTGGCGAAGGTGGAGAAGGCGACGGGCGCTGAAGTTCGCGGCTAGTGAGTCTTCCGGGGCGGGACCGCGGGGCGCTCTGATTCGCTCAGACAGTCCTCGCTTGGTGAAACAGGACGTTTAGTCCTGTTTCAGTCGCTGTGGAACTCGCTCGGTCAGAACACCCCGCGGCCCCGCTTCGCTCGACCGCGGCTGAGACGGGCTTTTCGTGGAAGGCGTCGACGGGCTGCGGGGCTCTTCGGTACAATAGCGAATTAATGACATGACAGCGGGCGGCGTGCGTGCCGCCCGTCTCAATCAAGGAGATTTCTATGTGCGGAATCGTTGGCTACACCGGTGAGGCAAGCGCTACCCCTGTTCTCGTAGAGGGGCTCACGCGCATGGAGTACCGCGGCTACGACTCGGCCGGCGTGGCGGTGGAGCAGGACGGCGGCATTCAGGTGGTCACGCGCAAGGGCAAGGTGGCCGAGCTGGCCCACACCCTGGGCCACTTCGAAATGACCGGCACCTGCGGCATCGGCCACACCCGCTGGGCCACCCACGGCAAGCCGAGCGAGGCCAACGCGCACCCGCACACCTCCTGCGCCGGCGACATCGCGGTGGTGCACAACGGCATCATCGAAAACTTCGCCGAGCTGCGCGAGGAGCTCATCGCCCGCGGCCACGAGTTCAAAAGCGAAACCGATACGGAGGTCGTGGCCCATCTGGTGGAGGAGATCTTCCACCGCATGCTCGCCGATGGCGCGGGAGACTTGCGCGCCGCTGTGGCCGAGGCCACAGGCCAGCTTGTGGGCGCCTACGGCCTGGCGGTCATGGCCGAGCAGGAGCCGGGCACCATCGTCGTCTGCCGCAAGGACTCGCCCATCGTAGTGGGTCGCGGCAACGGCGGCAGCTATGTGGCCTCCGACATCATCGCCATGATTGACGCTACCCGTGATGTGGTGGTGCTCGCCGATGGCCAGATGGCCCGCCTGCGCCCCGATGCCATCGAGTACTTCGATACGGACGGAAACCCCATTGAACCCGAGGTCACCCATGTGGATTGGGATATCGACGTGGCGGAGAAGGGCGGGTATCCCGACTTCATGCTGAAGGAGATCCACGAGCAGCCCCGCGTCATCCGCGACACCTTGGCCGGGCGCCTGTCCGCGGGCTCGCTCGTCATCGACGAGCTGGACATGACCGCCGAGGAGCTCAATCTCGTCGATCGCGTCTACGTCATTGCGTGCGGCACGTCCTACCACGCAGGCCTCATCGCCAAGAACCTCATCGAGAGCTGGGCGCGCATTCCCTGCGAGGTGGAAGTGGCCAGCGAGTTCCGCTACCGCAACCCCATCATCACGCCGACCACGCTCGTGGTGGCCGTCTCCCAGTCCGGCGAGACCGCCGACACGCTCGCGGCTATTCGTGACGCCCGCGTGAAGGGCGCGAAGGTGTTCGGCATCACGAACGTGGTGGGAAGCCCGGTGGCCCGCGAGTCCGACGGCGTCATCTACACCAAGGCCAACAAGGAAATCGCCGTGGCCTCCACGAAGAGCTTCCTCGGCCAGGTGGTGTCCCTCACGCTTTTGGCCATGCTGCTCGGCCAGTCCCAGGGCGAGCTCACCGGCGGCCAGATCAAGCTTCTGTTCAGCGAGCTGGCCGATACCGCCGAGCAGGTGGAGCGCATCCTCGCCGAGTGCACCGATTCGGTAGACGAGGCCGCCGAGGCCATGGTGGGCGCCGTTTCCGCGCTGTTCATCGGGCGCGGCATGGGCGCCGCCACCAGCTACGAGGGCGCGCTGAAGATGAAGGAGATCAGCTACCTGCACGCCGAGGCCTACGCCGCCGGCGAGATGAAGCACGGCCCCATCGCGCTCATCGACGAGGGCTTCCCCGTGGTGGCCATCGCCACCAACAGCGCGGTGTACGACAAGGTGGTGTCGAATCTGCAGGAGTCCCGCGCCCGCGGCGCCTGCATCATCGCCGTGGCCACCGAGGGCGACGAGGATATCAAGAAGCACGCCGACCACGTCATCTACGTGCCGAAGGTGCGCGATGCGTTCTCGCCCATCACGGCCAGCGTGCCGTTGCAGCTGCTCTCCCGCGCCGTGGCCGTCAAGCGCGGCTGCGATGTGGATCAGCCTCGCAACCTGGCGAAATCGGTGACGGTGGAATAGCGTGGCCCGTTCCAAGAAATCCCAGGCCATCGTGGATGGCGCCTTGTCCATGGCCGTGCCCGAGGAGACCGTCGGGCTGGGCGTGGACATCGTGGAAATCGCGCGGATGGCCAAGATCATCAAGCGCTCGCCGGCCTTCGTGGAGAAGGTGTACTCTGCCGCCGAGCGCGCCTACTGCGACGACCACTCCCATCCCGAGGTGCACTACGCTACGCGCTTCGCCGCCAAGGAGGCGGTGCTGAAGGCGCTGGGCACGGGCTTTTCCGAGGGCATCGGCTGGCTCGATGTGGAAGTGCGTCGCACGAGCAAGGGCCGCCCTTATGTGGTGCTTACCGGACGCGCCCGCGAGGTGGCCCGCGAGCAGGGCGTGCGCGAGATTCCCATCTCGCTTTCCTACACGCACACCGATGCCGTGGCCTGTGCCATGGCCATCACCGACGAGTCCGTGGCCGCCACCGAGCGCCGTCGCGACCCCATGGAAGAGCTCACCCGCCAGTTCAAGGAAGCCCGCACCATGCTCGACGACCTACCGAGCGCGCAGACGGCTCCCGCTGAGCCAGAGGCCCAGCAGCTTAAGCTTGGGGAATCGGCTTAGAAATTGAGTCGCAGCATGCGCCGCGGGTGCGTGCTTAATAGGGCTCGTTTTGCGAGAGCTCGGCGACGACGCGTTCCAGAACGTGGATGTCGATGGGTTTGGCCACGTGGGCGTTCATGCCGGCTTCTAGGGCCTGGCGCTCGTCTTCGGCGAAGGCGTTCGCCGTCATGGCGATGATGGGGATGGTGCGCGCGTCCTCGCGATCAAGCGCGCGGATGGCTCGGGCCGCGTCGTGGCCGTTCATCACGGGCATTTGCACATCCATGAAGATCATGTCGAAGGTGCCCGGCGTGCTTTCCGCGAACTTCGCCACAGCCTGTTCGCCGTTGGCGGCCACCTCGCAGGTGGCGTTGTGGATGTTCAGGATGGCGCCGATAATCTCGGCGTTCAAGTCGTTGTCCTCGGCCACGAGGAAGTGCTTGCCGGCCAGCGCCTCGGGGTCTGCACCGACCGCGTTGCCCTCGGCCCCGGCTGCCTCAGCGCCCGTCGTACCGCCCGCTGCTGCGCTCGCACCTTCCGCACCGCCCGTCTCAGACGCCGGCGGGAAGTCCAAATCCACGATGAAGGTGCTTCCCTGGCCCAGCTCGCTTTCCACCGAAATGGTGCCGCCCATAAGGTCGATGAGGTTCTTCGTGATGGCCATGCCCAGCCCCGTGCCTTGAATCTTGTTCGTGAGGCTCGATTCCTCGCGGGTGAACGAGTCGAAGATGGTGGCCATATAGTCTGCCGACATGCCGATGCCGTTGTCGCGCACGATGATGCGCAAATGCTGCAGCTTGCCGCGGCGCTTGGCCGAGCCGTCCACGCGCAGCAAGATGCTGCCGCGCTCGGGCGTGTACTTCATGGCGTTGGAGAGCAGGTTCATGAGGATCTGGCGCAGGCGTCCCTCGTCGCCGATGAGGCGGTCGTGGGCGACGCCCTCCACTTCCACGGTGAATTCCTGCTCTTTGGCGTCGGTCTGCTGCCGCATCATGGCCTCGACGGCCTCCACGGTGCTCGACAGCGCGAAGGGCTCGGCGGCCAGGGTCGTCTTGCCCGACTCGATTTTCGACATGTCCAGCACGTCGTTGATGAGCCCGAGCAGATGCTGGCCGGAGGTGGCGATCTTGCGGTTGTAGTCGCGGACGAGCTCGGGGTTGTCGGCTTCGCGCTCGATGAGGGTGGAAAAGCCCAAAATGGCGTTCATGGGCGTGCGGATGTCGTGGCTCATGGACGAGAGGAACTGGCTCTTGGCGCGGTTGGCGTCCTCGGCGGCCACGGCGGCGCGCTCGAGGCGGGCGCGGGTCTCGTGGTCGGCGGTGGCGTCGGTGAGCGAAAAGATGGTCTTCTCGCGCTCGGCCAGCATCACGGGGCGGGCCGTCATGCGCAGCCACTGGGGGCGGCCGAGAGCCGGGTTGTCCGCTTCGAATTCCCAGCAGAGCTGCTCGTCGGCGTCCCCCGAGTGCACGATGGCCGCCACCTTGGCGTAGGCCTCGTTGGCAGACAGCTCGTCGCGCACGAAGAACGAGCGAGCGGGAATGCCCAAGATGTCCTGGGTGTTTTCGAAGACCGCCTCCACGAGGCGCTCCTTGCGGTCGACGATGAAGATAGCGGTGTCGATGTTGGCGCCGATGGCCGAGTACACGCTTTGGATGTACTGTTCGTAGCGGTGCTCGCGCCGGCGGCGGTACACCATGAGCGCCACCATGGCCGCCGCGGCCAGCGCTACGGCCACGGCGAGCACGGCCACCATCTGGTTGGTGATGCCCACGATCTGCGCGCCGTCGGATTCCACCACCGAGAGGGGCAGCATGGTCACGAGCGACCAGCCGCTTTTGGCCTCGATGGGGGTGTAGAAGACGAACTGGTCGGCGCCGTCCAGGCTCATGACGAGGCTGCCCGACTCGTTGGAGGCGATGCCCGTGAGCAGTTTGGCGGCCTCGTTGTCTGCGGCGGTAGGGGCGCTGGTGCCGTTTTCGCTTGCGGCGACTTTTCCGTCTGCGACGGCCGCCTCGCCTGAAAGCAGCGATTCCAAGCTGCCTTGGAGGGCCTCGCTCGTTCCGCGGTTGGCATCCAGCACGATGGTGCCCGCGGCGTTCACCACGAAGGTGGCGCCGGCGTCGGTGTAGGTAGTGCCGTAGGAGTTCTGCAGCTCGTCGGTGGGGTAGGAGACGTAGACGGCGCCGAGCACCTGGCTCGCATCGACGGCGGGCGCGTGGTCGCCGGCATTGGTGAGCACGGGCTCTTCCACGATGGGGGCGTAGAACATGATGCGGCGCTCGCCGTTGTGGCCCAGATACATCTGGGTGGAGCCGGTCTCGCCGGCAAGGGCCGGGCCGAACAGCTCGTCTTCCAAGGCCGGGTCGTACAAATCGGTGCTGTCCGAGGAGCACCACACCGAGCCGTCGGTGCCGCGAATCCAGGCTGCGGCGGCGTCGTGGGTGGAGATGAAGTCGCGTACCTGACTGCGCGCCTCCTCGGGGCTCGAGTGGGCGATGTAGTGGGCCAGGCTGTGCACGGCGTTCTGGTCGGCAGTAAGGCATTCATCCAGGTAGCGCGCGCGGGCCGTGGAGAGCTCCATGACCGAGGTCGTGGTGGTGTTGCGCACGAGCGATTGAATTTGTCCGAGGTAGAACAGGTTCGTCGTGATGGCGACGGCGGCGAAGATGGCCACAATGACGAGCCCGATGGCCATGATCTTGCGGCTGTCCACTTTGACGGCGTGCACGGTCTCCCTTTCGGCTCGTCGCCGCACTCACAGGCGTGTGCGGCTTTCAGTAAAGTGCCAGTATAAGGCCAAAAACCCTCTTTCTTGCCGAGATTGTCCCATTAACTGCCGCTTGCCGCCTCTCGTTGCTTCCCGCTTTCCCCGCATTAACCTATGCAAAAGTGCGCTTTTCTTCCCTCAATCCATGCAAAGTTGCCTCCATCTCCGCGCTTTGCGGAAGTTGCCTATACAAACGTATGGGCACGTGCACGCGTGGATGCTTCGAGGCTTGGGGCTTGGGTTGATGCTAAGACTCGAGGGCGCGGAGGGCGGCGGGGAGGTAGGTGATGAGGTCCTCGGCGCTGACGCAGATGTCGGTGAGGGCGTCGGCGGCGGCGCGGCCCGCTTC
>CANEDU010000048.1 GCA_947426355.1 uncultured Adlercreutzia sp. | reverse complement strand
AGCGCCAGTGTGGTTTTACCGCTGGACTCCGGACCGTAGATCTCGATGATGCGCCCGCGCGGGACGCCGCCGATGCCGAGCGCGGCATCGAGGGGCAAAGCACCGGTGGGAATGACGCCGATGTTCAAGTCGGCGCCGCCTTCGCCCAAGGTCATGATGGAGCCCTTGCCGAACTTCGACTCAATTTGATCGGTGGTGAGTTTAAGCATCTTTTCTTTGTCTTCGTTCATGACCTCTCCTTGTCTGGCTTAGGCGAACAAATGGCCTATTTCGCTTTATTATACGAACAAACGTATGCGCGTCAAGCACAAAACATGATAAACATGATGCTTGGTTGGGGCGCATGATGAGTTTAGGAGAGCAGAACCGCGAAAATGACGCGGGGATTTCCCGTTTCGGCCCTCCCCCATGTCGCACGTAGGACGCTTGATGGCCGCAAAAGAACCTCCCCAGTTTCTCCCTCGCGTCGCCCTACCGTGAAGGAACAAGGGCCTCATCCATAATCTGCAGTGCAGTCAGCACCGTCTGCAGTCGCACCGCCTCACGTCCGCCCTCGAACTGATAGCGCTTCGCATGGGTCTCTTTCGCCGTTGCGCAGCCGATCCACACGGTGCCCACGGGCTTGCCCGGCTCGGCCCCCGTGGGACCGGCGATGCCCGTGACGGAAACGGCCACATCACAGCCCACCTCGCGCAGGGCCCCGCGAGCCATCTGCAGCGCCACCAGCTCATCAACGGCTCCCTGCGTGGCCAAAACGTCCTCGGATACGCCGAGTACCTCGTTTTTCACCTCGTTCACATAGCTCACGATACCGCCGCGTACGGCAGCGGAAGAGCCGGGGACCGATGTGAGCATGGCGGAGATGAGGCCACCGGTGAGGCTCTCAGCCGTGCCCACGGTCATCTGGCGCGCCATGGCCTTCTCGACAACGCCGCGCGCCTGCTCGTCGATGGCCTTCTGAAGAGCGGCAACCTCGTTGGGCGCCGGTGTTGACGTCTCGGCCTTCTGCGGCATCATCGTGCTTTGGGCAGAGCCGCCCTTAAGAAGATGACGCGCCTTCACGAGGTAATCGAGCATGGACATAATAGTAAGGATGAGCGCGATGATCATGACGGCCCAGGAGAGCACGAACATAGGATTGGTGAAGGCACCCGCCGCCGTACTGAACGTAAGGGTGTCCTTGAGGAGGAAGAGCACGATGGCTATGATCTGGAACACCGTCTTGGCCTTGCCGTACCAGCTGGCGGCGATGACCGTGCCCTTGCTGGCGGCCACCATACGGATGCCCGAGACGATGAACTCGCGCGCCAGAATGATGAGCACCGGCCAGCCCGGCAGCACCGAGAGCTCTACCAGGGCGATGAGCGCCGCTGTCACCAAGATCTTATCGGCCAGGGGGTCCATGAACTTGCCGAAATCCGTCACCTCTCCGCGGCTGCGGGCCAGATAGCCGTCGAGCCAGTCGGTGCAGGAGATGAGGATGAAGATGCCGGCGGCGATGAGGCACTTGGCCTCCATGGTGATATCGGGCAGCCCGACCCATTCGGGCCAGGGGCTCAAAATGGCGAGCACGAATACCGGCACCAGGCAGATGCGGATGAGCGTGACGATGTTCGCCGGCGTCCAGAGCTTATCGGGCGCCGTGGGCTGGATGGTGGTCATGGCCTAGTCGCCCTCCATTTCATAGAGCAACGTGTCAGTAATGGTGGCTTGAATGATGTCGCCGGGCTCGCCACAAAAGACGTAAGTCACGCCGTCCACGTCGGGGGCCTGGCACTGGGCGCGGCCGAAGCGCTGGCCGTCCTCCTCGGTACCTTCCACGAGCACGGCCATCGTCTGTCCGATGCGCTCAGCGATATGCGGGCCGCACGCGGCGTCGGCGGCGTCGCGCAGAATCTGCGCCCGCTCGGCCTTCTCGTCATCGTCCACCTGGTCGGGCAGATCGAAGGCGGCCGTTCCCTCTTCGCGGGAATAGGGAAAGACGCCGATGTAGTGGAACAGCCCCTCGGAGACGAACTCGAGCAGCTCTTCGAACTGCTCTTCGGTCTCGCCGGGGAAACCGACGATGAGGGTCGTGCGCAGGGTGATACCGGGGATTGCCGCCTCGATGCGCTTGATAAGGGCGCGGAACTTCTCGGCGTCACCGGCGCGGTTCATGGCGCGAAGCACCGGTGCACTCACATGCTGGAGCGGAATATCCAGATAGGAGCAGACGTTCTCGCGGGCGGCCATAACGGCGAGCAGCTCATCGGTGATGCCCTCAGGCTGCAGGTACATGACGCGGAACCAGGTGTCGGGATGGGCCTCGGCCAGCTCATCGACGAGCCAGGCGAGGTCGTGACCTTCGGGAAGGTCGGCGCCCCAGCGGCCCGTATCTTGGGCGATGAGAACGATCTCGCGGGCGCCTTCGGCAATCTCCCGCTTAACATCGGCGGCAATCTGATCGAAGGGGAAGCTGTGGTAGCGACCGCGAATGAAAGGAATGGTGCAGTAGGAGCAGAAGCGGTCGCAACCGTCGGAGATCTTCACATAGGCGAAGCGATGCGAAGTTGCGCCGGGTTCCGACATCACCGTGCTTCCCTCAGGCGCGGGACCCACAAGGTCTTCGACGATGGCCACGATATCGTCCTCGCGGCTGCAGGGCACAAAGGCCCGCGCCTCGGTGAGCTCGCAGGACAAGTCGTCGCCGTAGCGCGCGGGCATGCAGCCGGCCACGATGAGCGGCGCCGTGCCGGCCTCGACCTTCGGGAGCGCGGCGGCTTCGAAGATGGCATCAATGCTCTCCTCAGTGGCCGCCTGTATGAACGAGCAGGTGTTCACGATGATGGCATCGGCCACGGAGGCGTCCTCGACGATGCGGTAGCCCGCTGCGGCAAGGCGCCGTGCCATGTCGGCCGAATCGACCTCGTTCTTCGCGCACCCCATGGTGATGAGGCACACGGCGGGAGCGGCAATCGCGCTGGTAGTGCTGCCCACGAAAGCTCCCTAGCGATAGTTGACGTACTGTAGCGGCTGACCGTAGTCCTGACCGCGCAGATAGGCGATGACCTCCTGAAGCGTGTCGCGTGAAGGCGAGCTCACGCGCAGCTTGTCGCCCTCGATGGTCACCTTGCACTTGAGCTTCTGGGCCTTGATATCCTTGTTGATCTTGCCCGCCGTCTCCTTGTCGATGCCGTTGACCACCGTGGCCACGCGGCGCACGCCGCCGCCCGATGAGGGCATGGGCTCGCCCCACTTGACGGCCGTAAGCTCGATGCCGCGCTTGATGAGCTTGCTGCCGATAACGTCGATGACCTGGGAGGCCACGAAATCGGCCGGCGCTGTTACCGTGAGCGCGCCGGCATTTTTGTCCAAAGAAAGCTCGGCGCCGGAGTCCTTCAGGTCGTAGCGCTGGGAAAGCTCCTTGCGAGCTTGCTGGAAAGCGTTGTCCACCTCCTGCATATCAACGGTGGACACGACATCGAAGCTGGATTCTTTAGCCATGGATTTACGCCTTTCTCCGCCAACAGATCTTACAACTCGTCTTCATCTTCATTTGTTTGGCCTCCGGCGCCATCAGTGTCGTCGGATTGCGCCGAGGTTGTGTCGTCTTGAGCATCTTTGGGATCCGCTTTGCTTGAGCTTGCTGCGCTCACGACGCCATTTTCCTTTTCCCAGTTCTTAAGGATTTTTTCAAAGTCAACGGTGTAGGTGTATACGCCACTTTGGTTCTCGTCGACCGGTTCGACTTTCTTTCCGTCCACAGTCAATTCAACAGATTCCGGATAGCCTGAAACGACAAACGTCAGCGTTCCCGTCACATCGTATTCACCTGTTTTGGGACCGGTGAACGTACCCGCCTCAACGGTTGCATCGTCTTCGATTACTTCAATATAAACCTCTTCGCCGTCTAGGATGGTGTAGGTAAATTCCGCACTAGTAGGCGCGACCGGCTCGGTTTTCGGCGTCTCAGCGCTATCGTCGCCTCCCGACTCGGTTCCTGCCGGGTTAGGCATGCCGGAGACGGGAACCACCGGGGCATCTGCTTCGGGGGCGGCCCGATTGCCGAAAGCGAGAACGATAACGAGCACGAGCAGTCCGACGATGATCGCCCCAACGATTATGAGAGGAAGCATTGAGCCTAAATTGGCGACAATGCCAGGCGCCTGACGCCCCTGCACGAGGTTGGTGTATTGGGGCTGTGGTGTTGCCGATCGACTGCCGCGTCCAGAACCATAGCCCGAACGAGTCGATCGGCCCGAGGCTGAGTAATCGTCTCGATAGGAAGTGCGGCGAGAACCCGTACGACTCGTGGGAAGCGCTGTCGTTCGACCATCGCTGCGCGCTCGATCGCCACGATTCGTCACTGGCCTTCGTCCCGTTTCAAATTGGTAAGCTTCTTCACGATAGGCACGGGTCATTTCCGTTGGGTTCAATCCAACAAGGCGCGCATATGCCCCGACCATGTTCGATGTGTAGCCTCTTGGAGGCATACGCGAAAAGTCGCCTTCCTCTATGGCGCGCAAAATATCAGGGCGAATGCGCAGCTTTCGTGCCGCTGTCGACAGGTCAAGCCCTTTGCGTTCGCGTGCGCTTGCAAGCGCATCGCCGAAAGATGTCTGTCTCGCCACAATCGTCTCCTTTGTGTCGTCTGTTGCCCCTTCTTCGGGCGGACGGCTATTCCGAATCGTCGGAGGCCTCAAAGGCCTTCAGCGTTTCAAGTTCCATTTGGTCGACGAGCACCTCGCGCGGGCGGCTTCCGTTGGCCGGTCCCACGATGCCCTTTTCTTCCAATTGATCCATTATACGTCCAGCTCGCGCGTAACCAACCTTCAGGCGGCGCTGAAGGTTGCTCGTAGAGCCCAAATCGCTTGAAACCACCACATCGGCGGCCTCCCACAGAAGCGGGTCGTCGGCCTCGGAGCCGCCCTCGCCCGCAGGAGACGAGTCGCCGAGGGTCACCACGTTGGTCTTCAGGATCTCGCTGTGGTACTCCGGCTCGCCCTGGGCCTTCAGGTGGGCCACCACGGCGGCGATCTCCTCGTCGGACACGTAGGGGCCCTGAACGCGCACGGGCTTGGGGTACTCGGGCATGCCGATGAGCAAATCGCCGTGGCCGATGAGGTTCTCGGCGCCGGTCGAGTCGAGGATGACGCGCGAGTCGATGCCGGAGGCCACGGTAAGTCCGATGCGGCAGGTGATGTTCGCCTTGATGAGGCCCGTGACCACGTTGGTGGACGGACGCTGCGTAGCGATGATGAGGTGGATGCCGGCAGCGCGGGCGAGCTGGGCGATGCGGCTGATGGAGAACTCCACTTCCTTGCCGACGTTCATCATGAGGTCGGCAAGCTCGTCGATGACGATGACGATGTAGGGAATGGGCTCGCCGTAGGGGTTCTCGGCAGGCTCCTCCCCCGCCTTGGCCGCCGCCTCGCCATCCGCCTGGGCTGCCCGGGCCTTCTCATTGAAGGAGATGATGTTGCGCACGCCGCACTTCGAGAACATCTTCAGGCGCCGCTCCATCTCGGCCACGGCCCAGGAAAGAGCGCTCGACGCCTCGCGGCATTCAGTGACCACGGGAACATAGAGGTGCGGAATGCCCTCGTAGGGGGCGAACTCCACGCGCTTGGGGTCGACCATGATGAAGCGCACCTCGGCGGGGGTCGCCCGCATGAGAATTGACATAATCATGCCGTTGACCTCGACGGATTTGCCCGAACCAGTGGTGCCGGCGATGAGCACGTGAGGCATTTTCGCGAGGTCGTGCACGATGGAGTGGCCCTCGACGTCCTCGCCGATGGCCACCTGCAGAGGACCGGGGCCGGCCGAGGCAAGCACATCGGGCAAATACACCATCTGCCGCTTGCGGTTGGGCACCTCGATGCCCACATAGTTGGTGCCGGGGATGGGGGCGAAGATGCGCACGCCGGGGGCTGCGAGAGCCAGGGCGATGTCGTCGGTGAGGTTGGTGACCTTGCTCACGCGCACGCCGGAGGGCAGATCCACCTTGAAGAGCGTGACGGTGGGGCCTTCCACCCAGCCGACGACCTCGGCCATGACGCCGAAGTCCTCGAGGGTGCCCTGCAGCTCGCCGGCCACCTCGCGCAGCTCTTCCTCGGTGGAGCCGCGGCGAGCGCCGCCGCCCGTGGAGAGCAGATTCATAGGCGGCAGCTGGAAGCCGTCTTTAGAGACCGGCTGGACCGGGGCCTTCTTCTTGGGCGCTGTCTTCTTGCGCACGGGTTTTGTCTCTGCAGCAGCACGCTCGGCCTTCTCGGCTTCGTGACGCTTGCGGCCGAGCTTGCGGGTCATGGGAGCCGCGGACTCGGCCGCGGAGATATCCTTTACCGCAGCCGCCTCCCGCGGGTCGGGCGCCTGAATCGGCGCAAGCGTACCCGTATTTCGGTCGCCGAGCTGACGGGTCACTGCAGCCTCATCGTATCCAGCACTGCGGTTGCGGCGTCGAGGCTCCTCGCTGAGCGAGATGCGAGCGGTAGACGCTTGGGGCCGCGCTGAGGTCGCATCGAGGGAGGTGGCCATGGTAGAAAGCGGTGTGTCTCCTCTACCGCGGCGCACTGAGCCTAAGGAGTCCGGCATTGGCGAAGTGACGCCTTCGCCGTTGAAGTCATAGCGTGCGCGCACCTTCTCGATGAACGCCGAAATGGAAAAGCCGATGATGATGACGCCGGCCATGGCCAAGCCGATGAGCAGAATGCCGGAGATGACCGGGCCGAACAGCGTAAGGCCCACCCAGGCCAGCGCCGCGCCCACATACCCGCCATGGGTCACGAGCGCTATGCGGTCGAACAGGGCCGCGGGTCCGATGCCCGCGGTGGGCGTAAACAGAGCGATGATGCCGAGCAGCGCCACTAAAATGAGCGACAGGCCCACAGTGATGCGCAGAGACATGCGCTCGGATTGCAGGCGGTAGAGCACTGCGCCGCCGATGGCGATAAGAAAGAACGGCATGATGTAGCAGCCCACGCCGAAGACCACGTGAAGCGACTCCGACAGAAAATCGGTCACGATGGCCCCGGCCGGAGCTGCCGCGGCGATGAACAGCACGATGCCCAAGATAATGAAGCCCACGCCCACGATGTCGCGGCGCGTGCGCTCGTCTAGGATGCGCGGCTCGGCATCCACCGAGCGGCTGCGGGCCGCGGCCGATTTGCGCGTCCCGCTCTTGGACACGTTCTCCGAGGCCTTCTTCGAAGGCGCCTTGGTGTTTTTGGAACCGGAAGTGCGAGCCACGATGCGCTTAAACCTCCAGCAGGTTCACGACGACCATGGGGCGCTGCTTGGTGCGCTCCCACAAAAGCGAGAGCAACGCATCGCGGCCGGCCTTGCGCAGCTCTTTCACGCCACCGTCCTTAGAGAGGCACTTGCGCAGGGCGTTGCCGACCGTGGTCGCGGCCTCGTGGGCCAGATAGTAGTCGTCTCCGCCGGTGATGCCGTGCATGGAGACCTGCACCTCGCCCACCACCTTGCGGTCCTTCATGTTCACCGCCGCGGCCACCGACGCGAAGCCCTGGTTGCCGAGGGTGTTGCGCTCGTCGAGCACGTCCTGGGACGTGTCGCCCACCGACAGGCCGTCCACGTAGACGATGCCCGAGGGCACGCCCTCGCCGCGGGCCACGCCGCGAGCGGAGAGCTCCAGCGAGTCGCCGTTCTCCAAAACATAGATGTTGTCCGGATCCACCCCGGTGGCCTCGGCGAGCTTTGCGTGGGCGCGCAGGTGGGTGGCCTCGCCGTGAACGGGCATGAAGTTCTTCGGCTTGGCGATGGACAGCATGATCTTGAGCTCCTCGGCGCCGGCATGCCCCGACACATGCACGCGGGCGCGACTCTTGTCGTAGACATCAGCGCCGATCTTGGCGAGCTGGTTGATGACGCGGGTGACGGCCTTCTCGTTGCCGGGGACCGGCGTGGCCGAGATGATGACCGTGTCGCCCTCTTCGATCTCGATGGTCTTGTGCTCGCCGTTGGCGATGCGCGCCAGTGCCGAGAGCGGCTCGCCCTGGCTGCCCGTGCACATGATGACCACCTGCTCGGGCGGGATGCCCTTCAGATCGTAGGCGTCGATAAGGTTGTCGTCGGAGATGTTCAGGTAGCCGAGGCGACGGGCGATATCGGTGTTCTGGATCATGGAGCGACCCGTGACGACCACTTTGCGGCCGTTTTTCACCGCCGCATCGCAGATCTGCTGCATGCGGTGAATGTGGCTGGCGAAGCTCGCGATGATCACGCGGCCCTTGGCCTGGGAGATAATCTGCTCGAGCGTCTTGCCCACCTCGGCCTCGGAAGGCGTGAAGTTCGGGTTCGTGGCGTTGGTGGAATCGCTCATCATAAGGTCGATGCCCATCTCCGAGAAGCGCGCGAGAGCCCCGAAGTCGGTGGTGATGCCGTCGATGGGCGTCTGATCGAGCTTGAAGTCACCGGTGTGCAGCACGTTGCCCGCCGGGCTCTGCAGAAACAGGCCCACAGCGCCGGGGATGGAGTGGTTCACGGCGAAGAAGTCCACGGTGAAGCAGCCGAGTTTGACCTCGTCGCCGGGCTTGATCTCGATGAGCTTGGCGTTCTTCACGCGATGCTCGGCGAACTTGCCCTCGATCAGCCCCAAGGTGAGCTTGGTGGCGTAGATGTTCACCGTGCGGTCGAGGTCCTTCAGAAGATAGGGCAGCGTGCCGGTGTGGTCCTCGTGGCCATGGGTGATGACGATGCCGCGCAGCTTATCGGCGTTTTCCAGCACATAGGTGTAATCGGGCAGGATAAGGTCGATGCCCGGATGGTCGTCGTCGGGAAACATGAGGCCCGCATCGTCCAAGATCATGTCGCCGTTGCACTCGAAGGCCGTCATGTTCTTACCGATGGCGTCCAGACCGCCCAGCGGGATGATTTTCAGCTTGGCGCGGGGGTCTTTGCCGGCCTTGGAACCGCGGCGCGGCTTCTTGCCCGTATTCGGCGCCTCTTTGGCCGCGGCCTCTTCCCCGCGGGAGAGCTGCGGGCGCTTGCGCTCGAGGTTGACACGCTTAAACGACGTGTTGTTCTTGCGACGGTCGCCTCGCTTCTGCGGCCCCTTGTTGTTCGATCCGCTCTCTGCGCGACCGTTCTGTTTTTCTTGGTTGTCTTTGGTCAATTCTGTTCCTCTTTCTTAGGTATGTATTCGCAAAAACGCCGACCCGTGCTCTAACGGGCCGGCGTTGCTTGTTCAATTGTGCCCGAGGCTAGTCAAGTACGCCCACCTCGCGCATGATGGAGGCCAGGCGCGCCGACTGCTCGGGCGTGGCGTCTACCAGAGGCAGGCGCACGCCGCCCACGGGAAAGCCGATAAGGCGCAGGGCCTCTTTCACGAGAATCGGGTTCGAAGTCTCGAACAGGCCCGTCATAAGGGGCAGCAAGGCCTCGTTGGCCGCCTTCGCCTCATCCCACTCGCCGCGTGCGGCCAAGTCAACGATGGCCTTCATGCGGTCGGGGGCCACGTTGCCGATGGTGGAGATGACGCCGACGCCGCCCAGGGCCATGATGTCGAGGGTGGCCGAATCGTCGCCGGAGTACACATCGAAGTCCGCCGGCGCGTTATCGATGATGTGCTTGATCTGCTCCATGTTGCCCGAGGCCTCTTTGATGGCCACGACGTTGTCGCAGTCGTGGGCCAGACGCAGCGTGGTGTCGGCGTCCATGTTGATGGAGCAGCGTCCCGGGATGTTGTACAGGATGATGGGCATGTCCGTGGAATCGGCGATGGTCTTGAAGTGGCGGTACAGGCCCTCCTGGGGAGGCTTGTTGTAGTAGGGCACCACGCACATGAAGCCGCTGACGCCGAGCTTGCCGGCATCCTGGGCAAAATGCACCGTATCGGCGGTGCAGTTGTCGCCCACGTTCGCGATGACGGGGACGCGACCGTCGACCGCATGCACCACGGCACGGAACAGCTCGAGCTTCTGGGGGTAGAAGACCGTCGGGCTCTCGCCGGTGGTGCCGTTCACGATGATGGCATCGCTGCCGCCGCGCACGAGGCGGTCGGCCAGCTCTTCGGCCCGGGCAAGATCGAGTTCGAGGTCGGCGTTGAACGGGGTGACCATGGCCGGAATCATGCGGCCGAAGCGAGGATCGCGCTTGAACTCCATGGAAGTGTCTCCTTAAACGTACGTCGGGGGCGCTTGCGCCCAGTCAACGCTCTATTATGCCATTGAAGGCCGCTTAAGGAAACGCAGGGGCCCGTAAGTTCGCCAAACGCACAACCTAACGGGCCCCAAGAGCGAGAGCGTTTTAAGCCATGAAGGTCTCGAGGCCGACGACGAGCCCGTCGCGCTCCCCCACGCTGCGGATGCCGAGCAGCACGCCGGGCATGTAGGAAGTGCGGTCCCACGAGTCGTGGCGAATCGTGAGCGTCTGGCCCAGAGAACCGAAGATGACCTCCTGGCTGGCCACAAAGCCCATGGAGCGCACGGAGTGCACCGGCACGCCATCGACGAGCGCCCCGCGGGCGCCTTCCGCACCGGGTATCTCCGTCTCGCGGCCGGGAGCCTCGCTCACCCGCGGAGCGCGGGCCTCGGCGATGATCTCCGCCGTGCGCACGGCGGTGCCGGAAGGCGCGTCCTTCTTGTTGCAATGATGGAGCTCGATGACCTCGGCTTCGGGGAAATAGGGAGCCGCCGCCTTGGCGAACTCCATCATGAGCACCGCGCCGGTCGTGAAATTGGGCGCGTAGAACAGGCAGGTCCCCTCAGCAGCCGTCGCCGCGAGCTCTTGCAGCGTCTCGTTGGAAAGCCCCGTGGTGCCCACGACGCAATCCACCCCGCGCGGCAGGGCAACGGCGAGGTTGCCCGCGACCACATCAGGCTGCGTGAAATCGACGAGCACGTCCACCTCGGCCGCATCGAGTGCCGCATCGACGGTCTCAAAGACCGGGAACGCGGCTTCTGCGGCATGAGGATCGATGCCGCAGACCACTTCCATATCGTCTGCGGCCGTAACAGCGTCCACTACCGCAGACCCCATCCGACCCGCATACCCCGCAACAGCAACTCGAATCATCTCAAATCTCCTCGTTTAATAAGAGCTACTACAAAAGTAAGTGATAGCAAGATACAACAATGTGAGAGCGTAGAGGAGGCACGGGGTGCCTTGACCGAGCGAGTTCCGCAGCGACTGGAACAGGACTCAATGTCCTGTTCCACCAAGCGAGGACTGTCTGAGCGAATCAAGGTACCCCGTGCCTCCGCCCCCGATGATTCCCAACAGGGGCAGTAAAGAAGAAGAGCCGCAGGATAAGCGGCTCTTCCAAAGATGCGCTAGTTGCTCTCGTGGCGACGACGCGGCGTGCGCCCAGCGCGGCCCGGACGATTGTCCCCGCCGCGGTCGCGACGCTCGCCCTTGTCGCGCGGCGCCGGAGCGGAACCGGCCGGCGCATCGGGCTTGTCGAGGCGGTCCAGCGAGATCTTGCCCGTCTTCGGGTCAACCTCGAGCACCTCCACCTTCACGATGTCGCCGAGGTTCAGCACGTCTTCCACCTTGCCCACGCGGCCGTTGGCCACGCGCGAGATGTGCAGCAGGCCGTCCTTGCCGGGCGTGAGCTTCACGAAGGCGCCGAAGTCCTTGATGCCGACGACCTCGCCCTCGAAGACCTCTCCCACCTCGGGCTCCTTCACGATGCCAAGGATCATGTCCTTGGCGGCCTGCATGGCGGTGCCGGATACGGCGCCCACATGGATGGTGCCGTCCTCCTGAATGTCGATGGAGGCGCCGGTCTCCTCCTGGATGCCGCGAACGACTTTTCCGCCGGAGCCGATGACGTCGCGAATCTTGTCCACGGGAATCTTGATGGTCTCGATGCGCGGCGCGGTCTCCTTCATCTCGGCGCGCGGGCCGTCGATGGTCTCGAGCATGGCGGCCAGGATGTG
>CANEDU010000047.1 GCA_947426355.1 uncultured Adlercreutzia sp. | reverse complement strand
GCTGGTGAACACCGACTCGTAAGGCGGGGCCATGATGCGATCGTAGCTACCGGCACCGAGAAACACGCGCGCGTAGTCGACGGCCAGCTCCTGGCGAGTACCCCCATGGCGATGGCGGAGGTACTCCTTCACGGCGCTCAGCCCCTTGTCGATAGCGGTGCCGTCCCCGGCAACCTCGATGTGGGCAAGCGACTCGATCTGCTCGTCGGTGAGCTCGTACAAATACAGGCTGGCAAGAAACCGGCAGAAGGCAGCCCGGGTCTCGTTGGCTTCGCGCATTTCCTGCGCAGCGGCCCCATCGAGAACGATGCGGTTGGTCTGGTCCATAAAGCAACTCCTTGGAAAGAGTCGCCCGGCCGGAGGGAGGCCGGACGACGGAAAGCGGCGAACTAGATGCCCACGCCGAACAGCGACATCAGGGCGATGGACGCGATCCACATGAGCATGCGGAAGGCAACAGACCCGATGAACGCACCGGCCACGGCCACGACGGCCAGGGGAAGCGCACCATCAGTCTTCTTCATGCCGAAGACACCGCAGGCCAGCGGCACCACGCCTCCGCAGACGACGACCCCGACCCAGAACAGAACCGCGGAGTCACCGCCCGTAACGCCGGCCATAAAGCCGTAGGCGAGGGAGGTCACCAGCGCCGCAACCGCGCCGATGAGCACCTCGGTGGCCGCGAAGGACAAGGCCGCAGCCTCTTCTTTGAACACGGCGCACAGGAGATACCACAGGGCCGTGCCGGCGGCGAGCGCCGTGCCGAGATAACCCAGGGGCAGCGCGATGGTGTTCCAGGCCAGCTGCGAGGACATCATATAGGACGACCCGCAGGCGTAGCTGAAGACGGCAGCCATAACCACGGCGGCGATACCCAAGCCCTTGAGCACGCCCTCCGAAGCATTGCGCTTATACAGCACGAGGAACGCGGCAGCCACCACCACGTCGATGCCGAGAAGCAGGGCCTCCAGGAAAATACCCGGCGCCGGATGGGCCAACACGGCCATAATGCGATCGACATGGGACAGATGGGTCGCCGAAGCGATACCGCCTACGACGATGAGGACGATGCCCGCGATGACCGCCGGTACGACCGCCTTCTTGGCCAGGCCCTTGAAGGCGTCGAGACCGGCGCAAGCGACAAGCCACGCCCCCGCCCCGGACAGGGCGGTGAACAAAACGAGGGACCATTGAATTTCCATGGGTGCTCCTTACTCGGCCACCGGATAGGCGGCGGTGTGCGGATGGTCGGCCGGCGCAATGCGATCCTGCCACTGGCCGATCATACTGGTCATGATGTAGCGGGTCGCCGGCGCATTGCCCACATCTTGAAGCGTGTGGATGTCGCCCTCGGAATACTTGGCCAGCTCTTTGGACACATCAGAGTTGGGATCGTCCAGATCTCCGTAGAAACGGGCTCCAGCCGCACAGCTCTTCACGCAGGCGGGCAGTTTGTCCTGAGAGGTGAGGTGTCCGCACAGCGTGCACTTCTCGGCGCACTTCTCGGCCACATTCCACGAACGTACGCCGTAAGGACAAGCCATCATGCAGTACTTGCAGCCGATGCACTTCTCCTTGTCCACCAGCACGACGCCGTTGGCATCACGATAGCTGGCGCCGGTGGGGCACACCGAGACGCAGGGGGCGTTCTCGCACTGCTGGCACATGGTGGGCAGCGCATAGCGGGTCATGTCGGGGTACTCCCCCACCGGGCCCACCGTGAACACCTTCGACCAGCGCTCGCCCAGGGCCACGCCGTTTTCCATCTTGCAGGCCACCTCGCACCCGAAGCATCCGGTGCAGCGATCCAGATTCACAACAATGCAATTACGCGCCATAGTCAAACACATCCTCGGTCTTCTCGCTGGGAGCGGGCATCCAGGGCTGGAACTGCTCGGGCTCGATCCACACGCTCTTCAGGATCTCGTCGTCGCTGGGGCTCACCTTCACCTGGAAGCCACGCAGGGTGTAGGTGCCGTACTCGGGGTTGTAAGGCGGATCGTTCTTGGTGAGTACATTGACGTTCATCACCTTGTAGGCCTGAGCCGGATCGTCGGAATCGAGCAGCTCGGGTGCCCAGAAGCGCTCCTGGTACACAACGCCCTTCGCGATGGCAGTGGTGACGCGGGCCTTGCCGTGGGTCTTGCCGCGGCGGCTCTCGATGTTCACCCACTGGCCATCGGCGATGCCATACTTCTCGGCATCCTCGGGGTGAATCCACATCTCGGGCACGGGATAAATCTCGCGCAGGTAGGGGATGTTGCGCAGGGTGCCGTGGTGGTACATGGGCAGACGCCCCTCGGTGAGCACGAGCGGGTACTCGGTGTCAGTCAGAGGCGACTCGGCCGGCTCCACGTAGTAGCACAGAGGCTCGTAATCGGCGCTGGCCGGCGGAAGTATCAGCGGCTTCTCCTCGGCACACTGGGACCAGGGAGCGCCCGTACGGCCCAGGATAATGTTGGACTCGCAGTACACTTCCAGCTTCTTGGAGGGCGTACCGAAGCCCTTGGGCTTGCCGGGATTCTCCTTGTCATCCGCCAGATAGGTCTGGTAGGTGCGGTACTCCTCGGGCTTAGCCCACTCGATAACGCCCTTCTCGCAGGCCTCCTCCCAGCTCATCTCCAGCTTGTTCAGATGCTGCAGCTGCTTCTCGTGCTCGTTCTTGTAGAACGGCGGGGCCATGCAAGCCTCCTCATCGAAGGCCTTGGCGCAGTGCTCGTTGCCGAGCTCGGCGCACTTCTGGACGATCTGCGTCCAGATGATGCCCTCTTCCACCGTCTCGAACAAGTGCGTGACCGCCTGGCGCATAACGATGGTGTTCAGCTGAGGAATGGTGAGGTTCGTCTCCAGCCACTCAGTGGTGGGCAGCAGCAGATCGGCGCAGAGAACGGAGAACGCCGTCGGGTACATAAAGCAGTGCACGACGTAATCGAGGTTCGGCACGATCTCATCGAGGCAGGACGAATTGCCGAGCACCACGTGCTTATTGCCGGAGCGCTCAATCCACATATGGATCTGATAAGGGTCGCCATCTTTCATGGCCTTGAACACCGAAGGGATGTGGGCCATGTCCCAGCACAGAATGCCCTTGTGCTCGATGGTGCCGCACCGCTTCATGACCTTCTCCTTGGAAAGCAGGCGCGGCGTGTTTCCCAGCTGGTCCTTGCAGGGGGCCGGGGCGAACTTCTGCAGCATGGTGCCGGGCTTTTCCACATTGCCCATGAGGAACTCGAGATTCAGAGCACCCAGAGCGCACTGCTGGGACTGCGCGTACTGGTCGATGCAGACGCCCTGCATGATGCCCGACTGGCCATTCGGGTCGGTGTATATCTCAAGCGCGCGCTCAATCTGCTCGGGGTCGAGCCAGCAGATCTCAGCGCCCTTCTCAAGCGTCCACTCCTCGCAGGACTCCTTCAGAAGCTGGCCGCCCGTGGAGCACTGCATGCCGTTGACCTCGTAGGTGCCGAACAGCGCGGGCTTCAGTCCCTCGTTCATGGGGAACTCCACCACTACCGGGGCGTTCTTCTCCGAATCCCACACGACGTAGTCGGCGTCGGTGCCGGGGAGGCCCGCCTCGGTGGCCTTCAGCGTAAGACGCGTCTCGGGGTTGACGAGGTAGGGCATATTCGTCCACGTGCGGCAGAACTCCTCATCGAACTTCTCGTTGTCGAGAATCCACTTCGTCCACGTGAGCAGCAGGGCCGCATCGGTGCCAGGGCGAATGGGCAGCCACACCTCGGCCTTGGCGGCATCCAGGGTGTAACGGGGGTCGATGACCACGGTGCGCAGGCCCTCCGGGCGGTTGCGCAGCTCGGCCAGGGCGCGGCCGCCGGTGGCCACCGAGGAGTTCGACGGGTCGGTGCCCCACAGCACAAGCGAGGTTACCGGGCTGTCGGTGTAGTAGTAATCCCAGCCGTTGGAGTCGGCAAAGGACAGGTTGTTGGGCTTGCCGGCGCCGTAAGCCAAAAGAGAGGCGCCCATGCGGGGAAGATAGCACTGCGAGCAGCCCGGCTCCCATACATTGGGGGTGTTGATGGCCTCGCCGAAGCGCTTCACGTTCGAGAAGTGCGGGTTGCCGCCGCCGCCCGTGGAAACGGAAATGGCCTCGGAACCGTACTTGTCGGACACCTCGTTAATCTTGGTCGCCACCTCAGTGAGCGCCTCTTCCCAGGAGATGCGCTCCCACTGGTTGGTACCGCGCTCGCCCACGCGGCGCATGGGGTACTTGTTGCGGTTCGGATGGTACAGCGCCTGAATGCCGGCCAGGCCCTTGGCGCATACGCCGCCCTGAGACATGGGGCTTTCCGGGTTGCCCTCGATCTTCACGACGCGACCGTCGCGCACGTGGGCCAGCACCGCGCAGCTGGCAATGCAGGCGCGGCACGACGTCTTGATGATCTTCACGTCGGATGCCTCGTCGGCATGGGCCGGATCGACCGCCGTGAGACTATCAGCCGCGCTGATGCCCAGCGCCGTCACCGCTCCCATGGCCGCCGTGGATTTAAGGAATCCGCGACGCGTCATAGTGGCTCGACTCATAAGCCTTCTCCTTCTTTCCTCTTGGTTGGTTTGTATGTCCCTGGAACAGCAGGCGAAGATACGCGTTAGGCCAGCAGTGCGCGCATGCGCCGGCCTGCTTCGGTGGTTCGCCACTCGCCGTTCCATGAGATACCGTCTACGGTCTCCAGCTTGGAGATGAAATACCCGGGATAGATTTGCTTTGGATTGGACAGGGCCTCGTGACCGGCAAGGGCCGCCTCAATGGCGCTTTTGGAGGCGCCCTTCTCGCAGAGGGACAGCACGGTGTCATAGGCGCTGCGATACTCTACCGGCTCGCCAGCAATCAGCTCGGCGAAGCGCTTGGTGGGTTCGAACTCTTCTAGCGCGCTGCGCCCCAAATCGGTAGTGCGCAGTAGGTAATCCACAGGCTGGTCGGGAAGGTCGGCGGACTCGGCGGCTTCAGCCTGCACAGAGGCCTTGGCTGTTTCATTGGCGGCAACAAAGTCGGTGTCGCCTTCGGGCACCTCAATAGACTCCACAGCGCCGCACTTCATAAGAATGCCGTAAAGAGCGTGGGGGCTCTGCATAGTGAGCCCCATAGCTTCGGAATGAGCGGCGGCCGCCTCGGCCTCGCGAAACGGGCGCTCTTCGAGGGTCTCGCGCAGACAGGCGAGCAGCGCCAGCGTGTTGGCGCGGTTGGTCAACAGCGCCTTGCGCACATCCTCGTAGGCGGGCATGGCTTTCTCCTGCGCCTGGCCAGCCTCGGCAAGCTCGTTTTGGGAAGCAGTTTCGTTCAGCAGTTCCGTTTCCATCAGGCTCTCTCCTCGCTCGTCTTGCGATAAGAGCACTGTACGAGCGCGCAGGTCGACGCGAAACGCCCGCAATTGATGAATTAAAGGCTCATGATTGGTGATAAGGTATGCATCACCCCCTCACCAACCATGGGTGATTATCTAGGAGAAACACCAGTTCATATCTATGGTTAAAGGCGATAGCCGCCGCCGCGAACGTCCCTGGGAACCCGAGCCCCCTCTCTACGAAAAAGGCCCGCAACGACAGTGCGTTACGGGCCTTGCGTTAAAGGACGGGGCCTTGCTCCCCTACTTCTCCAGAAGGTCGATGGCCTCCACGAGGGAGCGCATAATGTTGCGGCGGGAGAGGGCGCCAACGAGCTTGCCGTCCTGCACCACGGGCACCTTCTTGATGCGCTTGGCGGCGAACAGGGTGCACACCTCGTCCACCGGCGTGGAAGCCTCCACCGAGATCACGCGGCGAGTGGCCACGGCCATGACGTTCAGGGCCATGAGGTCGCGCAGGCGCGCGGCGGCCGTCTCGTCGTCGATGTAGCGGTAGCCGTTCAGCAGCGTGGAGTCCACAAGCGCGATCTCGGTCTTGCCAAGGTAGCTAGCCACATCGCCGTCGGATACGAAGCCCACGAGATCTCCCTCGGCATTCACCACGGGCAGTCCGCTCGTCTGGTTGGCGTCCATGAGCCGGATAACCTCGGCCATGGTGGCGTCGTCGCGGGCGCACACCGGCTCGCGGTTCATCACCTCGGCCGCCGCGTAAGTGCGGTTCGGGTCCCACGACTCACCCAGCGTGCCATCCACGGTCACACCGTCGAAGCCGGCCGCGTAATCAACGGGCTCCTGACCACGCTGAGCCGCCGTCGCCGTCGCGGCCCCGGGCGCCTTCGCCTTATCGCGCACGAAGAACAAGATCACCAGCGCCGCCACGCACATCAGCGCAAACGTGGTGGTAAACGCCATATGATCGCCCAGATAGGACTGCTCCAGCGGAGCAGCATCGGGAGCCACGACCGGCGCCAAAGCGGAAATAGATACCAGCACCGCGGTTCCCATGGAGGCGGCCACTTGGTTCAAGGTGTTCGACACGCCCTGGGCATGCTGGATAACGCTGTTGTCGAGCGAGTTCACACCCCAGGTATTCAGCGGGGTCATAGTGAACTGCAGGCCCACCACCAGCACCGTGTAGGTAAGCGTCAGGGTGATGAAACCGCTGTCGATACCGAGGCGTGCCAGACCCGAGGCGCCCAGCACGGCCACGATCACGCCGGGAATGACCACGCGGCGCACGCCGAAGCGGTCGAACAGGCGGCCGGACACCAGGCCCATGAAGGCACCGATGAGCGCGCCGGGCAGCATGGCCACGCCCGACATGGTGGCCGAGAAGCCGAGCACACCCTGGATGTACAAGGGCGTGATGACACCCGTCCCCATCAGCGCTGCCTGCACGAGAACGATGATGATAACGGAGGTGGCGTACTTGCGCGTACGCAGAATGCCCACCTGCAGCATGGGCTCGGGCAGCTTCAGCTGACGCCGCACGTACAGCAGGCACAGCGCCAGACCGACCACCATCAGAGCCACCGTGGCGATCATGTTGCTGGTGGAGGCGAAGGTGGAAAGCCCGTACAACAGGCACACAAGGCCCACGGTAGACAAAACCACCGATAGCTTATCGAAGGGCGCACGGGCGAAGTCGCCGTAGTTCTTCAGCACCACAACCGCCAGCACAATGACCACCACCGACAGGGCCGTCACAATAGCGAACAGCGCGCGCCAGCCCACAGAGTCAACCAGCAAGCCCGCCACCGAGGGGCCCACGGCCGGCGCGAAGCCGATGATGAGCCCGATAACGCCCATGGCCGTGCCGCGCTTCTCGCGCGGGAACACGAGCAGAATCACCGTGAACACCATGGGCATGGACATGCCGGTGCACGCCGCCTGCAGCACACGGCCCAGCAGCAGCACCCAGAAGTTAGGCGCAACGGCCGCAGCCAGACTGCCCGCCGTGAACAGCGCGAAGGCCGCGATGAACAGCTGGCGGGTGCTGAAGCGCCCGATCAGGTAGGCCGACAGCGGAATGACCACGGCCTCCACCAGCGAATAGCCCGACGTGAGCCACTGCACCGTGGTAGCGTCCACCGCCAGGTCGGCCATAATAGCCGGCAGCGCCGGCGACAGCAGCGTCTGGTTCAGCACTGCCAAGAGCACGCCCACCAAGAGCACACCCACCATCACTAATTCTTTTCTTCCAACACCTAGTGCCATTCCGCATCAACCTCTCTCTCATATCTCTCGCGTGAAAAAGCAGAATGTTCCGAGATTACAAGGCTCTGCGAAAAAGAAAAGAGGCCGCTCGGCAAGCGGCCTCCCTCAAATCGGCGGAACAGCGGCACATCATCGAAGGCAGACCGCCGGACCTCCCAGGTGACACCCGTTGCAGCAAGCTCAACCGTTCAGCTCGCTCAGCATGTCCAGCAGCTCCTGGCGCTTGTGGATATCCAGCTTGGTGTAAATGTGCTTGGCGTGAGTGCGCACGGTGTTCTCGCTGATGACCAGACGCTCGGCAATGGCGGCCATGGAGTTGCCGCGGGCTATCAGCTCCATCACCTCGGCCTCGCGCATAGAGAGGCCGTGGCGCTCCTGTAAAACGAGGCACTGCTTGGAAAGCCGGTCGTGGATGGCCCCAGCATCGACGGAGGCGGAGGGGCGCCGCCGACGCCGAATCGGTTTTGCCGGCGGCCCATCGCCACTGTCCTTGGGGCACCGTCCGCCCTCGGCCGCAACGAGCGCAGACGACCCTTCCTCACCTGCCTCCCCCGCGCTCGAGGGCGGCGCCGCCGGCGCCGCCAGCGAGAAAAACTCGATGGGGTCCGCTGCCACGGTGCCCTTCGCAACCACGGGCTTGAACAGCGTGCCCGTCGCCACCAGCAGCGTCAGACCCAGGCCGTAGCTGGCAATAAGCGCCACGATGAAGAGCCACTGGCTGCCCGCCGGCGCCGTCAAATCGCTCGCCCATCCGAACAGGAAGCCCAAGCTCTGCAGGACATAGGCCACCGCGCCAAAGAATCCGTAGATGAACACCGGGTTGATGCCGCGGTCACGGGAAACCTGGGCGCATTGCATCATCATCAGCATCTGCACCAGCGAGAACACCATATAGGCGAGGGCCGTGAACAGGTTCACATATACTGGTCCGCAGAATGGCAGCAGCAGAAACCCCGTGATCAGCACCGGATACACCACACGGAATACCGAGGTGAGGCCGAAGCGGAAGCTCATCCGATGCCAGAGCACCAAAAGCGCCGCGGCGGAAAGCAAAAGTCCCAGCATCGATGCGCCATTTACCAAGGCGCTTATCTCCGCATGCAGCAGCGCCACTCCGCGAATCACCCCGCTGGCAAATGCCAACGACCCCACGCATAGGGCGCTGCGCCAGTAATCGGCGAGGACCTGGCGGTATACACGGGGGTGCTGGCGAGGGACATCTTGGAACATCGGCTGCTCGAAGTTCATCTCGCGCACCGAAAGAGCCACGCATAAGCCGCACAGCGGAACAAAGATAAGGGGAACGAGAAACGCTGTCAGCGCTATGGGCACCAGGTACAAGGCGAAGTAGATGAACGGCGCCAACGCCGTACCCACAATCAGCCGATAATTGCCCGCGCGCGGAGGCAGAGAGGCGAAATAGCGCTGCCAGAGCATGAACATGCCAGCGCAGCCCACGCCGAGAAAGGCACCGCCGGCACCCACGAACAGCAACGCTGCCGGCGCCACGTACATGGCGGCTATCAGGCAGGCCGATCCCACGAACAGCAGAATCGCTGAAAGCGACACCAACATGCGCCGCGCGCCGTGGGGGAAGTAATAAGATCCGATTGCGCTCGCCAGAAAAGCACCGCCGAAGGCGACGGCCTGGGCAAGAAAGAACGTCAGGGTCACCTCGGTCGTCTGGAACTCCAGCGGCAAAAACGGAAAGATGCCGCCCCACACCGAAGTGGCATTCACCGTCAGAAAGCACGCATAGCCCCAACTGGACGCGTGGCCGATAGCACTCGCCTTCTCCATCCTCCTGACACCCCCCTCCTTCGCCGCCAGCATGGTAGCATAGCAACAGCCGCAAAACGGGGGCTTTAGAGGATTGCGATGTACTATGAAAGAAGCTGACCTGGGGTTTCTCTCTTAAATCACACGCGCCGTGTGATTAAACGCATCGTCGTTTTCGGTACTTTTGAAAGCGGCGAGAGGACATTTCGATTAGAGGAGGGAACCATGACCGAAACCCAATCCACCGTGTCGCGCCGCACCTTCGTCAAGGGCTCGCTCGCAAGCCTGGCCGCGGCCGGAGCCGTGGGCAGCAGCCTGTACGGCTGCACGCCTTCCGGACAAGACGCCGAGCCGATGGCCACCACCGGCGATGCCGCAGCCGACGAGATTCACTGGAGCCAGTGCGTGGTGAACTGCGGGAGTGCCTGCGCTCTGCGTTGGCACGTACGGGACGGAAAGCTTCTGTATGCCGAAACGGATAACACCGGCGAGCTGGAAGGCGTTCAAACTCGCGCCTGTTTGCGTGGTCGCTCCATGCGCCGCTGGCTGAACAGCCCCGACCGCCTGATGTACCCCATGAAGCGCATAGGCGCCCGAGGCGAAGGCAAATTCGAGCAGATTTCTTGGGATGAGGCACTAAACACCATCGCCGAGAAGCTGAAGCACGTCATCGACACCTACGGCAATGAGGCAATCTGGGTCGCATACGGAAGCGGCGTCTGCGCACCTTATGCGGGGCTTTTCGGACGCCTAGCCAACCTGCTCGGAGGACGACTCAATTCATACTCCGACTATTCCACCAATATGATGCAAGCCGCCATCCCGTATCTTTACGGAGACGACTTCATGCCCTATTCGCCAGCATGGTCCTCGTCGTTTAGCGAGGCCGTCAACTCTGATTTGGTAATCATGTTCGGGAACAGCCCTGCCGAGACACGCATGGGCGGAGCAAATGCCGTGTGGGACTTCACGAAAGTCCGAGAAAGCGGTGCGAAGATTTACCATATCGACTATCGCATGAACGAGACCGTTTCCGGGCACCCGGACGAGTGGATCCCTATCCGCACGGGAACCGACGCCGCTCTCGTGGCTGCACTTGCCCACGAGCTTATCGTAAACGACCAAGTGGACAAAGAGTTCCTTGACAGCTACTGCGTTGGTTACGACGAAGACACCATGCCCGACTCCGCCAAAGGCCAGCACAAGTCCTACAAGGACTACATCATGGGCACGGGATACGACTTGGTGGAAAAAACTCCCGAATGGGCGGCCGCCATCACGCAGATCCCTGCCGACAAAATTCGATCGCTTGCCGCAGAAATCGCGCAGGCAAAAGCCTTGTTCGTGGCTCAGGGCTGGGGCGTTCAGCGCCATTCCAATGGTGAAACCGCCTGCCGTGCCATCTGCGTCCTGCCTATGCTGCGAGGCATGATGGGCAAGCCTGGCACCAACACGGGACTTCGCGAGGCCGTCGGCTATGGCCCCGTTGGATACTTCCCCGCAGGCGAAAATCCCGTAACGACTGCCATCAATTGCTACCAATGGCTTAACGCCGTGGACCACGGCGAGTCCATGACGGCCGTCAACGATGGCGTACGCGGTGCCGATCAGTTGACTTGCGGCATCAAGTTCATCTGGAACTATGCGGGCAACTGCATTACCAACCAACACTCCGAGATCAACCTTGTTCACGACATCTTGCAAGACGAGAGCAAGCTGGAGTTCATCGTGGGAGTAGATACCGTTCTGACCGACTCCGCGAAGTACGCCGACATTCTCTTGCCCGATGCCATGCGCGCAGAGCAGCCCCATATTGGCGGCAGCAGCTTTGAATACTACTCTGGCGCCGTCCTGGGCACCAAAGCCCAGGATCCCGCTGGTGAGATTCGCACCGAATACGACTTCATGTCCGACTTGGCCGATCGCCTTGGAGTCGGTCAGGAGTTCACCGAGGGAAAGACTCTGGAAGAATGGCAGCGCGAGCTGTATGAGCAGGGGGCATCAGCAGACCCGACGCTTCCCACTTGGGACGAACTGAGCGAGACCCATCACCTGAAGAGAGAACTGCCCCCCTGCATCGGTATGGCCGGCTACTTTGCCGATCCCGCCGCAAATCCTCTGGCCACGCCCTCGGGCAAGATCGAAATCTACTCAGAGCGCCTGGAACAGCTGGCCGAGACAATGGTGCTTCCTGCCGGAGAAACCATTTACGCGCTCCCCGTCTTCGATCCCGGCTTTAACGGTTATGGCTCCACTACCGAAGAATTCCCTCTTTATTGCTCGGGATTCCACTTCAAGGGACGAGCTCACTCCTCCTACGGCGGGGTGGAAGAGCTGAAGCAGGTGGCTCGCCAGCAAATGTGGATCAACCCGCTGGACGCCAACGAGCGAAACATCGAAAACGGCGATGTCTGCCGCGTGAAAAGCGCCGTGGGCGAACTGGAAATCGAAGCTTTAGTTACCCCGCGCATCATCCCCGGCACCATCGGCATTCCCCAAGGTTCTTGGCACGAGGCCGACATGGGCGGCGATCGCGTGGACAAGGGCGGCTGCATTAACACCATCACTCCGTATCACCCCTCG
>CANEDU010000046.1 GCA_947426355.1 uncultured Adlercreutzia sp. | reverse complement strand
GACCGTTTATCTCCTTGAAGAAGACTACCACGTACCGCGATCCCTCATAGGCAATGTCATACCGCTTCTTACTAGCGACCTTAACATCCAAGACAGCACGGCCATTCGTCTTGCTGCACGTCTGTACGCAGGAAATCGGCTCGGTTTTACCGATTGCTTAACGGCAGCGCGAAGCACTTTGACGGGATATCACGCGGAATCATTCAACAAACAGCTTTCTAAAATTCTTTCGTAGCTCTCGCTTTATTAATTCTGCCCCAAATCATCGACGCCGCTTAATTGAGAGACGAGTTGAACCAAAACCATCCGCCAAATACTAGCCACATAAAAAGCAGGCCCGCCTCCGGCAGCGGCACGTGCAGGCAGATGGCGGCCGAGATGAGCGATGAGAGGGCTCCCCACAGAAAGCCCACGGCGATCTTCTGGCGCACGTACTGGCCGGGCGTCATGGGCAGCACCTCGTTTATGAACGAGACGCCCTCCTCCTTCTCCGCGATGACGTTCATAGCGTTGAACGTGCAGCCCATAAACATGGCGACGATGAGCACCGCCGGTACGAGCAGGTCCACCAGGTCGGTCAGGGTATCGGGGCTCTCCAGAATCTCCAATTCGAAGGATGGCATGGCAAGGCTCTGCTCGAACATTCCCGGCAGAGCGGCGGCGGCCTGCTGCCACAGGTCGAACTCGTCTCGCCCCATGCTCGTGACAGACAGCCAGAAAGCAGCCCTCCTCATAGAGTCGAAGCGGCAGGATCGGGGCATCGGGGTGGCCGAGCTGGCACGCCGCATCGGCGTGGACGGGAAGCGGCTCTGGTACGTCCTCTGCATCTGCGCCGCCCGGGCGTACATCGCCCGCTCCCCCATGCGCTCGCCAAAGCGCATGAAGTCGTCGATCATCTTGCTCCCGGCCTCGTCGCCGTAGTCGCTCGCCATGTCCTGGGCCTTCCTTCCCGAATGCGGGAAGGGACTTCCCGCACGGCTATCGAATCAAGTGGTTGCTTCCGATCAGCTGTGGGGATGGCGATGGCGCGAGGGAGGGGTTGGAGGCAATGCACGGCGAAGCCGCGCTCTGATACGCAGCATCACGATAGGTCGTCCCCTTGTATGCGCTTAGCGGGTGCAGAGCTCTTCCCCTCTTCTAGATTGAGGAAGCAGACCGCAAAGTCCACTCCCGTAGTCTTCGATAACTTTCTTGCGGCGGTAGGAGAGCTCTTCCCTCATTTCGCTGGTGAGGAAGAACCCCATGTCCACATTCATGACAACGCAAAGCCGTATGAACTCATCTGCCCTCATCTGACGCTGCCCGTCGAGGATGTACCACAGTCGCTTTCGATCGATGGAGGATCGCCGTGCGAGTTCTGCGACGCTGATGCCGCATGCTTCTCGCACCGCCTCCATTCGTATTGCAACTAGTTTTGCGTGGTTCATCCTCTAGTTTCGCCTGCCGTTTGCTACATGCTCGCATTGCCTGACTTTCGTACTGTTTGTGAGGCTAAGCGAGGAACCCATTTCCAGAAACCCTGTTGTCCTAAAACAGGTCGATGCGTTCCTAAATTAGGACTCTAGAAGAGCCATTCCATGGCTTTGCCGCAAGCGTCCCCTCTCGACCGCGCGAAGACACGACCCGTTCGAATGCCTCGCGTCTACCTCGAAGAGAATCACGCTATTTTCGATGCTAGAACTGCCACGGGTTTTCTGTCTCTTGACATTTCCTTTCATTTGCATTTGCAAGACCTTATGTTTTTCTTACTTACCCTCTGTTGGAGCATGAGCAAAAACAATAGATATTAGAATGTATCCAAGCTGAGCAGAGAGGGATTTCCATCTTGAAAGACGCAGATGGCACAGACGCGCGAATCCTTGTGGTGGATGATGAGAAGGCAATCGTCGAGTTGCTGACATCGCTCCTCTCCTCCGAAGGGTTCCAGGTGCTTCCGTTTACGAAGCCTCTCGAAGCGCTTCTGGCATGTTCGCAAGAAGGGTTCGACCTCGCCATCGTTGACCTCATGATGCCAGAGATGAACGGCTTCGAGCTCTGCTCGAAGATGAGGATGATCACCACCGCCCCAATCCTGTTCCTTTCAGCGAAGGACGGCGAAACCGATCAAGTGGCCGGTCTTACGCTCGGCGCCGATGACTACATCACCAAGCCCTTCAAGCCCCGTGAACTCGTAGCGCGCGTAAAAGCGCACCTCCGGAGAGTTGACTACAGCTCCGGAACGCCCAGAGCGCGCTGTCGCAAGTCAGACATCGAAATCAATCGAAGGGGCCATGAGGCGTTCCTTCTCGGAGAGCAGCTAACGCTGACACCGAAGGAGTTTGGCGTCCTTGAGCTTCTCGTAAGACGGGCGGGCGAGCCTATTTCGGGCGAAGAGATCTTTGAGAGCGTTTGGAAGGAGAAGTACGACTCTTCAGGGGCCAACTCTGTAATGGTGCACATTCGCCATCTGAGAGAAAAGCTATCCGAGATCGACTCGTCGCGTGAGTACATCAAAACCGTATGGGGCGTTGGCTATAAGCTGATCGTTTCTGCCACGCCTCATCAGGAAACGCCTTCAAGCGAAGCGAATCCCCATGAAGCCTAACAAAAGCGCTCAGTCCCGAGCGCTCAGGCGGCGGTATACCGTGCATTTTCTATTAGCGCTGCTGGTGTACACAGCTGCGTTCTGCTCAGCAATGGTGATTTTGAACATCACGGTCGTCCCCAAGATCGCGGATTGGATATTTGAAACCACCAGTGACGACGTGTATATCGATCCTGCAAATTATCTAGAGGAGTATTCGACCGAAGAGCTCCTGATTGACCTGCTCGAATCGTATACCGACAACGGAACGCGCCACACACTTCTGTGGGTCGCGCCAGAGTATCAAGAGCCGCTGAGCGAAGCCGGTATTCAGGCGGATGATCCCCAACGGGAAAGAGACGCGGATCTGGAATACCCTGCCCACGACCAATACCCCAACAACCTTATAGGTGAAGTTCGCTTGAGTTCGATGGGGTTTGGCTCAAACGCTTACGAGACAACCGTAATAGAGCTTACGCCGATGTATTTGGCCTACTCCATGGCGACCAGGGAGGCGCAGGCCATCGAAGATAGGGGCGGAGATTGGAAATGGGAGCAACTGAGCACCGAGGAAGGGGCTCCTTTTCACCCTTTCATCCTCCGCAACACGACTTTTTACAACACCGCAAGGACGCTCAAGATTCCTTGTGCGATCCTCTTGTATCTGCTCGGATGCCTAGCGATTTCCCTTATGGAAGTGAGGCGAGCGCTGGGCTACTTTGATGAGCTGTCTTCGGCGGTTGTCAGCCTGATAACCGACAAACTCAAGCCGATCAAGCTCACGAAAGACCTCTCGATTGCGCAAGACGAGCTCAACCACATACGAGAAGAATCGGCGGCAAGCGAACGAGCTGCGGAAGCTGCGCAGAAACGAAATAACGAGCTCGTAGCCTATTTAGCGCACGACATACGCACGCCTCTTACCTCGGTTATCGGGTTTCTGTCCATGGTGAACGGGGACGAGCGCATGCCGAAGGATTTGCAGCGGTTCGTCTACCTGGCCTCCCAAAAGGCAGACAGCCTTCAGCTTTTGGTCGATGAGTTTTTCGACATCACCCGGTTCAATGCACAATCGATCTCTATTGAGCGGTCGCAGGTCGGCGTTATGTTCCTCCTCCAACAGCTTGCCGATGAGTTTTACCCTCAAGCCAAGGAGAGCAACATCCAAATTGTCGTCACGGCTCCAGAAGAAGGCAAGTTCTGCGTTGACGGAGAAAAGCTCGCTCGGGCCCTAGGCAACATCCTCAAGAATGCTTTGGCATACGCAGCGAGCGGCACAAAGCTCACAATAGCTGCTCGCAGCACCCAAGAGCATTGGGTAATCACCATAACGAATCAGGGCAGCGAAATCTCAACGGAGAACATCGAAAGGGTATTCGAGAAATTCTATCGGGATGACGATGCTCGAAACACAAAAGCGGGCGGCGCTGGTCTTGGCCTCGCAATTGCGAAGGAGATCGTGCTTGCCCACAAAGGCGCCATCAGCGCGGTAAGCGAGCATGGCACGACCTCCTTCGTCGTTGAGCTGCCCATCAACGAGTAACGCTTGCGAGCTCACGCAATACGAAAGTCGAAATAAGTGTCAGGATAGGGCTCATCCAGCAAGGTATAGTGCCACCATTCGAGCTCATACGGCAAAAAGCCGCTCCTCTCCATGATCAGCCTAAGGTCGTCACGGTTTCTGGATTCAGCCGCAGTGATTCCAGCAGCGCCATGATGTGAGCTTACGTCCATATAGTCGAAGCGGCCCCCCATATCCACCAGCATGCCGGTCTCAAGACTGAACAGAGTGAGATCGATTGTTCCGCCCCTACTATGCCCCGAACGTCTCGCCACGTAGCCCTGCTCCACGATCTCGGCCTTCTCAATGTTCGGATAATGCTTGTCTTTCGTCAGCCCGTCTTCAGGACTAGACGCCCATCGGAGAAAGCAGTCAACGGCAATCTGCGGTCTATACCCATCCCAGAGAAGCAGGCCAAAACCGAGCTCTCCAGCAACTCTTTGGGCCCGGCGCAAACCTTCCGCAAGCTGGCGCGTTCCCACAATACGATTAACGTCGTAGCCATCCACGGGACACCCGATGAAGTTATCCCAAGTAGCATATTTCGCATCCCACCGGATTCCAGAAACACATTCGTCTATATACACGAAGTCGCGATTCATGCTTACGCACCCCGTTTTAGCGCCAAATTGATGAGGCAATCGATTAGATTGGTTAGCGACACGCCTGCCGCCTCCATCATGCGCGGATAGCGACTGTATGACGTGAGGCCGGGCATGGTGTTTACCTCGTTAAGAACAACGCGCCCGTCATCGCAGAGAAACATGTCCACACGCGCCAAACCCTGGCAGCCGAGCGCACGAAACGTGCTTGTTGCGACCTCTATAACGCGGTCATGGTGCTCCGGTGCAATTTCTGCGGGAACTCTGATCTCCGAGTTTTCAGACCCGCTCTCGGGATCGCTCTCTTGATGGATGCGAAAGAACCCGTGGCTGAGAACTATCTGATCGAGCTCTCCCACGACCAGATCGGAGCCTGTGCCCAACACTGCGCAGCCAACCTCACTTCCGCGAACTTCTCTTTCCACGAGAACTTTTTCGTCGAAGGCCGCGGCAGCTTCTACGGCTTTTCGGAAGTCGCCACCCTGCTCGACCTTGCTTACCCCGAAAGATGATCCCGATCGTGCCGGCTTGACGAATACGGGCAAGTCCATTGGAGCCGCGTCAGAGGGGTTTTCGGCAGCACAGATCACATGCTCCGGCACCGCAACTCCCGCTTCCGAAGCAACTGCATAGGTAAGGGCCTTATCCAGGCAGATCGCTGATGAGGCGATGCCGCAACCGACATAGGGAATCCCGGCCAGTTCGAACAAGCCCTGAATGGCGCCGTCCTCGCCGTATCTGCCGTGCATGACAGGAAACGCGACATCTATGTTTTGGATGATGCACTGTCGCCTGTCGGCAATCAGCAAGCCGCGTGTATGCTTGTCCGGCGAGAGGGCCACAGCCCTCAAGCGCTGCTCCTCCCAACCTAAGCAAGGCCGCTCGCAAAGCTTCCACGCCCCGTCTCTCGTTATCCCAACATAGAACGGCTCGTATTTCTCCGTATCGATGCTCTTTGCCACGTTCATTGCAGACTTGACCGACACATCGTGCTCATCAGAGCACCCTCCGAATAGGACCAAAACCCTGAGCTTGCTCATCGCTTCCTCCTTCTTTCTCATGCTCTCGACATTCCCTTAAGGCGCTTCTCGCCATATCCTCCATTGCGTGATCCGTGAAGTAGGCGACATGAGGAGTGATCACGACATTGGGCATCGCACGCAATGTCTCCAAATGCCTCAGCATCTCCCTGTTCCGGGACGGGTCGTCGTTTTCTCCTTCCACCACATCAAGGGCAGCCCCTCCGAGCCGTCTTTCCTTTAGCGCGTCCACGAGCGCCTCCGCTTCTACGAGCGCGCCGCGCCCCGTGTTGACGAGAACCGCTCCGGGCTTCATCGCGTCCATCTCCTTGCGACCGATCAGGTGATGGGTCTCTGCCGTGAGGGGAACATGAAGCGTGACCACATCACTTGAAGCGAGCAATTCTTCGAGCGAAACGGAGGTGCTGGATTGCTCGCGACCGCATATCAGAACAGAGCAGCCAAAGCCTTCGAGTCTTTTCAAAACGGCATTTCCTATTCGGCCTGGGCCAATCACGCCGACAGTCATATCGCCGAGCTCCTTGCCGCACACAGCTGACCCCTGCGAGGCCTCGCGAGCGTTGCGGAATCCCGCTTTAACTCCCCGGAGGACCATGAGCATCAGCATGAGAGTGAAGTCTGCGACGCTGCCAGGAGAGTAGGGGGAGGTCTTGATGGACATATTCAGCCGGCGCGCTTCCTGGATGTCGATATGATCCGTACCTACGCTTCGCGTGATGACGCATTCCACGCCAGCCGCCTTGAGCGCCGAGAGCTCCATCTTTCCGATATTGGCCCTATGGCTCACGCTCACAATCGCAAAGTCTTTCGCGAAACATGCCAAGTCCGGCGCGAACTCGTCTTCTACGAAGCGAATGGGCAGACGCTCATTGCTGAAGGCTCGCTCGAACGCCTCGGCTTCATCGGGTAGGCCGCCATACATAACAAGACCGCTACGCGTTTTCATAGGTTTCCTTTCGTGCTAGCCAGGAATGGATTCGTACAAGTTGATGGCGTCCTGGAATCTCGACTCATCGCTCGAACCCATAACCACGCCTATGTAAATACGCCCTTCGATTTCAGCGGCGGACACGAGGCATGCCCCTGCGAGCGTTGTGCTCCCCGTCTTTATCCCCATAGCACCCGGGAAGTAATACGGACTGTCCGGGTCAATGAGCTGATTGGTGCTGCGAAAAGTCGCCTCCTCCCCGCTGGGCCATTGTTCGTGAGAGACGGGCGTGCTGACGATTTCGGCCAGAGTCGGATCTTCGAGGCACGCCTTTGCTAAAATTGCCAAATCGACGGCAGTGGTGTACTGTCCTTCGGCGTCGAAGCCGTCAGGAACAACGAAGTGCGAGCTTTCCGCGCCCAGCGCGATCGCCTTCGCATTCACGCATCCCATGAACTCCCGTATTGCATCTTGCATAGGCAGATCGTTGTTGCCCGCCGCGGCTCTGCCCGCATGGACGGCGAGAGTGTAAGCGGCGTCGTTTCCCGAAGGAAGCATGAGCGCGATAAGAAGCTGGCGAACCGTGAGAACATCCCCTCTTTCCAGCCATGCCCGCGACGACTCCTCGTTGATAAGGCCAATCTCCTTTCCCACCTCAACTTCTTTGTCGAGGGGCAAAAGGTCGATGACCGTCAATGCCGTCGCCATTTTTGCTGTACTCGCAGGGGCAATCTTCTTGTCGCTGTCTCTCTCGAAAACTGTACGACCCGACTCCGCATCAACCAGAAACACTTCCTTCGCTTCAACGGTTTTCGGGGGGCTATCTCCCTGGCCTGAGCAATAGGGGCCGCCGGCGCTGTCCCACGCCTCTCTTGCGTCGAACGCTTGCGATGCCAGAGGGATGGTGTTGGCGCTGGAGGCAGAGAGGAGCACGCCGGAAACAGCCGAGAGCAATGCACCGAGCAGAAGAACGATGGCGCACAGCTTCGCCGCGCTCCTGCGGGAGCGGCCAGCGCGATACTTCGTCCGCCCTCTACCGTACGCCGTCGCATATCTTCTTGCTGCCAAGTTTAGTCACATCCTTGCTAGTCCCCTTGCATCTGAGCTCACCAAGGGTCTCGACCGTAGGCCTAGGATAGAAAGGGGAATCGTCTTAACGGCGCTGAGCGGGCCAAATATAAGAATCAGGATGGGGAAAGATAAGGTTTAGCCAAGGCTTTCTGAACGATCGTTAAGGCTGAAAGCCCTTACGCACCGAATACGGCAAAGCCAAGACGCCCAGGTATCGGAAGCGCCCTTTCCAGTTTTCCGCAGCGGGCAGCGTTGCAAGAGAGTGATCGCGTGCCTCTCTAGGAGGCGTCGTCTCTCCAGTGGCGCTCGTATTGGGAACCGCTGTTCCCGTAATGAGACCAATCGACTCAATTCTTTACAGCAGGAAGATAAGTTATCCAGGGTGCTTCATATCGTTACCAGCAACAGAAGAAACGCACGGGGCTCTACCGGACCTTGATAACTGCATCGAGCGCTCATTTCGAGCTGCGCCACAACTGCGCGCTCTGCGCAAGCATGCGCTTGGGGCGTTCGCATCGTTGTGGCATTTATCCAAACACCCCATCATCGCGGTCAGCGACGCTGGCCGCCTCACATTCGAGAGGAGGCGACTATGAAGGAAACCTATGGCGAGATGGAGATAGACGAAGCGCGCCTTGCGGCGGCCGACCCGGACGGGCTGTACCTTTTCATGCTGGAGGACTACCCCTACATGATGACGCCCGACCATGTGGCCGCCTTCACCGGCACCACGAGCCAGGAGATACGCAAGCTCCTCGGCCGCGGGGAGATGCAGGGGTGCCGCATCGGCATCCGCTGGCTCGTGCCGAAGCTGGGGCTGCTCAACTACCTCTACAAGGATCGCCGCGAGAAGGAAGGCGATGCAAATGAAGAAGCTCCGCTGCGACAAGCCCTATGACATCGACGAGGCCCGCAAGAGGAAGGGGCTCCCGCGCCGCAGGCGCAAGGACTCGCGCACCACGGCCTACGAGTTAACCATTCGCGTACCCGTTGAGTACCAGGTCTATTTCGATGGCAAGAAAAAGCTCACGCGCGTCGTCTTCGCGCTCAACAAGAAGGAAGACCTCAAATCGCAAGTCAAGTCCTTCGAGGAAGAGAAGAACTCCGAACTTGAGAGCAGGCTGGAAGTACGCGGCTGTAAGACCGCCGAGAGCGACGACCAAAATGATGAGTTATGCCGCACGCCAATCGGCGAATACGTCTATCGCTACATTGACATCCGCAGTAATGGTGCAGTGGGCAAAGAGACCATCAGAAACGAGAACAACTACGCCCGCTACATCAATGCAGCTATGGGCCATATCCCACTGTGCGACCTCACTTCGCGGGATGTGGAAGCGTGCCTTTTGGCGGTTCCAGACCTTTCACGCAAGTGGGCGGAAGAGAAAAGGGCAGCTCGGGAGGAGAATCGAAAGCAAGCAGACTGGTGCAAGAAGCATCACAAGAGGATGAAGCCATTGGCACCGATTAGAGTCGCCGGACCTGACCTTCAATCGAAGATTCTCAAGTTCTTGCGAGAAGTCCTTAACTACGCCGTAGAGAAAGAAGACATAGCCAAGAATGTGGCAAAGGCGAAGTTTCTGACCCGTCTCTTCAAAAAGAGCAAACCCCTCATTGACCCTCTCATGCCTGACGGGGCCGCCCGCTTCCTTGAGGCCATTGAAAGGCTTCCGATCGGGTTCTTGAAACTGGCTCTCCTGCTGCTTCTCAATACCGGCATGCGCCCCGAGGAGATGCAGGCGATCAGACCCGGCAATTTCATCTTCGACGAAGATGAAACCGTCGTTAAGATCACGAGCGTCGTGAAAGACAGAGGGACAAAGATCGTTGACTACCCGAAGTCAGATTCTTCGCGCCGCTCTGTTCCCATCGACGCCTACACAGCCGAGATGGCAAAACAGTGGATAGCGATGAAGAAGGCTCTTCTTGCGGAAGCAGGATTGAAGTTCACTATGAACACGCCGCTCATGGGGCCGCTTGACACTCCCTACACATACAGAACATTCCTCGTGTATTGGGAGGGCTTCTGCTGCAAGGCTGGCTTCGAGAATGTACGTCCTTACGCCTTGCGTCACACCTTTGCCACCCTGAACCTTGCTAACGGTGAGAACATCAAGACGGTCTCTGTTCTTCTCGGGCATAAGAGCTCCGCTTACACTCTTGATCTCTATGCCGGTTATGTACCAATGACAGGAGTTGGGCTCGGTACGCGATACATGAGTTTCCTACGAGGGTTCGGCAAAGCCGCTTAGTGGATTATTCGTCTGGCCTATTCTCATTTACGCTTTGATTCAGTTATAATCCACTTTACATCGCGGGTGTAATTCAATGGTAGAATTCGAGCCTTCCAAGCTCGCAGCGCGGGTTCGATTCCCGTCACCCGCTCCAAAGAAACATCGTGGAAGCCGTCCTGCAGACGGCTTTCTTGCATCAGGAGCTCATTTGAAAAACTCCGTGTTTTTCCAGTATTTCTTCCAGTACGTTTGATAAAATGACAGCAGGTAAGCACTATGTTTACTAAATGAAGCGAGGTCAGACGGTATTTTTGAACGAGCTTGCGGTCAGGGATGGCAAGGGCCTTCCAAGCTGATGAGGCGGGTTCGATTCCCGTCGCCCGCTCCACGAAACTCAAAAGGCCGAGGCGAATGCCCCGGCCTTTTTGTTTCTGGTGCGCCCAGTAGGAATCGAACCTACAACCTACGGATTAGAAGTCCGTTGCTCTATCCGTTGAGCCATGGGCGCGCATGGCGTTGCCGAGCCTTGTCGGCAGCTTGCCCATTATAGCGCAAGTCCCCTTCGACGCGACATTTTGAGTTTTGCAGCGGAAAATGCCACTTAAGGGTCGAAATGGCACGAATTCAGCGGGAAGACACCGCGTTTTGTGCCATAACGGCCTTTAAGTGGCATTTTTCGTCGAACGGCGTGCCATTTCGGGGGTTAAGTGGCATTTCGGTGGCTTATTTCGAAAAAATCGCGAAGTCGCCGGAACAAGAGTCGTCTCGCTGAGCTACTTCCCCCACTTCTCGCGCATGTAGGCCCAGCGGGCGTCGCGGGCGGCTTCGATGGCGGCGAGGTCGGCCTCGTCGTCGGCGCTGAAGCGCTTCTGGCGGCGCAGATAGTCGCCGATGGGCTTGAACGTCTTCGGATCGCGGCTCAAGCGGAACATGCCGCCGGGAACCCCGCTTACGGCCGGGCCCTCGTACTCGGCGAGGAACCACAGACCCGTGTCCACGATCTCCTTGGCGATGTCCACCATGTCCGCCGAAGGGAAGCCCCAGCCCACCGGGCACGGCGCCATCACATGGATGAAGCGGGTGCCCTTGATATCGCGGGCACGCTCCACCTTCTTGATGAAGTCGTTCAGATACCCCACCGAGGCCGTGGCGGCGTAGGGAATGCCGTGGGCGGCCACGATGTCGAAGAGGTTCTTCTTCGTCGTCACCGAGCCGTGATGAGCCGGACCCGCCGGCGTCGTGGTGGTGGAAGCGCCGAAGGGCGTGAGGCTCGACTTCTGGATGCCCGTGTTCATGTAGGCCTCGTTGTCGTAGCAGATGTAGAGCACATCGTCGTTGCGGTCGATGGCGCCGGAGAGCGCCTGCAGGCCGATGTCCGCCGTGCCGCCGTCGCCGGCAAATCCCACCACGGTGCAGTCGTCGGGCTTGATGCCCTGGGCGCGCAGGCCCGCTTCGATACCCGAGAGCACGGCCGCCGTGGAGGCGAAGGGCGTGATCATGGCGTTGTTGCCGAAGGCGAGCTGGGGGAAGTTGAAGCCCGTGGCCGACATGCAGCCGGCGGGCAACGCCGCCACGGCATGGGGCCCGAGCACCTTGAGCGCCTGGCGCACGGCCAACGCGCCGCCGCACCCGGGACAGGCCTTGTGGCCGTAGAAGAACTCCTCATCGGTGATGGTGCGCGCGTTCACGGTCATCGCTGGCCCCCTTTCTCGTCGTCGATGCCGAGGAAGACAACCTCGCCGGAATCGCCCTCTCCTTTTGCCAGAGCCTCCAAGGCCGCAAACGCGCCCTCCATGTGAGCACGGGAGATGTCGTCGCCGCCGAGACCGCCCACGAAGTTGAGGGACGGCACCGCGCGCCCGGCAGCGGCCAGCGCCTGCAGCACGTTGGCGTACACCGTGCCCGTAGCGCCGAAGGAGATGTCGCGCTCCAACACGCCCACGGCGCGAACACCGGCAAGCGCCTCGACGATCCGGCGGGCCGGCAGCGGCCGCAGGTAGCGGAGGCGCAGCACGCCGGCGCGCTTTCCCTGCGCGCGCAGGCTATCGGCCACATCGCGAGCCAAGCCCG
>CANEDU010000045.1 GCA_947426355.1 uncultured Adlercreutzia sp. | reverse complement strand
AGGCGCTGCGCTTCACGCGCGAGGCCTTCGAGCTTTCCGAGCGCTTCGATGTGCCCGTGATGATTCGCTCCAGCGTGCGCATCTCCCATACCAAGACGCCCGTTGAGGTGGGGGAGCGTGCCGAGGTGGCGCTGCGTCCCTACGAGAAGAACCCGGCGAAGTGGGTCATGATGCCCGCCTTCGCCAAGCCCCGTCGCCTCGTGCAGCTCCAGCGCATCGACGATATGCGCGAATGGGTCGAGGATTGCCCTTTGAACGAGGTTGTTCACGGGGAGGGGGCTATCGGCGTCATCTGCGCCGGCGCGGCCTACCAGCACGTGGCCGAGGCCCTGCCTCAGGCGAGCATCTTCAAGCTTGGCGTCACCTGGCCTCTGCCCGCAAAGGCCCTGTGCGATTTCGCCGATTCCGTCGAGACGGTGTACGTGGTAGAGGAAGGATCTGAGTATCTGACCGATGCCGTGTGCGCCTGCGGGGTGGCGGTGAGCGAGACGCCGTGCCCGCTGCCGCGAGCCGGCGAGCTGAGCCCGGGACTTGTTCGAGCCGCCTTCGGCGAGGCTGCGTGCGCCCATGCCCGTGCCGCCACCGATCTTCCCGGACGCCCGCCGGCGCTCTGCCCGGGATGCCCCCATCGCGTGGTGTTCAAGGAGCTCTCGCGCTTGAAGGCCATCGTGACCGGCGACATCGGCTGCTACACCCTGGGGGCCCTGCCGCCGCTTTCCGCCATGGACACCACGGTGGACATGGGCGCGTCGGTTTCCATGGCCCACGGCTTCGAGATCGCCCTTGCCGGCACGGAGCACCGCCCCGTGGTCGCGGTCATCGGCGACTCGACCTTCGCGCATTCGGGCCTAAGCTCGCTCATCTCCACCGTGTACAACCACGGGTCCGGCACGGTTTGCGTGCTCGATAATCGCACCACGGCCATGACGGGCCGCCAGGGGAATCCCTTCAACGGGGTGACCTTGCAGAACCGGCCCAGCCGCGAGCTCAATATCGAGGCGGTCGTTGCGGCGCTCGACGTGGAAGACGTGCGCGTCATCGACCCGAACGACGTGGCAGCCGTGCGCACGGCTCTGAAAGAGGCCACGGCCTCCGATGAGCTTTCGGTGCTCGTGTTCCGCTCGCCCTGCGTGCTGCTGGAGCGAAACTTCGCGGCTCCTCTGTGGGTGAGCGGCGATTGCACGGGCTGCGGTGTCTGCGTGGGGCTGGGCTGTCCCGCCCTCGGCCGCGAGGGGTCGGGCCGCGCGCTTATCGACCCCGCGCTGTGCATCGGCTGCGGCCAGTGCGCGCAGTACTGCCGCTTCAACGCCATCGTTCCGGAATAGGGGGGGCTCGCTCATGGCAACTGCAACGAAAACCGTGCTTCTATGCGGAGTGGGCGGCCAGGGAACGATTCTTGCCGCCGATCTGCTCGCCTTCGGCTGCATGAAGGCCGAGCTGGATGTGAAAGTATCCGAGATCCACGGCATGGCCCAGCGCGGCGGCGCCGTCACCACGGTGGTGCGCGTGGGCGAAGATGTGAAGTCCATGGTATCCGATTTGGGTGCCGCCGACATCATCGTCGCCTTCGAGACTACCGAGGCGCTGCGCAACCTGCCCCAGCTGAAGGAGGGCGGCTCGCTCATCGTGAACGACGTGGCCATCCGCCCGTTGCCGGTGCTCACTGGTATCGCCTCCATGCCCGAGCATGCGCGTGAGCGCCTTGAAGAGGCCGGAGCGCTGCTCATAGACGCCGACGGCATTGCTCGGGCGGCGGGCAACGCGAAGTGCGCCAACGTGGTGCTCGTGGGCGCCCTCTCGGCGCGACTCGATATTCCCGCTGAGGTGTGGGAGGAGACCGTGGCCGAGCGCGTGCCGGCAAAGACGATTGAGGCGAATCTTGCCGCCTTCAAGGCCGGGCGCGCCCTTGTTTTGGAGAAGGAAGGGAACTAGCATGACCGTTTCCCAGATCAGCGTGTTCGCCAACAGCCGTCCGGGGCACATGAACCGCGTGCTCGACCTGTTCGAGGGAGCTGGCGTCTCGGTGCGCGGCTTCTCGGCGGCCGATACCGGCGAGTACGGCATTCTGCGCTTTATCGTGGACAAGCCCTACGAGGCCCTCGAGGCCCTTCAGGAGGCGGGCTGCGCGTGCGTTATATCACCGGTGCTCTGCCTCAAGCTCGTGGACAAGCCCGGTGAGCTGTCGCGCGTCATGGGCGTGCTCGCCAAGTGCGGCATCAACGTGGTCTACAGCTATTCGATGATTTCCACCTACATCGTGCTTTCCACCAATGATCCGGAGCGTGCCCACGAGTTGCTGGCCGAGGAGCCCGTTGAGCTCATTTCCCAAGATGATATCGCGCGCATCGTTGCCGAGCGCGTTGCGAAGGAGGCGTAAGCGAACGTGGCCGACGCTATGGAAACCATCGACGTGACCGTGAAGGGAGCGGCCTTGGCTGCTGCCGCTGAGGGCCGCTTCGACGCCCTGCCCATCTACAAGCCCGAAATCGAGTGCGCGCCGCGCGAGGAGATTCGCGCCCTGCAGCTTGAGAAGCTGCAGAAGACGGTAGCCTACGCCTACGAGCGCGTGCCCTATTACCGTGAGAAGCTGGACGAAATAGGCGTGTCGTCGTCGGACATCAAGACGCTGGAGGACGTGCGCAAGCTGCCCTTCACCGACAAGGCGGTGCTTCGCGAGACCTTCCCCTTCGGACTGTTTGCTGTGCCCATGGACGAGATTCGCGAGTTGCACTCATCGTCGGGCACCACCGGCAAGCCCGTGGTGGTGGGCTACACCGATGCCGATATGGATATGTGGAGCGAGTGCATCGCGCGCCTCGTGCAGATGGCCGGCGTCGTGCCCGGCGACATGGCTCAGATGGCGTTCGGCTACGGCATGTTCACGGGGGGATTCGGCCTGCACTACGGCTTGCAGCGCCTCGGCTGCGCCATGATTCCGGCAGGTTCGGGCAACACCGAGCGCCATATCCAGATGATCGACGACTACGGCACGACCGTGCTCATCGCCACTCCTTCCTACGCCATGCACATCTGCGAGGTGGGGGAGGCCATGGGCTATGATTGGGAGAAGTCGCCGCTGCGCGTGGGCCTGTTCGGCGGCGAGCCGTGTCCTCCGGGTCTCAAGGCCGAAATCGAGCGCCGCATGCATATCGTGTGCACGGACAACTACGGTCTGACCGAGGTTATGGGGCCCGGCGTGTCGGGCGAGTGCCTCGCTGAGCGCTTCCAGCAGCACATTGCTGAGGACCACTTCCTGTGGGAGGTGGTCGATCCTGAGACGGGCGAGCCGGTGGGCGAGGGAGAGATGGGTGAGCTGGTGCTCACGCCGCTGTGCAAGCAGGGCATTCCCGTGCTGCGCTACCGCACCCATGATTTGACTCGCGTCACCACCGAGCCGTGCGCCTGCGGGCGCACCCTCGCGCGCATGGACAAGGTGCGCTCTCGCTCCGACGACATGCTCATCATCCGCGGAACCAACGTGTTCCCCTCGCAGATTGAGGACGTGTTGTCGGGCATCGACGAGGTTACGCCGCATTACCACATCATCGTGGAGACGCGTGGGGGCATGGATGCGCTCATCGTGGAGACGGAGCTGCGCCCCGAGGCCTTCCGCGACTCCTTCGAGGCCATGGACGGTCTGCGTGCCCGTATTGCCGAGAAGCTCAAGGGCACGCTGCTCGTGGCTCCTGAGGTGCGCCTGGTGGAGCCCGGCGGCATCGAGCGCGCCATCGGCAAGGCCAAGCACGTCGACGACCGCCGTAAGAAATAACAGCGAGCATGGTGCCCGCGCAGCCGGAACAAGTCGAAGGGCGTTCGAACGAGGGGTATCCCGCTGTGTCCGATAATCCCGTTGTCGGCCGCTTCGCGCCGTCGCCGACAGGGCGCATGCACGCGGGCAACATCTACGCCGCTCTGGCGGCCTGGCTTGTGGCCAAGTCCCAGGGCGGTCGCATTGTGCTGCGTATCGAGGATCTCGATCGCGAGCGTTCGAAAGCCGCCTATATCAATCAGGTGCAGCGCGACTTCGAGGCGCTGGGCCTGTACTGGGATGAGGGCCCCTTCTTTCAGCATGATCGCGACGAGGCCTACTGCGCTGCCTTCGACACCTTGAAGGAACGGGGACTTGTCTACCCCTGCTATTGCACGCGCGCTGATTTGCACGCCGCCTCGGCGCCCCATCGCGGAGAGAAGCCCGTTTATCCGGGCACTTGTCGGCATTTGAGCACGGCTGAGTGCGCCTCGCGTGAAGCCGACGGTCGCAAGCCGGCGATGCGGCTTGCTGTGGACGAGAGGGACATATCGCTCGTCGACCTTGTGCAGGGACCTTATCGGCAGAACCTTGAGCGCGACTGCGGGGATTTCCTCGTGCAACGCTCTGATGGCGCCTTCGCTTATCAGCTCGCCGTCGTCGTCGACGATGCCGCCCAAGGCATCACCTCGGTGGTCCGAGGCGTTGATTTGCTATGTTCGACGCCGCAGCAGATCTATCTCCAGGAGCTGCTGGGCCTGCCTCATCCGACCTATGCCCATGTGCCTTTGCTCGTAGGGGAGAAGGACCGCCGCCTTTCGAAGCGGGATAAAGACGCCGCTCTCGACGAGCTTCTGGTGCGATTCGGCACGCCCCGCGCCATCGTGGGGCACATTGCCGGTATCACGGGTCTGGCTGCTAGCGATGAGCCCGCAACACCCGAGGAGCTGCTGAAGGACTTTTCAGCGAAGAAGTTTCGGGCGAGAATTCCCGACGCGGTGCAAATTCCCTGGCGCTAGGCCTAAACGAGCAAGGCTGCGGCGTAAAGAGCGCCCAGGGCTACGTTGAGCGCGCAAATCTGTCCCATGGCCCCGACACGAGCGGCAGGCACCAAGGGATTTTTCCGCAGGCCCATGATGAGGGGATATGAGGCGAGAACCAAGAAGGGGAGAACGATGGTCCCCTGCGGGAACCAGATGACGATTATGAGCACAATGGCGAGAACCCAGGCCGCCATAAGGCCGTGATAGAGTTTGCGCGCCTTGTCGCGTCCAAGTAGGCAGGGGAGCGTTCGGCGCTGCGCTTCGATATCCTTTTCAATATCGCAGGTATTGTTGGTCATCATGATGAGACCCACGCCCACGATGGTTGGCAGGGCCCACAGCAGCGCCAGGAACGTGAACGTGCCTGAGAGAACATGGTAGCAGGCGAGAGGGATGAGTCCACCCATGACCAGGCCGCTGACGGCCTCACCGATAGGCAGGTAAGATATCGGGGTCTTGCCGCCGGAATAGGCGACGACGATAACGGCTCCGACAAGGGCGATAATCAAGGGAATGAAACCGGCCTGCATAATGACGTAGATGCCGAGCAAAAAAGCGATGACAAGAAACCCGATGGCCAGGCCAAGCGCGGATTTAGGGTTGACATCGTTGTAGACGAGCACCGAATCTGATGCTTCAACGTTATCATCGGCGGTATCGGTTCCTTTAACGAAATCGAAGTAGTCGTTGAAGGTGTTCACCGAGGACTGCATCAGGATGCAGATGAGAAGAAGAAGCCAGGTCATGGCCATATCGAAGCAACCCGTTACAGCCATGGCGCAGCTGGCGGCAATGAGCACCGGCATGATGGCCGCGGGCCATGTGTGCGGGGCGGCCAGCTGAAGCGCGAGGCGAGGGGAGAGGGGAGTGCACGCTCCCCTACTGGATTGATTTGGTACAGAACCCATGTTCGAATTCACTTTCGCTGCGAGCGTAGTCTGTTTGCCTGGCATTATAAAAGAAGGACGCCCGAAAGGGACGTCCTGTGAAGGGTTTGCAAGTTGGCGGCGCGTTTAGTTGGTCATCAGCGCTGCAGCAATGTCGCCGGAGGTGGAAGAAGCCGGCTCCCAGGTGCCGTCGACCTTCGTGTAGTTGATGGTAATCGGCTGCGTGGCGGCAAGCTCAACGCCGTCAAGAGAGCCGATGACGATCTCGCCGATCTTCTGGTTAATCTCGTCGCTCGAGAGGGCTGCCAGAGAGTCGGGGTCGGCCGTGATATCTTGGACGGCCTGCTCGAGCGCGGCCTGGTAGCCGGTGTAGCTCTTGCAGGTGAGCGTGATTTGAGCCGTGGCGGTGTCGCCATCAACAGTGATGGAATCAATAGTGTAGTCGAAACCGTCGAGATAGGACTTCATGAACTCGGTGCCGTCGATGCCGTAGACCGACAGCTGGCTCATGTTGATGGACTCGTTGAACTCGCTGACGAAGGCGTCGTCGATGTTCTTGATGCTGTCCAACTCGGAGGTCAGCGAAGCGCGAATGACATCTTCATCGGTCTGACCGCCCGCGCACCCGCTGAGAGAGACCATTCCGAAGGAGAGGCCCAAAACAGCCACCAGAACAGCCAAAACTCCCCGTATAGTTGATTGACAAATTAATTTTACATAACCCATATTATCAGCCTTATACTCCATTTATCATCCTTTCACTAATGGTTAGAAAGCAAACAGGATGATTTTACAAGATTGTCTAGAGAAAGGACAACGAATCATGAATGCAGTGTGCAACGGTTATCTGCTCGATGAGTCCAAGGGCGATTTCATCGCCGAGGACGGGCGCAAGGTCTCTTATCACAAGGCTCGTTTCTACAATCTCGATGAGGCCAAGATTTTTAAGGCCTCCGTCACTGATTCCTCGGACGCACTGCCCGAGCCGCAGGTGCATTGCTTGCTTTCCTTCGACGTCGTTGCTGGCGAGAAGTTCTGCAAGCTGAACTACGACGGCTTCCAGTTGTCCGACGCCTAGGGTTTACATAACACTTTCGACCCGAAAAGAGGCTTTGCTATGCAAATCAATCGTCACATGATTGTTCCTTTGGAGGGCTTCGCCGATATCGCGCAGGTCATGGGCGCGCCTCGCGGCTCGCTCTTCGAGTTCGGCATCAATCCCTGGACCGGCAACATCGTCGTGGCCTGGCAGGACAACCCCACCTCCCGCTTCTTCATCCGCCTCGCTCTCGCGCAGTTCTCCAAGTACCCCGACCTTTTCGATGAGAGGGCCGTCCAGGCCTACCACGAGGGCAAAATCGACCTTTCCGATTTGGAGCCTTCCCCCTTCCTCGTGGACGCCTTGGAGGTGGCTTGATGGATGAGACCGCCGCGCTTTCCCTTGCGCTCGACGCTTCTAAGACTCTTGAGGGCATTGGCCAGGACGTCGCCCAGATTAAGGGCCTTAACTCGGATGTCCTGGATGCTCTCCGCTCTCTTCAGGCGTCGCAGGTAGTGGCCGAGGACGTTCCCGCTCCCCTCGCCGCCGACTCTTCCGAGTGGCAGACCGTCGTTAGCAGCTCCGTCGAGGTTCCCGCCTCGTTCTTCCTCGACCTTATGGGCTTCCAGTACATGCAGACGGTTCTCTTCGTGTTCATGCTGCTGGCCCTGCTTCTCAATTTGGGCGCGTCGCTCTGGCTCGCCTTTTCCGACAAATGGAGGTCCTAGCTATGTGGTTTGATCTATTGGATTGGCCTTTTCTGCTCTCTCGTGACAACTGTCGTATGAAGTTCGCTTTCGGCCTGAAACGTGGAAAGGTTCGCTGATATGGATGTCGTTCTTGATGTTCTGCTCGTTCTGTCTCTGCTTGGCGTTGTTGCTTACGCTTTCGCTGTCTATGAGGCATTGAGAATCCTTACCGCCTGGGCTAAGGACCGTTGGCAGGACGATTGGGGTAAGCGCCCGGTTCTGCTCAAGCTCCCGCCCAAGGCGCTCACCGCCCTTCTGGTGCTCTGCTTCCTTGCGGTGGCACTGTAATGGAAATCCTGGAGGCGTATCAGGTTGACGGCTGGCCTGACTTCGTCGTTTCGCTCTTCGCAGCCGTCCCCTCTGGCTTCCTGCTGGGCGCTTTCCTGGGGGTGCTCAGCTTCGGAGTGTTCGGCCTCATCAGGCTGCTTAGGAACCTAATCTCCAATTAGAAAGGAAAGAACCAAATGGAGACTATCACCACTGCCCTTACCACCGCTATCACGTCCCTGTCCACTAACATCCAGTCGGCCATCGGCGCGAACCTGCCCGCCATGCTCTCCGTGGCCGCCATCTTCATCGTCATCACGGCGACCTGGAAGCTGGTCAAGAAGTTCGCGAAGTAGTCCCTTCCCCTTCCCTGCCCGCTGGGGAGCCTCCCGCAGATCTGAAGCGCAAGCGGAAGCTCGGCGGGATGCTCCCCTTTCTCTTTCTAGGAGGTGAAGACATGAATAACGGCAGGGTTCTCCCCTCCGTCCTCGCTCTGGCGCTAGTCGCTAACTGCCTTATGCCGTGCTATAATCTCGCCTATGCGGACGAGGTACAGGAGGTGGCGGGAAATGGCATCGAAGACAATCGAGGAGCTGGAAGCGGAGATGAACATGGAGAGGGTTCAGCGCAACCAGCGCATGATAGAGAAGATGGAATCTCTTACGGGTCAGGAGAGGCCGAGGCCGAAACGGAAGGTGTTCGGCAAGCTCCTTCTAGTGTTGTGCCTGATTCTGGCCGCGCTTCTGTTCCTGGCCTGGATGGTCTTGCAGAGGACGAATATCTACATCGGACTGGGAGCGGTGGCGATACCGGGTCTGACGGGATAGGTGATAGTGATGACGTTTTTTCTGCTCTGGGTGATAATTTTTCTCCTGGGAATTCTCTTTTGGCAGACGATTCGTCACCTGAAGAAGTAGATAACTCTGGAATTTCTACTCAAGCCGCATGGGGTCCTATCATTGCGTGGCTTGGTTCCTCTGGTGTAGCTGCTTCTATTGTTGATGGTATTTTTAACACTATCAATTCTGGTTCTGGCGATACTGGTACTAAAAGCGTTGTTCTTTTGGCTGGTATTGGTCGTTTGCTCGACAACAGTTATAGCAAGCTCTACGACATCCAGGCAAATACTCATAGATCGCAGCAAGCCGCTATTAATATCAATACTAATGCTGGTTATATTTACTCCCTCATGCAGAAGCAGTGGGGCTACGGCTACGGCGGCACCGCCGTCATAGAGTCCAATTCTCCCGCTGGCTGGCTTCAGCAGCTGCGCAACTACAACCTTTACAATGGCTCGCTCCCAGGCTCTTCTATCACGTCCTGGGGCACTGCTGGCCTAGTGGCTTATCTTTCCACTCTCTTGCAGGTAACTTCAACTTTGGACGAGTACGGTTCTAGTGCCAATCGCAGCGTTGGCGCGCTCGTCTCTTACATAGCCAATAAGACCTACCAGCAGAATCTTTTATCTATTTACTCTGGTCAGCTGCCAGGCGACAGCGTTTCCGCCCGCCACAGCCTCGCGACCCTCTCCCATAGGAACCTGCTCGCGCTCTACGGCAACGGCACTTTGACTGGCTCCAATTCCACTGGCTCGTTCTCCGCTGGCAATCTCCTGCTCAACATTGCAAACCAGATTAACGACGAGCGCCAGCGCCTCCAGACGTTCATCGATTATTTCGTTGCCCATAACAAGCTTGTCTCGAAGGGCCTGTCTGACATCCTCGCCAAGATGGATTCCATTAACGTCAGCTTTGATGGCTCTGTTTCCGTCGATATGTCGGGCGTGGAGCGACGCTTGGACGATATAGCGAAGCTGCTCCTTGCCGCTGGTGCCGTGGAGAACGCCAAGGACTTGGTGAGCGCCATCGTCGGCGACTTCGACAAGCTGGCCAGCCCCGCCCTTCTCGGCGAGGTGTCCGCTGCCGCCTCCCAGGCCTTCCCCTTCTGCATCCCCGCCGTGGTGAAGCAGGTTCTCGGAATCATGGAGGCCGAGCCCATGCCGCCCTCCTTCGACTTCGAGATAGGCGGCGAGGTCATGCACGTCGATACCGCTGGTATGCAGGGCTTCGCCGACGTTATAGGCTGGGCGTGCCGCTTCCTCTTTGTGTTCGGTTGCCTCGTCTCTACGCGCAAGTTCATATACACGGGGGTGGTGTCCCAGTGATTGCCGCCGTTCTCGATTTCGTCACGGGCGGCGCCTTGCAGCTCGTTCTCCTGCTGCTGGGACTTCTGCCGACCGTCTCTATAGCCGATTTGGACATAGCCATGCCCCAGCCCGTCATGGACGCCGTGGGCGCTCTCAACTGGTTCGTCCCCATCGGCGACATGCTGTCCATTCTCTCGTGGTGGATTGGCCTTCTCGTTGCGGTGAACGCCGCGATACTCGTCTCGCGCATCCTCGACATGGTGCGCAAGTAGCGCAGTTCCCTCCGCGATCCGAAGCCGTAGGCGCAGGGCTCGCGGAGGGGACGGAGCGGAGGAAATATGATTTACCTGTACTCTGGGACTCCCGGTAGCGGCAAGTCACTTCACGTCGCCCGCGATATCCGCGACTCCCTGGCTTACAAGAAGATTCCCGTTATCGCCAACTTCGACATTAACCCCAAGACCAGGGGCTACGCCCAGCGTTTCGATTACCGTCCCAACTCCGAGTTGACGCCCGAATACCTCTACGACTTCGCCGCTCGGTACTGGAAGGGCAGGAGCGTCTGCGAGGACAATATCCTTCTCGTCATCGATGAGGCGCAGCTCGTTTTCAATGCCCGCTCATGGCAGGACAAGGGCAATTCCTCGCGTCGCATGGACTGGATAGAGTTTTTCAGCCAGCATCGCCACTTCGGCTACAAGGTCGTTCTTATCGCGCAGTTCGACCGCATGATAGATAGGCAGATTAGGAGCCTGATAGAGGTCGAGGTCAACCATCGCAAGCTGGGCAACTTCGGACTGAAGGGGATGCTTCTCTCCCTCCCCTTCGGCGGTAAGCTCTTCGCCGCTGTTTCGTACTACTACGGATTGAGGGAGCATATAGGCACTTCCTGGCTCCTTCCCCGACGGGCGTACTTCAGGCTCTACGACAGCTACAACCGGTTCCAGCAGGTGCCGGAGCCGTCGTAGGCGGGCGGGGTCGGGGGTCCCCGCCCGCGGGCGTCGGCTCGCCGCCCTCTGGCCGCCTGTCGCGCCGTATGGCCCTCTCTCGCCGTGGAAAAGGGGTCGAGTCCCCGACTCGATACTTTTTCACGGTGCGCGGCGCTCATAGCGCCGTTTCGAAAAGGCCCCTACTTGATATAGGGGCCGTGATTTGGTTTTCGTTTGGAAGGAAAATAATGATTGTCGAAGTTCCGAACTCCCTCGTTTTCAACGGCTGCGAGGCTATACGCATATCCGATGAGACCGTTGCGGCTCTTGCTCGTTTCGCCGCCAGGGACGATATAACGCTTTCCGAGGCTGCGGAGTCCGCTCTCTCTGTCGGTCTCGATTTCCACGAGTCCAGCGCCTGGGGCGCCATGCTCGCCGAGTACTGGGCCGAGAATGGGAGTTTCTCCTGGTCTGACTTTCTGGACTTCGCGAGATTGGAGTTCTTCAATGGCCGTTAAGAAGTGCCGTACCTGGTGGTTCGTCCAGCTTGTCGAGAACTTGCCCCATGACTGGGAGAAGACTTTGGAGGATTTGCTTATCCCAGGCTGCTACATCGTTCACGATCGTGACGAGAAGTTGGACGATGAGACGGGCGAGCTTAAGCCCAAGCGCCCTCATGTCCACTGCATCCTCTCTTTTCAGTCCCAAGTTCTCGTTGATACTGCTCTCTCCTACCTTCCCGCCAGCTTCGGGGTCAAGTTCATGCAGCCCGTGCCTAACCGCGTCGGCGCTTACCGCTACCTTATGCACTATGGCAAGCCCGACAAGGCGCAGTACGACCGCGAGCAGATTGTGCACATGAACGGCTTCAAGGTGAACATGAGCGAGGTCTACAATCTCGATTTCACGGACGTGTATCAGTTCATTGAGCAGATGGACATACGCAATTTCGCGGTTCTTGTTTCGCTTGTGTGCGAGTTTAAGCCGGAGATGATGCCCTACATCGCAGGGCATACCAACCTTGTCAAATCTTACTTGCAGGAACGCAAAAACCTTAAGTGAGCTGGTCTTTTTGGGAAATAGAGGGTACTTGACATAATATTTATTATCGCAGCATTAGAACCGCTGCTATATTCTTTCGCCATTCCCTCTTGCGTATCCCATATTATCAGCCTTTCTCATATATTATGCTTTAAAGAAGGGTCGTGCCTATTGTAGCGTATTGAGGTCGCGCTATCCCCAGGCGTTGCCGCCGCTTGAAGGTTGGGAAACGGTGGCTCCCTCGCCGAGGATGGCGGTGAAGTCTCCGGTC
>CANEDU010000044.1 GCA_947426355.1 uncultured Adlercreutzia sp. | reverse complement strand
GGCCGGTTTATCGATGCGCTGCTGTTCAACTACCTGACCGCCTCAACCGAAGCCCACGCCAAAAACTACTCCCTGCTGCACCCAGCGCAAGGAAAAAGCTTGTTGGCGCCGCTTTATGATGTCGCAAGCGCTGCGCCGTTCATGAAAAAGGGCAAGACGTACCACCTGGCCATGTCCATCGGAGGCGAGAACCGCGTGGGCTGGCTTCGGAAGTCGTCAATCGAGCGGTTCGCGGCCACGCACGCCCTTGATGCCGCCAGCTTGGTGGATCGCACCGAAGAGCTGGCGACACTCGTTAGAGAGAATCTGCCCCTAGCCGTTGAAGATGCGGGTTCGCAAAAGGGCATCGAGCGCATCGCTGAAACGCTCATCCCCCGCATCGATGCGCTCTGCAGCGCGACTCAAAGAAGCATTCGCACCGATGGCGAGCACTTCAAGCCAGTGGACATCACTCGATTCGGCCTTTAAGCGCAAGCTGGCTCCGACCTCGGGCGCAATCGCCCAATCGGAACCAGCGGCTCATGCCATTGCCAGAAAATCGCCTACCCGAACAGCGCTGTGGAGAAGTAGCGCTCGCCGGTGTCGGGAGCGAGGGTTACGACCGTCTTGCCCGGGCCCAGCTTGCGAGCGAGGCGCAGGGCGCACGCCACGTTGGTGCCCGAGGAAATGCCGGCAAACAGCCCCTCCTCGCGAGCAAGACGGCGGGCGCACTCCAGCGCCTCGTCGTCGGTCACCACGACGATCTCATCGATGAGCGAGGTGTCCATGATGGCGGGCAGAATGCCGTCGCCGATGCCCATCTGCACATGGGTGCCGATGGCACCGCCCGAAAGCAGCGCCGCGTGCTCGGGCTCGGCAGCCCAAACCTGCACGTCGGGAAAGACCTGTCGCAGCTCGCCGCCGATGCCCGTGATGGTACCGCCCGTGCCGAAGCCGGAGCAGAAACCGTCCACGGAAAGACCGGCCGCCTCCACATCGGCGAGAATCTCGGACGCCGTCCCCTCGCGATGGGCCGCCAAGTTGTCGCGATTCACGAACTGCTGGGGCACAAACACGCGCGAATCCTCGGCAGCCATCTGCTGAGCGAGCGCGATGCATTCCTCGATGCAGGCGCCGATGTCCCCCTCGTCGTGCACGAGCACCACTTCGGCCCCGTAGTGCTCCATGATGCGTCGACGCTCCACCGAGCACGAGTCCGGCATGATGATGCGCGCCGCATAGCCCTTCACAGCCGCCACGAGCGCGAGCCCCACGCCCTGGTTGCCGCTCGTGGGCTCGACGATAATGGAATCGGGCGCAAGCTCGCCGCGCCTTTCTGCGCCTTCGATCATGCGCAAAGCCGTGCGCGTCTTCACCGAGCCGCCCACGTTCACGCCCTCGAACTTCACGAGCACCTGGGCATCGTCAGGCCCGGTCATATGCCGCAAACGAATAAGCGGCGTACCACCCACCGCCTCAAGAATGTTCTCGCAGATCATCGCATCCCCTCACCTTTGGGGTCATCATTTCTCGAAGCGCATTCTAGCAAAGAAAAATCGCCGCCCCCATGGGACGGCGACTTCGGTTCAAAATGGCGGGATGTACGAGACTCGAACTCGCGACCTCCGACGTGACAGGCCGGCGCTCTAACCAACTGAGCTAACACCCCGAATGGTGTGCTTCTGAAAAATGGCGGGATGTACGAGACTCGAACTCGCGACCTCCGACGTGACAGGCCGGCGCTCTAACCAACTGAGCTAACACCCCGTGTTTCAGCAGCCCGTATAGTTTAGCAGAATCGCCCTCGCGCACAAGCCCTTTTTTCGAGAATTTCCCCGACGGGTGCTCGGCGGCAAACCAAGTGCCCGAAAGGCCTCTTCTCAACAGGGCCATCAGCGCCGCGGGACGGTTCCGCTCAAGGCTCAAGCTCCCCTCCTGCGCCTCGCGAGCGGAGCCCTCGAAGGTAAAGCGGCCCATCTTGGTGCCGCCGAGCAGATGCACATGCAGGTGATTCACCATCGCAGCAGAATCGGGACCCGTGTTTACGACCGTGCGGTAGCCGGACTCGGCAACGCCCTTCAGGCGAGCCACCTCGGGCACCACCGACATGATATGGCCGATAACCTCGGCGGACACGCCCGCGGCCAGGTTGTCGTAATGGGTCTTCGGCACAATGAGGGTGTGCACCGGTGCCTCGGGCTCGATATCGTCGAAGGCGTAGCAGATGTCGTCTTCGTACACCTTGGCGGAGGGGATGTCGCCCTCGATGATCTTGCAGAACAAACAATCGCTCATACAGAGTCCTTTCGCTCGCTTACGGTCGCTATGATAGCGCTTTTAAGCCTCCCTCTGTTCCACGCGCATGAAACTTGTCGGGTGCAGGGTAGCGGGAGCGCAACCGGCTGCCACGGTGGCGGCAACAAGCTCGCGGGCGAAGGCGTCGGCGCGCAGGCTGCCCGTGGGCTTGGCCGCCAGAGTAAAGCGCACGGTGGCGCCATCGAGCTCCACGGGGCCGACAAGGAAGTCGGCGACGGCAAGCGTCTTCTCCTTCTTCTTGCGCACCACGGTGATCTCCTCGGGCACAACCACCGAGACGGGCGCCTCGGAAAACACCACCTCATAGGTGCTCACCGGACAGGCCACGGAAGCTGCCGGGTCTTTGTGCTCGATGTAGCGAGCCTCCACCGGATACAGGTCGGCGGGACTCGCTTCCTGCAGGGCCGCAAGGGCCTTGGGCGCGGCCACGTAGTCGGTAAGGAACAGGTCGAAGAACTCGGCCGTGCCGCCGACGCCTACGGGAAGCGCCGCCCCGAAGGCGATGCGCATATGGGGTGAGAAGCCCTGGCTCACGGCATAGGGAAGCCCGGCGCGGCGCACCGCGCGCTCGAGAGCGCGGGCGAGCTCCAGATGCGAGAGCATGGCGAGGCGCCCGGTCTCGCGAAAGGTGACGCGCAGGCGGAACAGTCGCGGATCGGCCATTAGAGCATCGCCCCCTCTTCGACGTTTGCCTCTGACCCCAAAATCGCACGGTAAGGGTTCTTCGCGGGCTCGCCGCCGTCTTTGGCCTCGCGCAGCTTTTGCAGCTCGATATCCATGCCCAGGGTGGGACACGCTCCGCAGGCCGCGCAGTTCTCGAACGTGCAGTCGGGCGTGGTGATACCGGAGGCGGCGCGCTCGCGCTCGCGGGCGAGGAACTTCGGCGACACGGCAGCGGTGATATGGGCCCAGGGCAGCACGTAATCGGTGCCGTACTCGGCCTGGGCGATTTCCGCAGGCGAGATGCCCAGCGCCTCGGCAGCTCCCGTCCAGGCTCCCTCGTTGAACAGCTCCGTCCAGGCATCGAAGCGCGCACCGCGGCGCCAGGCCTCTTCCACCCAGTCGGCCACCTCGCGCCCGCCGCGGCTCATAACCGCCTCGACGAACGACGTCTTCGGGTCGTGGTAGTGCACGTCCACCGCCTTGTACTTCACCGAGCGCTTCAAAAGCCCCACACGGCGCAGGGTTTCCTCGGGCGAGATCTGCCCGTCCCATTGGAAGGGCGTCTGGGCCTTGGGCACAAACACCGCGCACGACACCGACATGCGGATAGACCCGCGCTGATCGGCCGGCACGGCGGCCTTGGCGCGATCGTAGGCGCGCTGGGCCAAACTCGCGATTCCCTTGATGTCGTCGTCGGTCTCGGTGGGAAGGCCCACCATGAAGTACAGCTTGCAGCGGCGCCAGCCGGCAGCGAAGGCCGCGTCGATGGCAGAGAACAGATCGTCTTCCGTGACGTTCTTGTTGATGACGTCGCGCAGACGCTGGGTGCCGGCCTCGGGTGCGAACGTAAGGCCGCCCTTCTTCTGGCCCGCCACCAGCTCGGCCATCTCCACGCCGAAGGAGTCCAGGCGCTGGGAGGGCACCGAGATGCGCACGCCCAAGCCCGCGCAATCAGCGTTCACGCGCGTGAGAATCTCGGCGATCTGCGAGTGGTCCGTGGACGAAAGCGAGGTGAGGCTCACCTCATCGTAGCCGGTAACAGCCAGTCCCTCGCGCACGGCGGCGACGATGTTGTCGGCCGACCGCTCGCGCACGGGACGGTACATCATGCCCGCCTGGCAGAAGCGGCACCCCCGGGCGCAGCCGCGCAGGATCTCGACGTTCAGGCGGTCGTGCACCACTTCGGTATAAGGCACGATCATGGGCTCGAGGGCGCTGCTCTCGGCAAACCCCTCGAACACGCGCTTGTGCACCACGGCGGGCACATCTTCGAACAAAGGCTCCACCCAGCTGCCGGCCTTCTGGGCCTCGGACTCATCGCGCCAGCGGTACAGACTCGGCACGTAGGCGCCGCCCACCTTCCGCGCAATCTCGCGCAGAATCTCTGCGCGAGAAGCGCCCGACGCCCGCAAATCGCGGATGAGCGCCACGGTCTCGGGCAGCTGCTCCTCCCCTTCTCCCACTAAAATCACGTCGAAGAAAGGCGCGTAGGGCTCGGGGTTGTAGGCACAGGGGCCGCCGGCGAGCACGATGGGGTCATCCTCGGCGCGCTCGGCCGTGCGCAGCGGGATGCCGGCCAGGTCAAGGGTCTCCAGCACATTGGTGGCCGCCAGCTCGTGGGGCAGCGTAATGCCCACCACGTCGAAATCGGCCACAGGGCGACAGCTTTCCAGCGAGAACAGCGGCACGCCCTCCTCGCGCATGAGGTCGGCCATGTCCACCGCGGGCAGAAAAGCGCGCTCGGCGCCCATGCCCGCAGCGGCGTTCACCGCGTTCACGAGAATGCGCACGGCCTGGTTTGCCTGGCCGAGCTCGTAGGTATCGGGGTAGATCATGCAAAAGGCGGTATCGCCCTCGGCCACCGGATCGGCACAGCCCCACTCGTGGTTCAGGTAGCGGGCCGGACGCTCCACGCGCGCAAGCAGAGGCTCGACGCGCGGCCACAAATCGCGCCTAGCCACGAGCGCTCCCGTTCTTGCCCTTGCCGCGCACGGCCCTGAAGGCGGAAAGCCCCGCGCCCTTCGCCGCCTCGAGCACCTTCTGCCCGGCCGGGGTGGCCGCCGCCTTGGAGGTGGCCTCCACAGCCTCGTCGCGGGCCTTCTGCACCACGCTCGCCACGCCGACGATGTCGCCGCCGGCCTCGAAGTACTCGATGGCCGCCCGTCCCATGGCCTCGGTGCCGGCAAAGCCCACGGCGCCCTTGATGGCCCAGCCGAGCACCGGCACCACACCGGCGGCCGAGCGGGCGATGTTGCGGAACAGGAAGGCTCCGCCCACCACGGCGGCCAGCTCCTTGATGCGCTCGGCCGACAGCGGCTGGCCGTAGGCGGCGGCAATCTGCAGGAGCATCTTCGCCTGATTGAGCGTCATCACGGGCATATCGGCACCGGGGATGAACACCACGACACCGATGCCCGCATTCTGGATGGAGGTAGCGCGCACCGCATCCAGCGACAGCGGGCGGCGCACGAAGGGAAACGCCAGCGCGAAGGCGAGGCGCTTGTTCTTGCAGGCGGCGATGATCCACTCCCCCATGCGACGGTCCAGAGTGGCCGCGGCGTCCTCGTCAAGCGGAAGGGGTTCAACCGAGGCGGGCTCGGTCTCCATCGGCAGCGCGTGCTCGATGCCTTCGATGGCCTCCGCGGCGCTCTCGGCAGCTTCGGTGGCGGCCTCGCTCGGCGCGTCGTTGGCGGTGGTGCCGGCGGTGACGCGGCGCGCGAGTGCGCGGGCAGCGTCGCCCAAAGGCGTGGGATCGGTCATATTCGGCGCCACGATGTCCCCCTCGGGGATGGCCCAGCCGGCCGCCTCGGCCGCCTCGGCCACGGCATGAGGCGACGTGGTGGCCACCATGACCGGCACGCCGGCATTGCGGAAGTGCGCGGCCTGCTCGCCGATACGGGGCGAATCCCCCGCCACGATGACGACCATGTCGTCGGTGCCGTAGGGGTCGGCGAGCACGCCCTCATCCAAATATCCAATGGTCACGCGAGTCTTGGCGCCAGCGCTCGCAAAAGAGCTGCGCACGTGGCCCACCACGTCCCCGGGGGCCGTCTCGTCAATGTAGACCGATACGGCAAGCGGCGTATTGCGCGCCTCGTCAATATCGGTGGCAGCCTTCAAGAGGGCCGGGATGTCAATGGGGAGATTCATGATGCCTTCCTTCCGTGAGAGGGGGTGCTGGCAAACGATGACTGCGTGGGGGTGTGGGAGTACACCGAGCCGATGAGTCCGATGAGGGCGAAGTTTACGACCATGAACGACGAACCGTAGCTAACAAAGGGCAGAGGAATACCCGTGATGGGCATGAGCCCGCAGTCCATGCCGATGTTCTCGAGAATCTGAAACAGCCACATGCCGATGATGCCCATGACAACGAGCATGCCAAACAGATTGTCAGCACGCCGCGCGATGGCCAAGCACAGCACGATCATGGCTGCATACAGAGCAATCAGCGTCATGACGCCGACGAATCCGAACTCTTCAGCAAGCACGCAGAAAATGAAGTCTGTGGGCGCCTCAGGCAAAAAGCCGTGAGTCGACTGGGTGGCATTCAAAAGGCCCTTGCCGAACAATCCGCCCGAGCCGATGGCGATTTTGGCCTGAGCAAGGTTGTAACCGTCGCCGGAAAGATCGCCCTCGGGATCGAGGAACACGAGCAGGCGGCTGCGCTGATAGTTCTTCAAGAGACGGTACTCCCAGGTGCCGTCCTCGAGCTGGTATTTGAGCATCTCATCGACGGCAAACACCGCCGCAACGGCAATAACGGCCGCCACAAGCGTGATGACGAGGAAACGCGCTTTCGCCCCGCCCATGATAAGCACCACGGCCGCGATGGCCAGATACACCAAGCCCGTGCCCAAGTCGGGTTGGGTCATAATGGCCGCAAAGGGAATGAGCAGCATGCCGAGCACCTTGCAGTACTCGCCCCAATCATCTAGCGTTCCCTGGTAGCGCGCCACCAGGCTCGCAGCGAACAAGACAACTGTGACCTTGGCAAATTCGCCAGGCTGCACCTGTATGCCAAGCTTGATCCACGATTTAGCGCCCATGCCAGCGTCGGTACCGAGACCGGGAATATGGGGCAGCAAAATGAGGACCACGTTGATTATGAGCAGCGCTATCGTAAGATTCGCGAAACGGCGATAGTCGAAGGCCCACATAGCCGTCATGGCCGCGTGAAGTTGTAGTCGGCATCGCCTTGGACGGCCGACCAGCAGACGACAAGTCCATAGGCGACAAGCGCGGCAATCACAACGAGAAACACCCAGGGCACCCGCGCTGCCAGCGATGGCAGCGAAGGCCGCGCCGAGGCATGAGAGGGCCTGCCCTGGCTTCGATGGACCGACGAAATCTCGGGAAGCTGCGCCATGGGCTAATCCTCGCGCCCGGCATCGTTCACGGCGATGGGAATGGAGTCGCCCGGCGAGCCGGCAACACGCCCGATCTCTACCTGCGACGAACCCTCGACAGAATCCATGAGCGCACCCAGAACCTTGGCCACGATGGGAGCCGCCACGTCCGAGCCGCCGCCGGCCTGCTCGACCACGCAGGCGCAAACGTATTTCGGCTCCTTGAAAGGAGCATAGGCCACAAACCACGCCGTATCGTTCTCGTTCTGCTTCTCGCCCGTGCCCGACTTGCCCGCGGCATCCAAACCCTGCTCGGCGAACAATTGCGCAACGCCAGCCGACTCCTGAACCATGCCGTGAAGCGCTTCGCGCACATAGGCGAGGTGCTTTTCGGTCACTTCAGGCGTGCGCTCAACAACGGGCTCAAAGGACACGACCACCTCGCCCTCGCCGTTGCGCACTTCCTTAAGCAGGTGGGGCTGCATGATTCGCCCGGTGGCGACGCCCGCGTACCCACAGGCAATCTGCAGCGGCGTGACGAGCACGTCGCCCTGACCGATAATCATATTGGTGTAATCACCGCCACGGAAGGATGCCTCGGCAGGACGGTTGCGGAACAGCTCCGCCTTCCAGGCCGGCGTGGGGATAACACCCACGGCCTCGCCGCCCAAATCGATTCCCGTTTTCGCACCGAAGCCGAACTGGCGCAGATAGTCTTGCAGGGCCGTCTCGGAGATTTCCCCCGTGCCGTTGGGGCCATGGTCGTAGAAGGCCTTGCCGATCTCATAGAAGACCGTATCGCAAGAAACGACAATACCGTCACGTAGATTGAGCGTGCCGTGACCATCGCGCCTCCAACAGCGCTGAATATCGCCGGACCCAAAGCCGTCCCACTCGCCCGTGCAGGTCCACGAGCTCTTCTCGTCGGCGAATCCGTACTCAAGGCCGGCCAAAGACGTGAACGCCTTAAAGGTGGAGGCGGCCATAAACTGGCCGGAGACGGCGTTATTGTTGAGGGGCGCATAGGCCTCTTCCTGCTGGTATTTTTGGAACAGCTCATCGGAAATCGCACCGGTGAAGCTAGTTGGGTCGAAGGTGGGAAAACTCGCCATAACAGCCACCGAGCCATCGGTGACGTCCAGTGCAACCACCGCGCCCTTTGACCCTTTGCCCGTTCCGATGACACCGCCGTTGGGGGCGATGGTCTCAGCCAAAGCGGTATCGGCCACGTATTGAGCCTTTGCGTCAAGTGTGAGATACAGGTCGTTGCCCTTAGAATCCTTGATATCGCTCATAACCGAGATGCGCCGACCGCTGGCATCCACCATAACCTGGCTCACACCATGCTCGCCGGACAAATAGGCATCGTAGGTGGCCTCAACGCCTGCACTGCCGACGGTGTCGATGGCGAGGATCTCGCGGCCTTCGTTTTTCCGTTCGAGCAGCTCTTCGGAGGGCGCGCCGGTGTAGCCAAGCACGTGAGCCGCCAAAGCACCGTGAGGATACGTGCGCAGCGAGCGCTCCTCCACCGTGACGCCGGGAAAGGCATCGGCGTGCTCGGCAATGAACGCAACGTCGCGCAGGCGCACGTCCTCACCCACCACGCGAAGGCTTTGGGCCCCGGCTGAGGCATCGTTGATGCGCTGCAGCACCACATTGGCCGGCACACCGAGTACCGTGGACAAGCGACGCACCACATCGCGATTATCCGCAACTTCGGGGTCGGCGATGACGGTTTGGCTCGGACGGTTCACCACAAGGGGCTCGCCGTAGGCGTCGTAGATGCACCCACGGGGCGCCGGCGTCTTTACCGTCGTGTAAAGGTTCTCCTCGGCCGCTTCGGCATACTCGGTGTTCCCGAGAATTTGCATGGACCACAGCTTCGCCGACAGAGCGCCGAAAATGACAAGTGCCGCAGCGCCGAGGGCCGCGAAACGGCCGCCCAGCTCATCGGAGGGCTTTTTGGAGGCAGCCCCGGTTTCAGAGCTAGTAACCGTGACCTCACCATCTCGCGCGGCCTTTGCCTGGGTGCGGCGCTCGAAAGGAGAGCTGCCCACACCCACCGTAGAGAGCTCGGACACCCCTTTGGACTTGCCCACAGAAGGCGTTGCGCTGCGGGACTTCGCAGCAAGGGCCGCCGCGACGACGACAATGACGATAACCGCTGCCAAAACAGCGACGGCAATGACTACGAGCACGACTCCCCCTCTCTAGCTAGCGAAGGACCGGCGTCCCTGGTTGGACGCGCGGCCGATCGACCATCGTGCGAACGGCGATCGGATACATCAGAAGGCCAATGACGCAGTCGTAGAGCATGCAGGGCAGCGTGCGATAGAGGAAAGCCTCTCCCAGAGGCACGTCCGCGCCGCAGACCACGACGATGAGCCCGTACATCACCTCGGAAAGGACGATGCACAAAATCATAATGGCCACCGGCATGAACAGGGTATCGTTGTTAAGCGCTATGAACAGGCGAGAAGCGAGAACCGTTACCAGCACGAGCACAAAAGCCATAGCGCCCACAGGACCGCCTCCTACCAGATCGAATAGGAGGCCGCAGACAAGCGGTACAAAGGGGCCGGCTGAACCAGGCACCGCCACGGCGCGCACAATGCAAAAGGCGATAATGAAGTTGGGAACAGCAGCGAACAGCGTGATGGCGGGGGCCACGATAATCTGCAGAAGCACGGCAATTACGGCACCGATGACGCTCGCCACGGTTTCACGAGTAATCTCCATTAGGCACCCTCCTCCCCGGCTTCACCAGCAGCGTCGGTATCGGACCCGGTTCCATCATCGGCACCGGATTCGTCACCACCGTCATCGTTTTTGGCGGCGTCTTCACCGTCTTCATCATCGGCGGGCTCTGCGGGTCTCACCGTTCGGTCGGCGGAATCCTCGGCGGCCGAGAAGACCACGATAGCCTCTTCCATGAGGCTAACCGCATCATTGGGCGCCACGACGATTTTGCGCGTGTCGTTACCAGCCGAGCCCTCGACACGCACCACCGTGCCGATAATGAGGCCACGCGTGTAGCTGCCCCCCAAGCCGCTCGTGAGAACAACATCTCCCACCTGGATATTCACATCGGCGCCGATGTTCTCAAGATAAAGCAGCCCGTCCATGGAACCGCGCACGATACCCTCGGCACGACTCGACTGAACCATGGCCGCAGCCCCGGACTGCGGATCGGTGAGCAGTCGCACACGACAGGCGCCGCCAGAAACGGAAATCACCTGCCCAACGACGCCCGTGGGACCCATAACCGTCAGACCCGTCTCCACACCCGAGTTCGAACCAACATCCAACGTCACCGTCTGGTTCCAGGCATCGGTGGTGCGACCGATAACACGGCCCACCGCGCCGGTGATTCCATAGGTGTCACGCAGGTTTAAAAGACCGCGCAGTCGCTCATTTTCCAAACGCTGCTCTTCAGCAGCAGCGAGCTGCTGCGTAATAATCTCATTCTGCTCGCGAAGGGCAGCATAGGCTTCTTCCGAAACCGTGTTGTCTGCCGCCGATGAGCCGGCGTCATCAATGGCCTCAGTAAGGGGGGCGCTTGCCAACTGCAGAGGCGCGACAACGCCCTCCACTATGGCCTGCACGCGATGCAGCGGCCCCGAAGCGCCTTCGGCCTGATAGACGCCAACGCAGACCAAAGAAATCGCGAGCGCAATAATAAGAGGCACCCGGCCCAAGGGGGCCGGGTCGCGATGCTGGAAATTCAGTGCCATAAGAAGCGCAGTGCCTACTTCGAGCGCATAAGCGTCTGCTTGAGGGCCGTCGGCGTCTCGAGCACCTTCAGGCAGCCGGAGACCACGTTGGTGAGCGCCGTCTCGGACACCCACACGGGAATCTCGAGCTTATCGGTAAGATAGCGATCGAGACCCGAGAGCAGACCGCCGCCGCCCGTGAGCAGGATGCCGTTCTGGATGATGTCGCTGGCCAGGTCGGGGTTGGTCTTCTTGAAGGTATCCTTGATATGGAGCACCATCTCCTCGATGGGGGCCTGAAGAGCCGCGCGCACATCCTCGGACTGGATGGTGACTTCCTTGGGTTGCTCGGTGTACACATCCTGACCGGAGATGATCATATCGCGCTCGCGACCGTCCTCAAACGGCAGGATGGAACCGATCTTGATCTTGATGACCTCGGCCGTGCGCTCGCCGATCTTGATGCCGAGCAGATCGCGCAGATGCATGGCGATGGCCTCGTCCAAGCGGTTGCCCGCAAGGCGCAGGCTGGAGGAGGTCACGATGCCGCCGAGCGAGATAACGGCCACTTCCGTCGTGCCGCCGCCGATATCGACCACCATAGAACCGGTGGGCTCGGTGACAGGCAGATCGGCACCCATGGCTGCGGCCATGGGCTCCTCGATGAGGTAAGCCTGGCGAGCACCGGCTTGGATGGTAGCCTCGAACACGGCGCGCTTCTCGACGGACGTGGCGCCGCAGGGGATGCACACCACAATGCGGGGCTTCGGCTGCCAGGGGTACTTGCGCTCAGCCGCCTTGTTGATGAAGGCGCTGATCATGGCCTCAGTCACGTCGTAGTCGGCGATGACGCCGTCTTTCAGCGGGTGCTCGGCGGAAAACGCGTCGGGCGTGTGGTTGATCATGTTCTTGGCCTCATGACCGACAGCCAGCACGCGCTGCGTGGATTTCTCTATGGCGACAACGGAAGGCTCGTTGATGACGATGCCCTCCCCGGTAATGGCAACGAGGGTATTGGCAGTGCCCAAATCGATGGCCATGTCCGCAGACATCTGACCAGTCAGGCCCGAAAACCAATCAAGGAATGACATACAGGCAAACCCTTCGGATACGTATAGGTTACAGTCAGCCTTAGATTTTATCACAGGCCCCGTTCAGATGTAGAAACTCCATAGGTGTAAGGGATTTCGTCCGGGCGAAGCGGCGGCGGGGTGGGCCGTGCTCAAGCAATGGCTCGCTCGGCGGAACAGGACATTTAGTCCTGTTCCGTTCGCT
>CANEDU010000043.1 GCA_947426355.1 uncultured Adlercreutzia sp. | reverse complement strand
ACTCTTTCCCTACACGACGCTCGTCCGATCTAGGGCGACGTCGTATTCGAGACCCTCGCCGTGGGCGACCTTACGTTAAATCTGGAATCCATGGACCTCACCTGCGGAAACGAATCCATCCGTCTTTCCCAGAAGGAATTCGCCATTGCCCGCATCCTGCTCGGCTCGCCCGGGGCGGTGCTTTCGAAGGAGCAGCTCATCAGCCGCGCCTGGGGTCCGGCCTCCAGCGCCAGCGACAACAACGTGGAGGCCTATATCTCGTTTCTGCGCAAGAAAATGACCCATGTGGGATCGAAGGCGAAGATCGAGACCATCCGGTCGGTGGGCTACCGACTCACCGAGGGAGACTAGGCCTCCATGACCCGCGCCCCTCAGCCACCCAGAACGGATCAGCCGCGCCCGGCAAACGACGCGGCTCCCATGCTGCGCCGCCTGCGCGCGAAGTTCATCGGGCTGAACATGGCCATCGCCGCCCTGGTGCTGGCGGCCTCCTTCGCCACCATTTGCTACGCCGACTACCGCGCCGACATCGACGACGTACGCGACACCCTCATGCTGGCCGCGAACCGGTCGCTGCACGAGCCCCAGCTCATTCCCAACCACGAGCCCTTCCAGCGCGACGACGAGGGCGGAGGCTCCATCCTTTGGGAAGGTCCGCAGACCGATGTGCAAGACGCCCGGGAAGGGGCCGAAGAGGACGGCCGCGACGACGCCGAAGAGAGACCCTCAAAGCCCGCGGAAATCACCGACCGGAATCCTGATTCCGAATCGGGCGAGGTGCCCGAGGCCCACCGCGCGCAGGATGCGAACCGACCCGCCGAAGAAGAGCCGACGCCCGACATCGGCGCCGGCACGAGCGACCCGGGCTTTGCTCCGCCTCAAATCGGCGGTCCGGGAGCCGTGGGGGAAACCTCGCTTCCCGTGGCGGTTTACTACGTTGGCGGTCACGCGGTTATGCAAATGACCGACCGCTCCGGCGCCACCGTGCCCGATTCGTTGCTCCAAACCGCTATCCCCACGGTCGTTCGCTCCCAAAGCCCCTGGGGCTACCTGCCCGAAGCGGGCCTCTATTTCGCCAAACGCGACGCCGGACCCGACCTTGTCATCGCCTTCGCCGACGGGGGCGCGGCTGATGGCTGGCGCTCACTGGCCCTTGTGCTCTCCATCGTGGGCCTGGGCGCTTTGGCCCTCTTGTTCCTGCTGAACCTCGTCTTCTCACGCTGGGCCCTGCGACCGGTGCAGCATGCCTGGACCCAGCAGCAGCAATTCATCGCCGACGCGTCCCACGAGTTGAAGACGCCGCTTACGGTCATCCTGGCCAACAATGCCATCCTGCGCCAACGCGGAAACGACACCATCGCCAGCCAGCACCAGTGGATCGATAGCACCCAGATGGAAGCCGAGCGCATGCAGGGACTCGTTGCCGATATGCTCGATCTGGCCCGGCCGACAACGGAATCCAGTACAGCTTCCTACGAGCCTGTGGATTTCAGCCGCTTGGTTGAAGGCGAAGTGCTCACCTTCGAATCGGTGGCCTTCGAGCGGGACATCATCATGGAGTCGGCCGTCGATGAGAACGTTGTCGTCCGCGGCGACGAGCGCAAGCTCCAACGCGCCATGGCCGTGCTTTTGGACAACGCCTGCAAATACACCAACACGGGCGGCTCCATTAGCGTGCGCCTCACCACGGACGAGCGCACCGCCACTTTCGCGGTGACCAACTCCGGCGAGCCCATCCCCGCCGAAGACCTCCCCCGCCTCTTCGATCGCTTCTACCGCGCCGACAAGGCCCGCACCCACGAGGCCCCCGCCGGCTACGGTCTGGGCCTCGCCATCGCCCGCGACATCGCCCAGGCCCACAAGGGAGCCCTCACCGTCGCAAGCTCCGCATTAGCAGGCACCACCTTCACCTTGCGCCTTCCCTTGCTTTAGTCCCAAATCTACCGCTTATCATCCATTTCAGCGAAAGCCTTGCGAAACGCAGGAATCACTCCTCAAAAATCTTTGCAAAACGCAGGTTTTCCTACCCTCAAAAGCTCTGCACTTCGAAAGATAAGCGCAAAAAGCCCCCGGTGCCGTGAAGAGGATAGTGGCGCCGGGGGCGGGCAGATTGAGACCGGGGTGACCGCTTGCGCGGACGGGAGATGCGGCCTCGCCTGCCTTACGAAGGAGTTCCAACTTTGCGGGTGAAGCGCCAGATGAGCCGCGCTTCACGATGATGCGTGCTTAGCGTTCGAAGATGTCTCCCTTGAAATCGAGGCGGAACGTATCGAGAATTTGATGCGGGTTATCGACGAGGCTCACCGGACGCGGGGTCATGGCGTAGCGATGGTGGCTACCGTCGGAAAGCCACGTCGTGGGAACCGCATCAAGCAGCGTGATGGCGTCGGCCGGACATACATCCTGGCAGCTGCCGCATTTCACGCAGTCGGCGGGAGCGTGGGTCACGCCCATGGCACCGTCGGCTTCGTCGAACTTGGCGATGGCTCCCGTGGGACAGAACGTCGCGCACATGCGGCACGAGACGCACTTGGTGCCGTCGATGACGACTGCGCCCCACAGACGACTCTCCAGCTTGCCTTCCATCGGCTCGCCGATACGTGCAAGGGCATCCAGCAAACGCTCGCGGCGATCGGGCAGAAAGTGTGGAAGCGTGCCGTCTTTCATGACGTGCATGGAATGGGCCGCCACCTTGCGCGTATGGCCCGAGTTCCAGTAGAACCGCATGCCCGGACCAACCGTTGTGTCGGCAGCCTCGGCCTCGGGGGATGAGAGGGAAAGCGGCGCGGCGGATTCGCTGCCGGCTGCGGGAACCGGAGCCCCCGTCGGGAAGGCGTCAGCGCTTCGCGAAGACTCATCGGGGGCTGGAACGCAGGGCAGACCGAAGTCCGCCCCCACAGAGTCGCTCAGAGCGAAATCGTTCATAACGGAGTCGTACTCGTCGCGGATGGGTGGGCAGGCACGCTCACAGCCAAAGAAAGCGTCGCGGGCCTCGAGGGCAGCGTGAACGGGAGCGGCATCAGCCATTATACTCGCAGGAGGCACATCGGTGACGACAACTTCCATGGCGTTTCCCCAAGCAGCAAGCACGTTGCGCGTGGTTTCGGCCACCAGTTCAGCCGTGTCGCGGCCATGACGCTGAGCGCAGCGGTCGCACATGCCGCACAACACCGTGACGCGCTGCACGCCCTCGGCCGCAAGTCCCGCCAACAGCGACTCATCCACACGCCCGGCGCACACCACCGAAGCCATCGAATCGGGAATCGCCAAATCGCCCAGAGCCTCTTCCATCTGACTGCAGGCAATGACCACCTCGCGAGCCTCCCCTTCGCGCACGGCGCGCAAGCACGCAGCCTTCAGCTCGGCATCGGTGGGGTTCAGAGACTCCAAAGCGCAGGTGGGGCACACGGTGGCGCAGGTGCCGCAACCGACGCATTTCGAGGCGTCGATAACCAACTCGCCCTCTTCGAGAGAGATGCAGCCCGATGTGCAGGCGGCGGCGCATTTAAGGCAGTCCACGTTGCGATTGCGCACCTTGGCGCACCGCTCCCGGTGAACACGGATGGCCGCGCTATCCACGGCCGCAAAGGCGGAGCCCACATGAGCGTGAGCCGCCGCGTCAATCGTCTCAACCATAGTTGCTCCTCTTCAAAGGCGGCAAGGCCTCTCCCAAAGCCCTCCCGCTCTTACAACTAAAGTAATAACAAGAGCAGAAACCTTCCCTACGCTGGGCGCGGCATCGTCGGCCGAGACCTCTGAACACTGCCTATCTGCGACCGCAGGTCGCTCCCTAAAAGCATGAAGGAGCGGAGCGCCTGAGCCGAAGGCGAACAGCGAAGCGGGGGCTCGGACGACGATGCCGCGCCCAGCGGCGAGCAGCCCCTAATCCAGCGAAGGCCGCAAATCGTCATCCATAACCGGCTCGGGAATTTCCACGACCGTCTTGCCGGCCTTCTTGCCCACGAAGATCGGCATCGTGATGGCCTTAGTCGGGCACACATCCACGCAGTTGCGGCAGCGGGTGCAGTCGGCCATGGTGCGCAGACCGAATTCCGGATGGCGGATGTTGATGTCGGCCTCGCAGGCCTCGGCGCACTTGCTGCAAGAGGTGGCGCGGGCGGTCTCAAGGCACTTCTCGTCGTTGATGACAGGCACGAAGGTGCGCGAGAAGCGACCGACCAGGTTCATGAGCGCCGACAGCGGGCAGAAGTTCGAGCACCACTTGCGCAGCACCACCAGCTCGATGACGAGCATGGCCGGGATGAGAATAAGCCCGATGGTGGCGTCGCCATGAGCGAAGGCGCGCCAGATGACGAGCACGGTGGCGAAAGACAGGCCCACGGGGCACACCAGGCAGAATACCGGGAACCCGAAGATGGCCGTGGAGAGCAGCGCGCCGCCGAGCACCGCATGGCGGGAATCCACCTTGCCGTGCTTCACCGGCTGGCACTTGCCGCAGGCGCCGCAGGCATGGCCCGCCTTGGCGGCCTTCAGGCCCTCGATCTCCTGCTGGGAAACAGCCTTGATTTGGGAGTTCTTCTTCTCGGCCAGCTCGCGACGCTTCTTGGGCGAGCGGAAGAAGTCGCGCACGCGGTCGATGAGCATGGTCGGGCACAGCCACGAACAGAAGGCGCGGCCGAACACGAGCACGAGCGCGGCGATGAGCAGCAGCGACACCACGGCGCGGGGAATCATGGTCTTGGTGGCGATCATGGTGCCGAGCGCGCCCAAGGGGCACAGCAGCGAGAACGTGTCCCAGCCGAAGCCGGACAGGGTGCCCATGCTCACGCCGGCGATGAGGCCTGCGGCCATGCCGACGAAGACGACGGCGCCAACTGCCGTGCGCAGCTTGCGGGTCTTCAGCTTGGCGTCCATGGCCTTCGCGCCATCTTTCTTCGAAGCGGTCTCAACAGCCGCGGCGTTCTTGGTCTCTTTCACAACCTACCCCCTTTAACCCTGGATGGGGCGCACGACGATGGCGCGCTCGCTGGACTTGATGGAGCCGGAAGACAGCGACAGGCACACGGCCTGGCACGCGCCGCAGCCGTTGCACTTGTCCTCCACGACGTAGGGAATGGGGTTCGCGCCGCCCTCGTCCTTCAGCTCGATGGCGCCGTAGTTGCAGGCGTCGTAGCAGTCGCGGCAACCGGTCAGGCGGTAGGCCAGGCAGGTGCGCGGGTCAATTTCGGCCGTGCCGATGATAATGTCGCCGGTCTCGCCGGTCTCGGGGTTGCCCACGGTGTAGTCCGCGGGAAGCTCGAGGGCCTCGGTGGGGCACACCTGCACGCACAGGGGCACGCCGCCGTTCTCCTCGTAGCAGAAATCGCAGTAGTTGCCCGTGTTGAAGTCGAGCATGGGGCTGCGCATGCCGAGCAGGCCATCCTCGATCTTGGCCGGCACAATGGCCTGGCGCGGGCACGCCTCGTAGCAGCGCTCGCAGCGAATGCAGCCGCTCACCAGATGGGCCTCGTCGGTTCCTCCCGGCGGGCGGTTGATGGGGTTGTGACCCGCATAGCGCAGGCCGCCCAGGCCCAGCAGAACCGCCGTCGAGCCAACGCCGATGAACAGGCCGCGACGCGTGATGCCGCCGCCCGGCGTCCGCTTGGCCTCGGCGACGTCCGCGCTCGTTGCGGCAGCTCCCTCTTTCTTCTCCTCTGCCATTGATTCCTCCTCTTCAAGAATCATCTGGATTTGCTCCTCTTCGAAGGCTTTCGCAAAAGCGCTCGAAGAGAGGCAAAGGCCGGACGGGCTTGCGTTGCCTGCGGGGCGTCTGCGTTACCGACACCCGTCCGACCTACTCGTTGCTTCAAATGAGGGAGCCGCTCCGACCGACCAGAGACGATGCGGCTCCCCCGCGTTTAACACCTTGCTAGAGCGCCCACTGGAACTGGATGAGGGCGTTCACCGCTACTTCGTAGAGCAGCACGCGCCACACGATGGTGCCGATGATGGCGCACACGATGGCGACCACGGCCACGATCAGCGCCTTGTCGGCGGCAATCTTGCCGACCATCACCAGGGCGGAGAGCACAGCGGGCACCGCGCAGCCGACCGCGATGCAGCCCAGCCAGAAGGCCACCGCATGCTCGCCGGCCAAAATGGCGCCGGTGACCTCTTCGGTCTGGCGCATGGCCACGTCAGGCAGCGTCGGGTCGAAGTAGTACTCCATCTCGGTGAAGTGCTCGCCCATGCCGGAGATGGCGACCGCGTAGATCACGGTGATTGCGGCGCAGACGATAGACCCGATGAGGGCCACGGTGGAGGACAGCTTCACGGCATCCTCGCACTTGGTGGCGCCGGCGATGATCATGGCAGCCAGGCCGCCCAGCATCACCGTGGCAACCACGTAGTACAGAGGCAGCAGCATGGTGTCCCACACCGGAATGGCGCTCATGAGGTAGGAGTCGCCCGTCGCGAACGGCAGAGCCACGGACACCACGATGGCCAGGATGGCGCACCACGCAGGGGCCACGCCCTCCTCGGAACGACGCATCATGAGGAAGTACAGCACCACGGCGACGGCAAACACGATCACGAAGATCAGCTCGATGGTAATGCCGGAGGTGATGTGGCCGAAGCCGTTCAGCATGCGCAGCGGGTGCTGGAGGTGGAAGAACACCGCCAGGCCGCCCACGGCGAGAGCCACGATGGCAGACACGCAGGAGACGAGCTGCATCTGCTTGCCCTTGCCGGACAGGGTGAGAATGCCCTGCATCAGGAAGATGCCGCCGGCCAGGCAGTTAAAGAAGGTGAAGAGAATAAGGGGCCACTGAATTTCCATTGGTTGTTACTCCCTCCACTTGCGGCCCTCGCGCAACAGGTACATGAGCTTGGGGTCATTGCCCTTGTTGGTGAGGTGGTGAATGTCGTTCTCGGTAAAGGCTTCCACGTAGTCCTTGAGCTTGACGCGGGTCTTGGTCATCTCGTCGTACTGGCAGCCGGGGGAATCCGGGTGAGCCGGAGCCTCGAAGTTCTCGACGCCGGCGTCAAGGTCGCCGAAGAAGCGGGCGCGGGCACCGCACTGGCTGACGCACTGGGGCAGCTCGCCTTGGCTCGTGCGCTGCTCGCACAGGGTGCACTTCTCGACGACGCGCTCGGTCTGGTTCAGGTAGCGCACGCCGTAGGGACAGGCCATGGCGCAGAACTGGCAGCCGATGCACTTGTCCTTGTCGATCTGGATGGTGCCGTCGTCGGCCACGTGAGACGCCTCGGTGGGGCACACCTTCACGCACTCGGGGTTCTCGCAGTGCTGGCACTGGACGGGGAGGAAGTACATCTCCACGTCCGGGAAGGTACCGGAGCCGCCCTCGATGGGATGCGGACCGACGCGCAGGGTCTTGATCCAGAAATTGCCCACGTCGACGCCGTTGATGGCCTTGCAGGCAACGGTGCAGGCAAGGCAGCCGGTGCAGCGGTTCAAATCCGTGATGATTGCGTAGTTGGACATAGCTTCTACCTCCTTCCTTTATTCCTTGATGAGACTGATGGTCTGCAGGCCCTTGGCATCGGCGCCCGCATAGGTGAGCTCCACCTTCGAGTCGGCCAGGCGCGGGTCGTTGGCCATCCATTCCTTCAGACGCGGGTCGTTGGCGTTGGTGATGGCCTCGTTGCCCCACGGATCGCACGGCACGGGGTTGCCGAACGGCGAGTTCTCCTCGGTGGCCTTGTAGACGACCATCGGGTTGCCGCGCAGCTGGGAGGCACCGCAGATCCAGCACTGGGCGTACTTGTCCATGGTGCAGTTGATGCCGACGAGCTCGAAGCCATGGGCGGCGTGATCCATCTCGGGGTACCACCAGGCATGGTTGGCGTTGGTGGTGCCTTCCTTGATGCCGTAGTACAGATCGGCGACCTCGCGGATGGCGCCCCAGGGGGTGCGGACCCAGATCCAGTCGCCCTGCTCGATGCCGAGGCGGGCAGCGTCGTTCGGGTTCATCTCGAAGCGCGGCGACGGCCACAGCTCGCGGCACCAGGGCAGCTGACGGTGCTCGGAGTGGAAGTAGACAGGCTGGCGAGCGCCGGAAGTGCAGATGAAGGTGGCCTCCGGGTTCTCCTTGACGGCCTTCTTGTAGGCCTCGAGGTTGTCGGTGTCGCCGTTGTCGGTCGCCTGGCCGTTGCCCACGCCGGCAATGCCGTGGTAGGGCTTGTTGAGGTAGTTCTCGCTGTTGTAGGAAGCGCCGTCCACCAGGTTGGCGTCGTACCACTCCGGCGCCTGGATGCGAGAGTTCTTCGGCTCGAACCAGTGCGGGAACTTGTCGATGTCCGGAATGTCGCCGGCGTAGGCGGCACGATCAGGCGAGCACACCTCGGCGAAGTACGGGGTCTTGTCGCCCACCTTCACCGTGGTGCCCGGCGTCTCGAGCACGTAGGACTCGGTCACCGTGTCGCCAATGTAGGACTCGCAGATGGTCGACCAGATCTCGACCTTGCCGGTGGGGGTACCGAAGGCGCACTTCTCGTCCACGGCGGCGTACAGGTTGTAGCCGGCCTGCTGACGACGGTAGCCCATCTCCCAGCGGCGATAGGTGCCCCAGCGCTCGGGATGCCACTTGCGGCAGTCGAACCAGCCCTCTTCCTGGAACTTCGCAGCGTACTGCGGGAAGTCGGGGCCGTCCGGGTACTCCTCGGTCTTCCACCAGTCGGTGGCGTCCTTGAGCACGCGGTACTCCTGCTCCTCGTAGCCCACCGAACCGCCGGCCTGGATGAAGTCATGGTAATCCAGGTTCAGCCACTCGTCGTACTCGGGGTCGCGGTCGTTGAACGGAACGCCCATGGACTTGTGCAGGCACACCACGAAGGTCGGGTCGAAGACCACATCTCCAATGGGCTCCACGCAGCGCTGGCCAGCACCGAAGATGCCGCCGGCACCCTGGGACACGCGGCCGGTGTTGGTCTCCAGCCAGTGGGTGCAGGGGAAGACGTAGTCGGCGGTGCCGTTGTTCGGGCAGGACCACAGGTTGATGTCCACCCAGAAGTCGAGCTGCGTGAGGGCGTCCCACGCCTCGAGCAGGTTGGACTGGTTCATGAAGTCGCCGGACATGCAGATGCCGCCGTAGAGCTTGTAGGGGGAATCGATCTCGCGGATGGCGTCCCAAATGGAGGAGGCGTCGGTCCAGGAGTTCCAGAAGCGCAAAAGCGGGAAGCGCTCGGCGGAAATCTGATCCGCGTTGTTCTCGAACGGCGTCTTCAGGCCCGGGTAGGCGCGGGAGCTCTTGTAGTCGCCGCCCTTGCGCATGGCGATGATGCGAGCTTCCTCATCGGTGGGGATGTGATTGCCGTAGCGCTCCATGAGCGGGGAGTTCTCGGCCTGCAGGTACTTCACGAAGTTCTGAATCAGCGGAATCTGGTCCTCGATGGTCAGATCGCGCGGCGTGTTGCCGAGCTCCATGGTGCCGATGCCCTCACGGATGCCCCAGTCAACGGGCTCGTGATCGGTCACGATCATGTTGGCGCGGCCGGCGCAGCCGTCGACCTGGGCCTTGGAAGAGCCGCGGTTGCCGGCGGGCTCGTCGGAGTTGCCGGTCAGGCAGGCGATGAGCTGCAGGGCGCGGGTGTTCTGCACGGCGTGGCCGGTCTGGTCGGGAGCCAGCTGGTAGTGGATGCCGCCGTTGCCGTGAAGCGGGTTCAGGCGCGTCGTGTAGGTGCGGACTGCCTCCTCGATCTTATCGGCGGGCACCTCGGTGATCTCGGAAACACGGTCGAGCGTGTACTCTTCGAGGTTGTGCTCCCACTCCTGCCAAACGGACTTGGCCTCGATCATCTTGCCGTTCTTGAGCTTCACCTGAACGCCGTCGGGCCACAGCTCGGGATCCTTCGGCAGGCCCTTCGGATTGGACTTCTTGCCCTTCTCGTTGCCCTCGCCGGTCCAGTAGGCGTCGTAGGCCGGGTCGGCCGGGTCGGCGAACTTGGAGGGATCGGGCAGCCAGGCATCGGCGATGATCGGCTTGTAGGGATGCTCAATCCAGGTACCGGTGGTCGGGATCTTGTGCTTCTCGCCCTCCCACTGGCACTCCTCGGCGTCCCAGTACGTCGGCTTCTCGTTGGCGGCGTCCCAGCAGATGAAGCGGCGATAGGAGTACTGCTCCGGCGCCGGCTCCCAGAACTGGGAAACCCACGCGCGGTCCAGATCGGCCTCGGTGAGCAGGCGGCTGGTCATGTGGATGCCGCCGTTCATCTCGAGGAAGTAGCCCTTGTAGGTCTTGCCGTCGGCCTCGGGGTTGTACAGGAACGGACCGTTGGACCAGCGCTTCACGAAGTTCTTGTCGTAGGCGTCGTTGTCCACGATCCACTTCAGCCAGCCCAGCGACAGCGCCAGGTCGGTGCCGACGCGGATGGGCAGCCAGATGTCGGCCTCCTTGCCCAGCGGGCTCATGCGGGGGTCAACGAGAATGTGCTTGTAGGCGCGCTGCGAGCAGTCCACGACGGTACGGTTGGTAGAGTCGTAGTTGGAGTACTCGGACGCGGTGCCCCACTGCACATACACGATCGGGCCCTGCTCCACTTCCATCCAGGGCGAGCCCTTCTCATCGGTGAGCACGCCTCCGAAGTGGCGGGGACCCTTGCAGATCTCGTAGGCGGAGTGGAAGTTGTGGGTGCCGAACACGGACTTCAGGGTGCCGTAAGGCGGCTGCGCCCACACGCGCGAGGTTCCTCCCATGGAGAAGATCGACTTTCCACCGTACTTGTCGATCAGCTCGTTGTACTTGGCGCCAATCTCGTCCATGGCCTCCGCGAAGTTCACGCGGACCCAGCCCGGATCGTCCTCGCCCTTGGGGTTGGTGCGCTTCATGGTGTAGCGCAAACGATCGGGATGATACAAAGCCAGCATGGACGACTGCGACTTGGCGCAGCAATGTCCGCGGCTGTGTGCATTGGACTCGTCACCCTCAACCTTGATGACCTTGTTGTCCTGCACGGTGACCCACACACCGCATTCCACTTTGCCGCATGCACGGCAGCAGGAACGGATGCGCTTGACCTCACCAGCTGATTCGTCGACGCCCTCGGCCAGAGCCGCAGACGGAGCAGCGGCGAAGCTCAAGCTGCTCGCAGCGCCCGTGACGGCGGCGGCCTTCAGGAAGCTGCGACGAGTCAGTGAAAGTTTAGCCATGGGTCCCTCCTCTCTCTTAGAGTAGATAGCTTTCCAACAAAACACCGGGGGCCCTCGGCGGCCTCGTCGGCGCTCCGCAAGTGGAGGGGGTGGGGCGCCTTCGAAGCTGTCGAGCAGCCACCGATGTTTTGTTGCCCAACGGTGAGAAATGATACGAAGCGGTTACATTCCGCAATCATAAGAGCAGGCCGATTTAGGCCCCAGCAATCATCCCCCTTGGTCATCTTTACGGGATGATTTCCCTGCTAGAACCCCTTCTATACTGGTTGGCGAAGAGGATAGGCGGCAGTTATGCCTACACCAGAGATGCGTCACTGGAACACGGTGCGGAAACTGCCAATCAGAAAGGAGAGACGGATGAGCAAACCCCATCCTTCCTGCGCCCTGCTGCTCGATTTGGACGAGCGCATTGTGAGTAACGACCTTCGCCTGGAAATCGACCGCTGCTACTCTTACTTGGGAACGCCGGTCGTGCGCACCCACGAGGCGAGCGAGGGCGATCCGGTCAACAGCATCCGCATGATGGTGCGCGTGGGAGCGCGCGAGTATCTGGATTCTTCCATCGAGGGCGCCGATGCGCTGTGGAACGACTCCATCGAGCACTGGCTTTTGAACCAGGTACACGCCGTGGACAATCAGATGAAGATCTTCAATCGCCGTCAGCGCGAGGAGAACAAGCCCGAGCTTCTGTTCACCTGGCTCGAGATCGAGCTGCAGGGCGGCCGTCTCATGGTGCGCATGCGCCTCGATTCCTCCTGCGGCATCGACCCCAAGGAGAGCATCTGGGTGTCCCGCGTGCGTAAGGCCCTGAACGCCGGCACGCTCGGTGAGGACGTAATCGCCGTGACGTTGCCCTCCGACGCCTCCTATAAAGAGCAGTACACCGCCGGCATGGCGGCGCTGGCCGCCCGCAAGCTCGCCGAAAAAGAGGCCGAGCGCGCCGCCGCCGAGGCTGCTGCCGAGGCTGCCGAGGCCGCCGAGGCGGCAGCCGCCGCATCCTTCATGGCCTCCCCCGCCCTGGTGGCCGAGGCCGAAGAGGCGGCCCTTGAGGCCAAGGAAGCCAGCGACATCGTCGTGAAGGCCCGCATTCAGAAGGATTTGGAGGCGGCCGAGCGTGGCGAGCTGGAGAAGACCCCCGAGCAGATCGTGGCCGAGCGCATCGCCGAAGAGGCGCACCTGGGCGAGGACATCCAGAAGAAGTACGCCCTGCCCGAGGCCGACTTCCCCCTCGCCTTCGACCAGTGGACCGTGTCCTATGCCGATGGCTCGACCCGCGATTTCGACGCCACCGCCGGCGTTCTGGCCGACTAGGAGGCAGCAATGACCGAGCTTGTGAACGAGATTGCCGCCTTCAACGGCCGCATCGCCAAGATAT
>CANEDU010000042.1 GCA_947426355.1 uncultured Adlercreutzia sp. | reverse complement strand
TCTCTTCGAAGGCGCGCAGCCGCCGGCGCTCTAGGGCTCTTTCTTTTCCCAGACGTAACCTGGCCGCCACGGAGGCTCTATGGCGTTCCCCTAAGCTGGGAGTCAGGCAGTTTTCACGTCTTCTTTGGGAAGGAGCAGGTATGGATATTCAGAAAGTGGCCGTGGCCGGCGGCGGTGTGCTCGGCAGCCAGATTGCCCTGCAGAGCGCCTACAAGGGCTTCGACGTAACTATTTGGCTGCGCAGCGAGGGCTCCATCGAGCGCGCGAAGCCGAAGATCGAGCGGCTGCGCGGCATTTACAAGAGCACGCTTGAGGCCTTGAAGACGGACCCGAGTGCGTGGTGCCGCGGTCTGACCGATTCGGCCGATGTGCCTGCGGAAAAGATTGACGAGCTCATCGCCCGGGTGGATGCCGCCGCCGATTCCATCAAGCTGACCTGCAGCTACGACGAGGCGTTCGGCGAGGCTGACTTGGTGATTGAGGCTATCGCCGAAGTGCTTTCCGAGAAGGAGGCCTTTTACGCCGAGGCGTGCCCGCACATGGCCGAGCGCGCCATTGTGTGCACGAACTCCTCCACGCTGCTGCCGAGCGCCATCGTGGGCTACACCGATCGCCCGGACAAGTTTCTGGCGCTGCATTTCGCGAACAACATCTGGAAGAACAACACGGCCGAGGTGATGGGCCAGCCGGCGACAAGCGCGAGCGCCTATCAGGCGGCGGTCGCGTTCGCCCGCGCCATCGGCATGATTCCGCTTGAGCTGAAAAAGGAGCAGCCGGGCTATTTGCTGAACTCCATGCTCGTGCCGTTCCTCAATGCCGCCGAGGCACTGCTTGCCAACGATGTGGCCGACGTGGAGACCATCGACAAGGCCTGGATGCTGGGCACGGGCGCGCCGCTTGGTCCCTTCCGCATCCTGGACATCGTGGGCCTGAACACCGCCTACAACATCGTAGCCGCCAGCCCCGATGCGGCGAATCCCGACACCACCGCGGGCAAGATTGCCGCGAAGCTGAAGAGCTACATCGACGCTGGTAAAACCGGCGTGAACGCAGGCGAGGGCTTCTACAAGTACCGTTAGAATCCACGCTCGTCCGGATCCCGGAAACGAAAAAGCCCCGCTTTCAGGCGGGGCTTTTGAAGTTCTGGAGCCAACGAGCGGATTCGAACCGCTGACCTACGCATTACGAGTGCGTTGCTCTACCAGCTGAGCCACGTTGGCGAAGTGCTTCTTTGAGAAGCGGCTGCTAAGTATAGCGAATGCGCGCACGGGGCGCAAGGAGAAACCACAACTGACTCACGCACGCGTAATGCGTAGGTCAGCGGTCCAAGGTCGTGTCCGCTTGCGAGAGGGCGGCCGCATCACATCGGAAAGCGCACCATGAGATAGACGGCGGCAACCGCGACGGTCAGCAGCATGCAGGGGAAGCCGACGCGGAAGAACTGGGCGAAGGTGATCTCGTGGCCGTTTTGGGCGCTGATGTCGGAAAGCACAACGTTCGCGCTCGCGCCGATGATCGATCCGTTGCCGCCCAAACACGCGCCCAGCGACACGGCCCACCACAGAGGCGTCGTGTCCATGCCCGAGGCGCCTAAAGCCAGCAGAATGGGAATCATCGTGGCCACAAACGGGATGTTGTCCAAAAATGCCGACACCAGCGCCGAACCGAACAGCAGCACGAGCATGGTAGCGAACACGCTGCCGCCGGTCAGCCCGATGAGCCCCTCGGCCAAAAGGGCGATAACGCCCGTTTCCGTCAGGGCGCCTACGATGACGAACAGACCGGCGAAGAACGCGAGCGTCACCCATTCCACCTGGCCGAGCGCCTCTTCAATGCTCGTTCGCGAAATAAGCAGGATGAGCGCCGCCGCTCCCAGGGCGATGACGCACGACTCCAGACCCAGGTTGTCGTGGAACACGAACCCGATTACCACGAGCCCCGTCAGCACGATGCTCACGCGCAGAAGGCGGCGGTCTTTTATGTAGTCCGCGGGGGCAAGCGCCATTACGGCGCCGGCGTTGGTGTCGTTTTTCCGCAGGCGCCGGCCGTATAGGAAGTAGAACATCACGAGAACGGCTATCAGGGCCAAAGCCGCCGCCGGGCCATCGTTCAGAAGAAAGTCCGAGAACGAAAGGTGCGCCGCCGAGCCGATCATGATGTTGGGCGGGTCGCCGATGAGCGTGGAGGTGCCGCCGATGTTCGATGCCAGGATCTCGCCGAGGAAGTAGGGCACCGGATCGAGGTCCAGCAGCCGACACAGGGTAAGGGTGACCGGGCCCATAAGCAGCACCGTGGTTACATTGTCCAGAAACGCCGACAGGCAGGCCGTCAGCACCATGAGCAGCACCATAATGGGCCAGGGGTGTCCTTTGGCGAGATGCGCGCAGCGGATGGCCAGGTACTCGAAGATGCCGGACTGCTTCACCACGGCCACGAACAGCATCATGCCCAAAAGCACGCCCAGGGTGTTGTAGTCCACATGGCTCATGGCCACGTCGAAGGACACGATGTGCAGGGCAAGCAGCAGCACGGCGCCGGCCAGCGCCACCAGGGCGCGGTTCACCTTCTCGGATATGATGAGTCCGAGGGCGCCCAGGAACACTACGATGGCGACGATCTGCGCAGCAGTCACCGAACACCTCCGTTGTTGATGAAACGCTTGCGACCGGTTGGGCGCAAGTGGCACTTGAATCTGGAATGGATTATAGGAGGGGCCGCGCGGCCTTCGGTATACTGGTCGTCATCGGAAAATCCGCGGAGAGGGAACTGTTACTCTCCAGATAAACGTTGAGGTGCGCATCATGGGTCTGAGATACACGCTGGCGAAGGCGGCAGGCACTGCGTCCCGCTGGGGATTGCGGCGTTTGGGACGAAATGCCGGAAACGTGCCGGGCAAAATTGCTCGCGTGATTGACCCAGATGTTCTATCAGGATTGGGTCGTCGCTGCAGCGAGGGCTCGATTATCACGGTGGGCACCAATGGGAAGACCTCAACGAACAATCTTCTCGCAGACATTTTCGAGGCGGCGGGGAAAACGGTCGTCTGCAATCGCTCGGGGGCTAACCTCACGGAGGGTATTGCTTCGGCGCTGCTTCAGACCAAGCAGGCGCAGTGGGGCCTCTTCGAATGTGACGAACTGTGGCTCGCCCTTGTTCTTCCCCGGCTTAAGTCCGATTACGTGCTCTTGCTCAACTTATTCCGCGACCAGCTTGATCGATGCGGCGAAATTGATCGCATTCAGACGTCTATAGCTGGTGCGCTTGCGTCCTCTCCCGATACGGTGCTCATCTATAACGGCGACGACCCTTTGTGCGCGGCCATCGCCAATGCGGTAGACAATCGCTCCTACGCTTTTGGGCTAGAAGAATCTATGGAGCTTGCCCAGAACACGGTAACGGATGCGCAGATGTGCCAACAGTGCAACGGCATGATTCGCTATCGCTATCGCCAATATGGACAGCTCGGCGACTACTATTGCGAGCAATGCGACTTCGCCCGGCCCCCCCTTGCCTTTGCGGGGTCGCATATCTCGATGAGTCCGCGTGGCGTGTCCGTGGATGTGCGCAGCTCCCAGGGTTGCGAAAGGGTGAGCACGCCCCAGGCTACGCCCTACGCCGTGTACAATTTGATTGCCGCGTACGCTGTCTGCTCTCTGACTGATATTCCTCTGGGGGCGTTTCAAAAGGCGGTGGACGCTTTCAATCCGCGCAACGGCCGATTGCAGCGCTATTGCATCGATGGCCATGATGTGCTGCTTAACTTGGCAAAAAACCCGACAGGGTTCAATCAGAATTTGAAGATTATCGAAGTTGATCGCGGGCCCAAGGTGGCGGCTTTTTTCATTAACGACAACCTTGCCGATGGGCGCGATATATCCTGGATTTGGGACATCGATTTTGAGGAGCTTGCCGACCATCAAGACACGGTTGTCTTTGCTGGTGGAACACGCGCCCATGACGTGGCTGTACGTCTGAAATATGCCGGCATTCGCGCCACGGTAGTCGAGGATATCGCTGATGTTTTCGGTCGCTTGAAAGGCTTAGTGGAACGCGGCGTTTTGCCGGAAGACGCCGGCGTGTATGCAATCGCGAACTACACGGCATTGCCGACGGTGCACCGTTCGCTTGATGCCATGGAGGCCCATGGCGGGGAAAGCGGGGAAGCGTCGCGAGATATGCAGCCTGCTAGCTTGTCCACAAAGGCAACAGAGTCTGATGCTTCGATGCAAGGAGAGGCTCCTGTCGTTATTGCCCATGTGCTGCCCGATTTGTTGAACCTCTACGGCGACGGGGGCAATATTCGCGTGCTTGAGCAGCGCTTGAAGTGGCGCGGCATTCCCGTGGAGGTTCGCCGAATTCATCACAATGAGTCTATTGATCTTACCGAGGTCGATTTGGTATTCATGGGTGGCGGCCCCGATCGCGAACAGAAGCTTGCGAGCGAGCAACTGCTTGCTATGCGAGACGATCTGGCAGCTTACGTGGAGGCCGATGGCCCCTTGTTGGCGATTTGTGGTGGCTACCAAATTCTTGGTCGCCAGTGGTTGTGGGGCGACGAGCTCGTGCCTGGCCTGGGCTTGCTGGCTATGGAGACGCGCCGTCCGGGCACTTCCGCTGACCGTCTCATCGATAACATGGTGCTGGAATCGCCTCTGGCGACTCATCCGGTCGTAGGTTACGAAAACCATGCAGGTCGCACGTACCTTGATAAGGGCCTGGAGGGCTTCGGCCGCGTCGTTTCATCCTGCGGCCATGGCAACAATGACACGGACCGTATCGAGGGCACTCGTTATCGCAACATCGTGGGTACGTACTCCCATGGCCCCTTGCTTTCGAAGAACCCCGAGGTGGCCGACTGGCTGTTGCAGCGTGCCTTGGAGCGTTGGGCGAGTCGCTATGGCCAGCCAGCTCCGCAACCGCTTGAGCCGTTGGACGATTCTGAGGAACTGGCGGCCAACGCCGTCATGGTGAAGCGGCTTTCCTAGTTAAAGGCTGTAACATGCGAGGGAAACACCCGCCGAGAAATGCAGACGCCGTCGCTTAGCGCAACCGTGATGAAGTTGTGGACAAACTGCCGCTTCCCTGTGGCTTTTCACTGGTAATAGCCTCCAATTTGTTGCGCGGGAGAACTGTTCTTTGCCAGAATGGTACTTCAAATCGTAGAGTCGAAGTCTGTGGCTGCGCGCCATGGAGTACAAAACATGAAAGTGAGACCGTCCAGGATGGCCGAAACTTCAGGTAAGAACAATCCTCGCGCCAAGCATGCGTCCCAGCCGGTGGCCAAGGCGGGCAATCCCCGTCATTCGCGGCCCGTTGGCGCGTCGAACAACCCTCGACACTCTCAGCCGGTGGCGAAATCGAACAATCCCCGCCACTCCCAGCCGGTGGCAGGTAAGCAGCTGCCTGCGCAGGGAATAGCGTCCGGGGTAACTCCTCTGGTGCCACCTGCGGGCGACCCTAACCCTTACTCTCGCGGGGCTGCTGGTGACGATTATTCCAAGGATCGTCGACGCAAGAAGCGCAAGCGCGTTTTTCTGGGCGTGTTTATCGCGGTGCTTGCTTGCATCCTCGGCGCGACCGGTGCCGCCTGGGCCTATATTTCGGGCATTGAGCACAAAATGAGCGAGGACATCACGCCCGAGGTAGTTGAGGCTCTTGAGGCGCCCGCCGAATACGAGGGTGGCGCTTTCTACATGTTGCTCATTGGCGCCGACAAGTCTCAATCGCGTTCGGAGTCTGAGCTGTACGAGGGCGATTCGTTCCGTTCGGACTCGATGATGCTCGCTCGCGTCGATCCCCAGAACAAGAAAATCACGCTTATCTCTATGGAGCGCGATATCCAGGTTGATCTTGAGGAAAACGGTATCCAGAAGATGAATGCTGCTTACTCCATTGGCGGCCCTGCCTATGCCATTAAGACGATTTCGAAGCTCGCCGGTGTCCCCATTTCCCACTATGCTGAAGTCGATTTTGACGGCTTCCGGGCTGCGGTGGACGCTCTGGGCGGCGTTGAGGTGGATGTACCTATCGATATCGACGACCCCGAAGCAGGTGGCCAGCTTTCCAAGGGTCTTCAGACGCTCAACGGTGATCAGGCGCTCATTTTGTGCCGGAGTCGTCACGCCTATGACGAGTATGGCGCTGGTGACTACTACCGCGCAGCTAACCAGCGGGCCATTCTTGGAGCCATCGCGAAGAAGGTTCTCTCCTCCGATGTCGCCACTATCGCTGGCACGGTTGAGGCTATGGCCAGCTACATCACTACCGACTTTTCCGTTATGGATATCGTGAGTCTGGCAAATACGATGCGTGGCCTTGATTCCTCTACCGATATCTATTCGGCCATGTCGCCTGGCGAGGGTGTTTACGACGGCGAGACGTGGTACGAGATTCTCGACGAAGAGGAGTGGGAGAGCATGATGGCTCGCGTCCGTCAGGGCCTTCCGCCTACCGAGGATGACGTCATTGACGAGTATACGGGCATTGTGATGGCTAGCGCTGGCGATGGAGGTGCTTCGGGCCGAAGCGATGCAGCGGTCGGGGCCAACGAGGTGAAGAAGACCTTCTCAGAGCGCCGAACGGGCATTGTCTCCATCAAGAACGGTAACGGCACAGCTGGAGTGGGCGCCGAAGCGCTCGATCGTATCGCTCCCTTGGGCTACACCGCCGATGCCGGCAATGCTAACAGTTTCGACTACGCCGAGACGGTCGTAGTATTCGATTCCGACGATCAGCGCGTGTATGCCGAGGAGCTAGTGGAGGCGCTCGGATGCGGCCGCGCTATTCAGAACAACGGCGAATATCTCTATGAGGGTGATTTCCTTATTCTGATCGGCAGCGACTGGCAGTAAACACCATCGCTTGAGCCTAGCCTAGCACGGAGCCCTACGGGGCTCCGTTCATTTATGGTAGGGCTCCCCGCGAGAGATTTTGAAGGCGCGATAGATCTGCTCCAGCAGCACGACGCGGGCCAGGTTGTGGGGGAGAGTGATGGGGCCGAAGGAGAAGGTCTCGTCGGCTCGGGCGCGCACGGCATCGCTGACGCCGTCGGAGCCGCCGATGATGAAAGCGAGGTCGCTCTCACCGCGCAGGGCCAGGTCGTCCAGGTGCCGGGAGAAGTCCACGCTGGAGCGCTGCTTGCCCTCGATGGCCATGAGGATGGCCCGGGCGCTTTCGGGCACTGCGGCCAGAATCCCCTCGCCTTCGCGTTCCCGCGCCGCTTCTATGCCGCCCGCGCGGGTAGGGTCCACATCGGCAATCTCGGCCACGGACACTTTCGCGTAAGGCCGCAACCGCTTCAGATACTCGTCGCAGGCGGCTGCCCAGAACTTCTCCTTCAGCTTCCCCACGGCAACGATTGTTATCCTAATCAAGATCGAGCTCCAGTCCGACGGGGCAGTGGTCTGAGCCCTCCACGTCGTCGAAGATGCTGGCGGCCACGACGCGGTCGGCCAGCGCCTCGCTCACGAAGAAGTAGTCGATGCGCCACCCCGCGTTGGTTGAGCGGGCGCGGTATCGATAGCTCCACCAGCTGTAGCGACCCGTCTCGTCGGGATGCAGCAGACGGAAGGTGTCCACGAAGCCCGCGTCAATCAGCTCGTCCAGCTTGCCCCGCTCTTCGTCGGAAAAGCCCGAGGCGCCTCGGTTCGGGCCCGGGTTCTTCAGGTCGATATCCTCGTGCGCCACGTTGAAGTCGCCGCACATGACCACCGGCTTCGGGTCGGTCTTCTCGCCGCTGGGCAAAACGCCTTCTTCCAGTCCCTTGCAAAACTCGCGGAAGGCATCGTCCCATTCCATGCGGTGGTCGATGCGCGCCAGCTCCATCTGAGAGTTCGGCGTATATACGTTCACGAACCAGAACTGGGGGAACTCGCAGGCCACGATGCGGCCCTCGGCATCCAGATACTCGTTGCCCAGCCTGTGTAGTACGCGCAGCGGCTCTTCGCGGGTGAACACTGCCGTGCCGGAATAGCCCTTCTTCTCGGCGGCGCTCCAGTATTGGTGATAGCCCGGCACATCCAGCTCCACTTGCCCTACCTGGCATTTCGTTTCCTGTATGGCGAAAATGTCCGCCCCGAAGGCGTCGAACACTTCCAGGAAGTTCTTCTTCAGCACGGCGCGAATGCCGTTCACATTCCATGAAACAAAGCGCATGGGTCTCCTTCGGGCTGTCTCGGTGATCTTGATGTGCATAGTTTGGCTTAAAAAGTGCGATTCTTTGACCTTGAAAAGCGAATTTCTGCGATTTTCCCGTCATACATAGACGTTTTCCCAGGTGGTGTATTACGTTTGCGGCCTCATTGGCCAGTCTCGGTCAAAGAATCGTCAATTCCAAGCCACTTTTTTACCTTTCGCTTCAAAACACCACACGTCTGCTTTTTATGGGCTGTCGGGCATAAGAAAGCGCCCTCAGCCGAAGCGGAGGACGCTGAACCTGCAGGCGGGGGCGTGCGGGGAGGTACATGCGGGGACGCGCGGGGAGGTACATGCGGGGGCGCGTGCCAGGAAGGAGCGCGCGGGGCACTTGCCAGGAAGCGCGTGCCAGAAGGCGCGGACCAGGAAGTGCATGCAGGGGCGCGTGCAGAAGCGCGTGCGGAAGACGCGCTATTTGACGGGCTTGTAAGTGACCTCGGCCGGGGCGGGCAGCTCGGCGGCGCAGTGCGAGCAGCGGGTGGCGCCCACGTTGACCTCTTCCAGGCAGAACGGGCAGATGGGCGGCTGCTCCACGAGCTCTTCGCCGTTCTTGTTGCGCTTGAGGTGCTTCTTGCCGCCGTCCTTCATCTTGTTGAAGGCCTTCACCATCATGAACACAACCCACGCCACAATAAGGAAGTTGATGATGGCGCTGATGAACGCCCCGAAGTCGATGCCGTTTTCAGTGCCCGGCACGGGAATGGTGAGCCCCGCCACATCGGTGCCGTTGCCGCCGGTGATGAGCTTGATGAAGGGGTTGATGATGTTGTCGGTCAGCGACGTGACGATGGCAGTGAACGCGCCGCCGATGATGATGCCGACAGCCATATCGATTACGTTGCCGCGGTTGATGAACTCCTTGAATTCGGAGACGAGGTTCTTCATGGTCGATCCCTTCCCGTGGGTTGCCTTTGGTCTTGCTATTATCGCGCTAAGCAGCGACGCGCCAGAGGCATCGTGATAACATGGCGAAAACCGTTTGCAAGGAGTTGCGAAACTGTGGATAGAAACAAGATCGAAGAAGGCGTACGCCTGATTTTGGAGGGCGTGGGCGAGGACCCCAACCGCGAGGGTCTGCTGGAAACCCCGGCTCGCGTGGCCCGCATGTACGAGGAAGTGCTCGGCGGTCTGGAAGAAGACCCCGCGCGCCATTTCGAGGTGACCTTCGATGAGGGCCACGAGGAAATCGTGCTGGTGGGCGACATCCCCTTCTACAGCATGTGCGAACATCACTTGGCGCCGTTTTTCGGGAAGGCCCACGTGGCCTATGTGCCCGGCGCCGACGGACGCATCTGCGGCATTTCCAAGCTGGCGCGTCTGGTGGACGGGTTCGCCAAGCGTCCCCAGGTGCAGGAGCGTCTGACGGGCCAGGTCGCCGATACGTTGATGGAGGCGCTGCATCCGGCCGGCGTCATCGTCGTGCTGGAAGCCGAGCACATGTGCATGTCGATGCGCGGCGTGAAGAAGCCCGGCTCGAAAACGACCACTCGTGCGGTGCGCGGTTGCTTCGAGACCGACCCGGCTGCCCGCGCTGAGGCGCTGTCCCTCATTTTCCGCCACTAGACCCGATTTGTCCGCGTCATCTTGAACGAGCGCAGGGTTTCGCTCGTGTCATCCTGAGTGAGCGAAGCCCCCGCTCGTGTCATCGTGAGCGAGCGAAGCGAGTCGAAGGATCTTCCGACGGCCCCTACAGAAAGAAGGTTGCCCTATGAAATGCGTTATCTCCGTTCTCGGTAAGGACCGCTCCGGCGTTGTGGCCGCCATCGCCACCACGCTCGCCGATTGCGGCGCCAACATCGACGACATCTCCCAGACCATCCTCGGCGAGGGTCGCATGTTCTCCATGACCATGATGGTCTCGCTCGCCCCCGAGGTGGCCGATTTCAACACGGTGCAAGAGCGCCTCGCCGCCGACGGCGAAACCCTGGGTATGCAAGTCATCATCCAGCGCGAGGACGTCTTTCAGGCGATGTACGAGATCTAAAGTGTCGCGCGTTGCTCTGGCTTCTTAGGGCAGACTAGCGGGAAAGAATTTGCTATGACGCGAATTTACACGTGTAACGTGCCCATTGAGGCCGATGTGGTGGATGCCTTCTGCTGGCTGCAGAAGGGCTTCACCGACCAGTTCGTTTACTACGACAAGCAGAACCCGACGCGCTATCTGGGACTCGGGCGCTGTATCGCCCTGCCCTCGCTTCGCGATGTGGAATACGAGTACGGCGAGGGCGGCCTGTTGCGCGAGGTCGCGGGTGCCGACAGCGATGCGTCGGCTCCGATGGTCGGCGTTGATGGCGCTGCGGGCGCTCCGCTGACCGGCGATGGCGGCGGGGCCGCGGTCGCTGGCGCGCGCGCTGCGGCTGATCAGCCGCCAGTGTTCTTCTCGTTCAATCGCTTCGACGCCGCCAACCCGGCCCCGGCCGACGAGCTCATGGCGTCGTTTCCGCGCCTGCGCTTCATGCTGCCGGAAATCGTGCTCATCGAAAACGAGCGTGGACGCTTTCTGCAGGTGAACTCGCTGGGACCGGTGTATCCGGGCCGCGTGGAGCGCTTCGTGCGCATGGTGGCCGCCGCCCCGCATCGCCAGGCGGTGACGATTCCGTTTACGCTCGAGCCCGATTCTCGTGAGGCGTGGGGCGCGGCCATGGAGGCGGCTCTAGGCGCCATTGAGGCTGGGCGTGTGAGCAAGGTCGTGCTGTCGCGCCGCAAGCGCTTGGCGGCGGAGCACCCCTTCTCTTCGAAGGATCTGCTCGTGAATCTCATCGACGGCGACGCGCGCGGCACGGTGCTCCTGTATCGCTACGCTGACGTGTTCTTCTGCGGCTGCACGCCTGAGCTTCTGGTGCGCAAGCGGGGCGACGTTGTGGAATCTATGTGCCTGGCGGGAACGTGTCCGGCGGGCGCCACGCCCGAGGAGTCGGCGGCGTTGGCCGAGAGTCTCCTGGCCGACGGCAAGAACCGCGCCGAGCACGATTACGTGGTGCAGCTCATCCGTGGCGTGCTCGACCGCGTTTGCTACGACGTGGATGTGCCTGCGGTGCCGGGTATCATGACGCTCGCCCATGTGCAGCACCTCTACACGCCCGCCCGGGCCTGCGCGCTAGCCGGCGTGACGCTGTCCGAGCTGATGGAGGACCTGCATCCCACGCCCGCCGTGGCCGGAACGCCCGTGGGCGAGGCGAAGATGCTCCTGCGCTCCATCGAGACCTACAATCGGGGCTTTTACGCGGGGGCCTGCGGCTTTGTGGACGGCGCCGGCGACGGTGAGTTCTCCGTGGCCCTGCGCACCGGCGTCTTCGATGGCGAAAGGGGCTACGTCTACGGCGGCTGCGGCATCGTGGGCGAAAGCGACGTGCAAGCCGAATACGACGAGATCGACCTGAAGCTGCGTACCATCCTCTCTGCCTTCGGCGCGTAGCATCCTGCGTTCGACCTGCCGGCGCGGGCCTGCGGCTTACGTCGCCGGTGTGGGGCTGCGGCTTTCGTCGCCGGCCCTGCACCTGCTTTCCGAAAACCATGCAAAAGTATGGTCTTCTGCGCCCAAACCATGCAGAAGTGCTTTCAACTTCGGTTTTTCAGGGAGCAGAGTATGCAAAAGTGCAGTTTGCGCCACGCCGTCGCGCTATCATGGATGCAATACATTCGTGAAAGGAAGTTCCAATGCCCTTCAAGACGACTCATCAGCAGGATACGGCGCTGTTTGTGGCGGCTTTTTTCGATGAACTGGTGCGCTGGGGCGTGCGCGAGGTGGTGGTGAGCCCCGGATCGCGCTCGACGGCTCTGGCCATGACGGCCTACGAGCTTGAGCAGCGTCGCCCCCAGGATTTGCGCGTGTATGTGGATATCGACGAGCGCGGCGCGGCCTTCCTCGGCTTGGGCCTGGCGAAGGCGAGCGGGCGCCCTGTGGCGCTCGTGTGCACTTCGGGCACGGCGTTGGCGAACTACTATCCGGCGGTCATCGAGGCGGAAACCTCCCGTGTGCCGCTTATCGTACTATCGGGCGATCGTCCCCCGCAGCTGCAGGGCCTTGGTGCGCCGCAGACCACCGACCAGCTCAAGGCTTACGGCGATCATGTGCGCTCCTTCCGCGCCATGCCAACGCCGCGCGGCCGCGATCTCGACATCGCCTTCGCTCGGCAGGCTGCTCGCGAGGCCGTTCTTGCCGCCATGGGCCCCACGGCCTCGGTGGCTCCTTATCGGGAAGAGGCGAAAGCGAAAGCAGACCGCGGCGCGGCGGCCCATGCGGCGCCCGGCGCTTCCGACGATTCCCTCGACGGCGCGTCGTCGGATTCCCGAAACGCGCAGGCCTCCCAAGCC
>CANEDU010000041.1 GCA_947426355.1 uncultured Adlercreutzia sp. | reverse complement strand
CTCCGACAGCCCCTCGTGCTCCCGCTGCAGCTGATCTTCGCGATAGACGACGCGCATGGCTCTCCCCTCTCTCGCCGTTTTCCGCAGTGTAGCAAAAAACCGCTGCGACGTGGGGCAGCGCGCGCTTGGGCAACATTGCAGCAACGGTGAGTTAAAGACTGAGGAATAAGCCCCGCCCGCACGCCCGCACCTGCCGCGCGCAGGAGTAGCCTGTCATCGTAAGACGCCGGAGAAAAGAGCATGCCATGGCATTCTTGAGGATACGCAAAGCGAGCGAGCACGACCAAATCGGCTATTTCGCTCCGAAGACCTGGGAATTTTGGCGGGCTCTCATTGTGGCGTTTTGCCTGTGCTGCATCATCGGGCACTGGCTGGAGATGCCCTATTGCTGGCTGATGGACAACTTGTTCGGCATCGTGGAGGACGACTACGCCGTGTGGAGCGACCCGTGGTACCACCCCTATTGGGTCTACGGGTTCGGGGCGGTGTTCATGACGCTGCTCATCGAACCGCTGAAGGAGCACTTCATCATGCGCCGCAAAACGCTCTGGGGCGCCTTCCTGGAATGCTTCGTGGCCGCCATCCTCATCGCCATGGTGCTCGAGCTGGTCATGGGCTGGCTCGTGAACCAGCCCGACCCCGTTACCGGCGAGTACCCGTTCTGGGACAACTCCCAGCTACCCGGCAATGTGTTTGGCCAGGCATGGCTCGTGAACGACTTCTTCATCGGCCTTGTTTCCATGCTCTACGTATGGATCGTCTTCCCACTCATCTGCGAAGGCTTCATGCGCCTGCGCCCGAAAGCGGCCAACGCGGCATTCGCCCTCATCATCGTCGGCTTCGGCCTGTGCTGCCTCGCCTCCTACCTGGAATTAGCCCTTTGGGAAAAGTACTAGGCACGGAAGCGGACGAGCGAGCCTACAGCAGCTCGCGCAACAGCCCTAGGCGCTCGCGGATGCGCGCGCCCTCGTCGGTGTCGGCCACGGTGCGCGGCTCGTCGTAAAGCGCCAGCACGCGACGGTCCGCGCGAATGTCCGCCGTCCCTTCTGCCGCCGCCTCGCGGGAGGACAAGGGCTCGTTGGCATCGAGGAACAGGCCCTCGGCGTTGGACACGAGCGTGAAACCGGCAAGACCCGTGGTCTTCTGGTACGCGCTCGAGAAGCCGCCGTCGATGCACAGCACGCGCCCGCCGGCCTTCACCGGGTCCTCGCCGTCTTTCACCTTCACGGGCACGTGACCGCAAACGATGCGCGAGGTGGCCGGATCCATGCCGAAGTCGCGGAAGATGCCGTCGATGACCTCGTCGTTGTCGAGCAGCGTGTAGAAGGCGTTCTTCACTTCCTTGCGCGCTGCCTTGTCGGCGATGAGATACAGCTCGAAGGTGGCCATCTTGCTTTTGGCGAACAGCGGCGAGCCGGGGCCGAGCCAGAGATACCACAGCATGTCCAAACCGCGCTTCTTGGCCGCCTCGTCGGTTTCCAGAAACGCGTCGCGCACGCAGCGGTCCACCATGTCGTAAAGGCTCTTACCGCAGTAGGTTTCGCCGAACAGCTCTACTTTGAGCAGGCTGCCGTCGGAGGCCAGAGGCACGCAGGCGTGCAGCATGAGGTTGCCGTTCTGGATCTTGTAAAGGCTGCCGCAATCGAGGAAGAAGCGCACATGGCGCTGCAGCCGCTCGCTGCCGAGGAAGGACTCGCACAGCGCGTCGATGACGCTTTCCTCCGCCGCCGTGAGCGCATAGGGGTCGCCCCAATTCACCGTGGGGAAGTAGGTGTCGAGCACCTCGTATTCCGCGCCGTCTACTACCACGGTGCCGCGCTCGCGATCGATGAGGTGCAGCAAATTGCGGTCTTCCAGGCCAAACGTGGGATTTTCGGCGATAAGGCGCGCCTCCACTTTGAACTGAATGACGGCCATGGCCTTCTGAATCTTCTCGGTGAGAGCCGTTTCCTCCGGGGTGAGGCCGGGATTGCTCTTCATGGCGAAGGCGGTGCAGGGATCATTGGCGTAGGCCTCGGCGGCGAAGGCGGCGAGGGGGCGCAGGTTGATGCCGTAGGCGTCCTCCAATATAGAGAGGTTGCCGTAGCGGGCGCAGATGCGCACCACGTTGGCCACGCTGCCCGGCTGGCCGAGAGCGGCGCCCATCCAGAGAATGTCGTGGTTGCCCCACTGCACGTCGACGTTGGGATATGCGAGCAGCTCGTCCATGATGCACTGGGGAGCAGGACCGCGGTCGTACACATCGCCCACGAGGTGCAGCTGACCTGCGGAGAGGCGCTGGATGAGCGTGGCGAGAGCTGCGATGAGCGCTACGCCCTGGCCCGTTTCGACCAGGCTCGCGACGATGGCCTCGCGATAGGCGCGCTTGGCCGGGGTGGTTCGGGCGCCTACGAGTTCTTCGGCGATGGCCAACCCGTCGGGCAGCAGGGCGCGGATATCGTCGAGGGTGGCGCCGGCTGCGGCTCGACGCGCCACCTTGGCGACGCGGCCCGCGGCCTCGGCAAGCCACGACGCGGCGTCCTCGGCGCCCTCCAAAGCGAAGGCGCAGTGCTCTTGCGGGTAGCTAATCAAGGCGAGCAGACGGGCCTTCTCATCGTCGTTCAAGTCGGCGCCGAAAGCCTCTTCGATGAGCGCGCGCACGGCACCGGAGCCCCCGCGCAGCACGTGGGAGAAGGCGTTGTACTCGCCGTGGATGTCCGAGGCGAACAGCTCAGTTTCCCGCGGCAGGGACAGGCGTCCCGCAAGCTCCGCGATTTCCGCCGCCACATCCTCTGGTGTCGGGTAAAGCTCCGCAAGCATGTCCCGCATCGCCGTCTCCGTCATGAATCCTCCTACTGCCGAATGACTTCACGGCCCCCATTGTAAAGGCTTGCGCGGGTGCTGGCCCGTACAAGCGGCCCATCTTTCAGCGAACCAGAAGATTTCCCGCCAAGACGGCGGCCTTCGAAGCCTTTAGCCGACCATCTCCCTCAACGATAACCCAAGGACAACAGCCATTTGACGCCCCGGCGGCATCGGCGTCTGTTTCTTTTCACGGCATCGTCGCTTTCCCCATAGCTTGTCCGGGCGGCCGGCATTCGGCAAGCCGCTTGCTAAGGTTTCCTCGACAAGCGAAACCGCCGCGCCGCGCGCGACGGCTATAAATCCCCCAAGCTTGAGGACGCCGTCATCACCACCACCGGCACCGGCAACACCCAGGTGCTCGCCATGGGCGCGGTGACGATTCGCCGCCATCGTACCGCCGGCGAGCGCTAGCCTTCCGTCCCGCAGGCGAGCTCGTCGTATCGCGCGCGAGCCCTTCGCCCTGCACGCACCTTCAACAGCCGTCATCTTCGCGATGACGGCTGTTTGTGCGTCTGCGCAAAATCCTCATCGCTAAACCGCCCCGTATAGGCTACACTTCTGCTCTGTCGCTTTTTCCTCTGATGTGATTGGGGTGGTTTGAGCTTGTCTGCCAAAGATGCGCTCCCTCCGGGTAGCAAAGACCTTTTCCCGCCGACCCCGCCAGACGGGAGCATCGGCAACCTCCGCAAGAGCAAGATCAGTGCTCTTGGCATCGCTTTCATGCTGTTCTGCCTGGTATCGGCCGGTGCCTTCGGCATCGAGGAAATCATTCCCGCCGCCGGTCCGGGACTCACCCTTATCATGCTTATCGTGCTGCCCTTTATCTGGGCGCGCCCCATCAGCCGCCTTGTGGCTGAGGCCAACGCCGTGCTGCCCCGCGAGGGCGGCATCTACGCCTGGGCCAAAGAGACGTTCGGGGAATTCTGGGGCTTCCAGGCCGGTTGGTGGACCTCCATGGACACCTACATTTCCTCCGGCGCCTACATCGCCATGGTGGGCGGCTACACCTCGCAGCTGCTCGCGCTGGACGACGCCGGCACCTTCGCGGTGAAGCTGCTCGTCGTGGCGAGCTTCACCGTCATCAACCTGGTGGGCCTCGTGGAAGTGGAGCGCATCAGCTCGTTTTTCTCGGTGCTCATCATCGTCGTGTTCGGCATGGCCGCGATCTTCGGCCTCATGAACTGGCAGACCAACCCCTTCGATCCCATTTTCGCCGCGCCCGACGCACCCATGGCCTGCATCGCCGAATCAATTAGCCTGGGCATTTGGATGTACTGCGGCTATGAGTGCATCGCCGCCATGTCCGGCGAGTACGAGGACTCCTCCCGCAACGTGGCCCGCGGCTTCCGCATCGCGCTGCCGCTCATCGCGCTGTCCTACATCCTGCCCACGCTGGCCTGCCTGGCGGCCTACCCCGAGGGCAGCTGGACGGCCTGGGGCATCGACGGCGGTTTCAGCGACGACGTGCTCGGCTACGGCACCATCTTCTCCATGGTGCTGGGGCGCACCGGCGTGGTTATCTTCCTCGTCATCGCCATTATGAGCCAGTGCACCATCTACAACACCTACCTCGCCTCGGGCTCCCGCAGCTTCTGGGTGCTCTCGGAAGACAACCTGTTCCCCAAGTTCATCCGCAAGGTGGACAAGGCCGGACGCAGCCCCTATGTGGGCGTGCTCACCATCGCCATCTCCTCGCTTATCTTCTCGCAGCTCGATTTCGTGGCCATCATCGAGATGAACATCATCTTCATCCTGGCCCGCTACATGTTCCTCGGGTTCATCGTGGTGAAGCTGCGCCGGATGTATCCTGTGGAGAATCGCCCCGCAGACGTGTACTCTATCGGCGGCGGCAAGTGGGGCGTGCGCATCTACTCGGCCCTGGCCTTCGGCATCGCCACCTTCGCCCTGTGCCTGGCCCCCGTGGAGAACTTCTTCGCCACCGTGCTGTTCTTGGCCTCGGGCGTCGTGGCCTACGTGGTGTTCAAGCGCTTCTACGGCGGACTTGCCTGCGAGAACCCCGAGGCGCATCCGCTCGACCCGAAGACGCGCCTGGCTGTGGGCGACATGCGCCGCATCGGCCTGTTCTGCCTCATCATCGTCGGCCTGTTCGTGCTGAACCTGCTGATGAACGCGCTGTTCCTGTAAGCCCTTTCAGGCCGCGTTACTCGACGCGGATGAGCGAGAACACCTCGGCATCGGTGACGTCCGCGAGCAGCGGGCGCGGGTTCAGGAAGGCGAGCTCCATGAAGAATCCCAGGCCAGCGAGCTTGGCGCCGGAGCGTTCCACGAGGCGCGCCATGGCAACAGCCGTGCCGCCCGTGGCGATAAGGTCGTCGATGACGATTACCACGTCATCGGGCGTAAACGCATCCGCGTGAACTTCCAGGGCATCGGAGCCGTACTCCAAATCGTAGCGCTCGCTGATGGTGGCGCGAGGCAGCTTGCCCGGCTTGCGAGCGGGTACGAAACCAGCACCCAGCCGATAGGCCACCGCCGAGCCCACCATGAAGCCACGGGCCTCGGCGCCAACAACCTTGGTCACGCCGCGGCCCATGAAATGCTCGGACAGATCGTCCACCACCGCCGAGAAAGCCTGGGCATCGGCCAACGCCGGCGTGACGTCTTTGAACACAACGCCGGGCTTCGGGTAATCTGGGATATCGACGATGAGGTTCTCGTAGGGCCGCATGGGAGTTCCTTTCTCGCTTGCTCGCGGGCCCCATTGTCCTCCACTTCCGGCAGGATGAACTTGGGGACCCGCTTTTCACAGCAAGCCGTAACCTGCCGCTGCGCTATTCTTCCAAATCGCCCTCAAGCTCGCGGCGGCGCTTGATGGCCGAGTGAAACTGAAGTGCGAAAGCGCCAAAGGCCACCATGAACCCGAGGGTGAAGTAGACGACGCCGATGGCAAGGTCGCCGAGCCACATGACCTCGTCAAGCCCGACGATTTGGATTTCCGCGACAATGCGCAGACCCACCGAGAGCGCGCAGATTACCGCACCCGTTGCCACGGAAAGCAAGGCCACGTACTCCCAGGGAATGCTTTCGACCGTGGCAAGACGCGTGCGGCTGCTCACGACCCCGTGCTTCGTCTCAAGGTAGCTGGAGACGAAGCAGGCAATGAGGATGCAAATGAACAGGAGCATCGCCGGGTCGAAGACGCGCTCGCCCACTGCCGTGTAGATCGGCGTGTCCGTTACGTCGGACACCTGCTCGAGCATGATGCTGTAGTAGCAGCAAACCACCGAGCCGATCAGCAAAATGACAAAGCCGATCTTCGCGAACCGGTTCCCCTCGGCCACGAGGCGCTCGTCTTTGGGGCCCATATACTCGTTCCATTGTTTGATGAGGTTCATGATGCGCTCCTTCTAATCCCAGAACAAATCGTTCAGCGTCTTGCCGAGCGCAAGACAGATGGCTCGGCAGAGTTTCAAGCTCGGGTTGTAGCGGCCGGCCTCGATAAGGCCGATGGTCTGGCGCGTCGCTCCAACGCGCTCGGCCAAATCGGATTGAGACAGCCCCGCTTCCATACGCGCCGTCTTCATGCGCAGGTTCTTCTCCCCTTCCAAAACGCTCCCTTCTTTCGATGAGCCCATGCGCGGACATTCTCGCTGCAGACGCAGCGTGCGCTCATGGCCAACAATTCGCTTCCTGTCCGGGACGGACCTTCACAGCATGCGCTTTGTCCGCCGAATATGCAATATATACCTTACATTTGCAAAGTATATATTGCATTTCTTGAAAGTCAACGCCCTTTTGCATAAACAGCGCCCGATTTGGTCACAAAAAGTGCGATTGTGCGAGTCCTTCCGGAACTACCAGCTCTTCTACTACACGTATATCGTTAAATTTCGTTCAAATTTGCGGCACAAACGCTCTTCCTGAGCCATTGACGCCTTGCACAAACTCGCTCAATCGCAATTTCGTGGCAGAAATCGCTCATTTGGTTGACAACAACCAGCCGCCCAAATCGCCTGAGGGCACAATGAGTATCATCGCGAGAGCGAGAAAGGGGTATTCATGACCAGCCAATCACCCATGCCGGAACAATCGCCTCATCCGAAACCGCGCATCCTGGCCATCGTCGGCTCACTGCGGCGGCAGTCGCTCAACCGGCAGATGGCCGAATACGTTGTCGCGCAGCTTTCCGATCGCGCCGACGCGGAGATCCTCAATTGGCGCGATGTTCCCCTGTTCAACCAGGACGATGAGCGCCCGACACCTGCAGCCGTCACGCGCGTTCGCGAGCAGGTGGCGAAATCCGATGCCCTCTGGATCTTCGCGCCGGAGTACAACCATGGCGTGCCGGGACCGCTGAAGAATCTCATCGACTGGCTCTCGCGCCCGCTCGACGACGGCTCCCCCGCTGTCATCATCGGCAAAACCGCCACCGTCAGCGGCGTCGGCGGCTCCAGCTGTGCGCGCTACAGCCACGGGGCGCTCCTGCCTACGTTCGACTTCTTGCAAATGCACATCGTGCCCGCCGCTTTCACCAGCATGAGCTTTACCCGGACCATGTTCACCACAAGTACGTTGAACCTCGATGAGGCCAATAAAGCCTCACTCGAAAACCAAGCGACAGCCCTCCTGGCAGACCTGGAGAAGCAGGCGCAAAACCTCTGAGACCTGCGCTTTGCAAGCTGCGAATCGCGAACTTTCTTAGGAAACCGCGTCGCGCAGGTAGCCGTAGCCTTCAGCTTCCATGCGGCCGGCGGGGATAAAACGCAGCGCCGAGCCATTGATGCAGTAGCGCTGGCCTCCCAAATCAGCAGGGCCATCGGGAAACACATGGCCCAGATGGCTGTCGCCCACAGTGCTGCGCACTTCTACGCGCGGCATGCCGGGAATGGACCCGTCCACCGACTCCTCGACGACGCTCTCGGCCAGAGGCCGCGCAAACGACGGCCAGCCGCAGCCGGCGTCGAACTTGTCCCGCGAGCTGAACAGCGGCTCGCCCGTGACCACGTCCACGTAAATGCCATCCTCAAACTGCTGGTCATAAGGGTGCGCATGGGGCCTATCTGTGGCTGCCTTTTGGGTTACCTCGAACGCCTCGGGCGTCAGCTTCTCGCGAATCTCTTCATCGGAGGGCCGCTTATAGCCCTGCTCGGCGATGGCGAAATCCGCCGCGTGCTCTTCCGCGAAAACGCGGGCGTCGGCCAGGTTCACATGGCAGTAGCCGAAGGGGTTCGCGCCCAGATAATCCTGGTGGTAGGCCTCGGCGGGGTAGAAGTTCCGCAAAGGTCCCGCCTCGATGCGCGGGTTCTTGCCGCTTTTGCGCGCGATGCCCACGAGCGCCGACACCACCGCGTCGCGGTCGGCTTCGCGGGTCCAGTAGATGCCCGTGCGGTACTGGGTACCGCGATCGTTGCCCTGACGATTAAGCGAGAAGGGGTCCACGGTGCGCAGATAGGCCGCCAAAAGCAGCGGCAGGGGCAGCACGTCGGCGTCGTAAACGACCCGCACCGCCTCGGCGGCCCCCGTCTCGCCCGAGCAGACCTCTTCATAGGTCGGCGCTGTTACGACGCTGTTCGCGTAGCCCACTTCAGTTTCCAGCACGCCGGGAATGCGCTTCAAGTACGCCTCAGTGCCCCAAAAGCAGCCGCCGGCCAGGTAAATCTCACGTTTGTTCATAACGGGTCCTTTCGAAAATATCCGCCCATTATTTCGCATCGGAAGCCACCGGCGCGCCGTCTCACCGCGCGCCCTCGGCCAGCTCCCTCCTCATATGCGCTTCTTCACGGTAGCAAAGGACCCGGCGCTGCGGCGCGTCGAACCGAACATGCAACGACCCTGTTGACAAACGTCAACGAGACGAGCGCCGAATTGCGCTTCCGCAAAGTGACTGTTGGACATCGCCCCGCTAACGACCCCAGCGCCTGCCCCTCAACCGCCCCGCCGAAGGGGTAGCGTGAACGCAAATCCGCCTTGCTGCGCATTACTTATCGCACGTCAACCAGCAAAAGGAAGCGTCATGGCCCAAACCGCACCCACCATCCCCACAGGGCGCGCCATGAAAATCATGGTGGCGCTCATGCTTGCCAGCAACCTGTTGGCCTCGTTCAACCAATCCCTCATGAACATCGCTCTTGACACCGTAGCCACCGACTTTCGCATCAGCCTCTCGGTGGCCAACTGGCTTGTGCTGGGGTTCACCATCGTAGCCGCCACCGTCATCACCACGGCCGCCTCGCTTTTGAAGCGCTACGGCATTCGGAAGGTGATGCTGTTCGGCTACGCTGCCTCGCTTGTCGGTTCGCTGCTGGGCGTTTTGGCCCTGGATTTCCCCATGATGCTCGTCGCCCGCCTCGTCCAAGCGCTCACCGTGGGGCTGTTCTTCCCTGTGGTCACCAGCGTCATTCTCACCTTAGCGCCCGCGGGGAAGAGCGCTACCATGCTCGCCCTCAACAGCGGCGTTATCGGCGTGGGCCTCGCCTTCGCGCCGCTCATCGCCGGCGCCGTGCTCACCTATGCGGGCCTGCGCGCGCTTTTCCTCATCCCGCTTTTCTTCTCCGTTGCCCTGCTTGTGCTCGGGTTCTTCTTCTTGCGCGACATTTACACCCGCGAGAACAAGACCATCGATGCGCTCAGCGTGGGCTTGAGCTTCGTCGGCCTCGGCGCGTTCATTTTCGGGCTGAACGAAGTGACCCACGACATGCTGCCCTCTCTTGGCTTCATGATTGTCGGCGCGCTCGTTGTTGGGCTATTTGTCTGGCGCCAGTTCTCCATCGCCGATCCGCTGCTGAATCTGGCGCCTCTGAAGCACGGGCGCTTCGTGTTCGGCGAGCTGCTCATGATGCTCGGCTACATGGGCTCTATCTATATGAGCCTGCTCGTACCGCTGTATTTGGAGGGCACCGCCGGATATAGCGCCTTCATCGCCGGCTGCCTTCTGTGCGCACCCATCCTGTGCTATGCCGTCTCCTGCTTTATCGGCGGGCGCATCGAGGACAAGCACGGCGTCTGGCCGCTCATCCCCCTCGGCTTCCTGCTGCTGCTCGGCAGCTACGTGGCTGTGGAATTCACGTCAGCGCGAATGCTGATCATTCCGATGATCGCGTTTGTCGCCACCTCCTATATCGGCGTGGGCCTCGTGTTCCCCACGCTGAAGGCGGTGGATTTGGGCGCGCTGCCGAAAGCGATTTACGCCCACGGGTCGTCTATCCACTCCACCCTGGTGCAAATCGCCGGTTCCATCGGCTCGGCCCTGTTCGTGGGCATCATGTCCGCCGATACCGACCGCCTCGTAGCCCAAGGTATGTCCAAGGCCGACGCCTATGCCTCGGGTTTCTCCCACACGCTGTTGATTTCCATCGGCATTCTCGCCGTCGCCTTCGTCGCCTCGATCGTGTTCGCCCGCATCATGCGGCACAAGAAGCAAGCGGCAACCCCCGCGCCCTCCCAGAGCTAGGCCGGGCGCGCCCCGCCCCGGCTGCGCGCCCGCCCCAGCTGCGCACGCCCCGGCTGCACGCGTCCGTCCCGGCTGCGCGCTTCCCGCTCCCGCCGCAAACCATGCAAAAGTATGGCCATCGCCGCCCGTTCCATACAAAAGCGGCTCCATCTCCCTTTATTCGTGGCGCAAACTATACAAAAGTGCGGTTTGCGCCAGGCGGCGCAAACGAGGACGGATGGGGTGGGCTTCTGGCGGAGGGGTTTTGCGGCGGGCTGTTCAGTCGGCTGCGGGGCTGCTACAATGGGGGTCACTGTTTCGGCGGAGCCTTTGGCAAGCGACGCCTCGAGAAAGGCACGGTGCATGAAGAACTAGCGATGCCCTCTGGGCCCCATCACGACCTTACCGTTCTGGTCGCGCTTTGGGCGCCGCATCGCTGTGTATTCCGCTCCGGCACCGTCATGTGCCACTCCCGCACCAAGCACTCGCGCCCAGCGCGGCCCTTCCCTCAGGAGGACCGCCATGCAATTGAATCTTAGCCACATCACCTATACCTATCCCGGCGCATCGGAGGCGGCCATCGCCAACGTAAGCGTCACCTTCCCTGCAGGCTGGACGGGCATCATCGGCGACAACGGCTGCGGAAAGACCACGCTGGCCCTCGTTACCGCAGGGCTCATCGTGCCCGACACAGGAACCGTCACGCCAAAGCTCTTCGGCGCCTATTGCCCCCAGGACTCCTCCATCGAGCCCGACAATCTCATGGACTTCGCCTCGGACTGGAGCCCCGAGGCCATCGACGCGCGCGCGAAGCTCGAAGTGGACGACAGCTGGCTATGGGATTTTCCGAACCTTTCCGGCGGCCAGCAGAAACGCGTTCAGATCGCCTGCGCCCTCAGCCGCCGACCCGACGTGCTCATCATGGACGAGCCGACCAACGACCTGGATGCCGCCACGCGAGCCATGGTGGCCGAAGCGCTGGCGTCGTTTCAGGGCGTCGGGCTGCTCATCTCCCATGATCGTGCGCTGCTGAACCGACTGGTCGGGCAGTGCCTCACCTTCGAAGGCGGGCGCGCTCTCATGCGTCCCGGCGGCTTTGACCAGGTATCGGCTCAGACGGCCTCGGAGCGCGAGACGGCCCTTCGCGAAAAGGCGGCGGCCAAGCGCGAGGCCCAGCGCCTGCATGCCGAGGCCGTGCGCCGCAGCGAAGCAGCCAGCCAGTCGAAGGCGCGCTTGAGCGCGAGCAAGGTCGCCAAGAAAGACAGCGACACCCGCGAGCGTCTTGGGCGGGCGAAGGTGTCCGGAAAAGACGGCATCGCCGGCCAAGCCTCCGCTTCGTTCGCCTCGCGTCTCCAACGAGCAGAAGAGTGCGCCGGAGCTATCGCAGTTTCCAAGCGCTACGACTCGCGCATCTCCATCTACGGCGGCCCGGCCTCAGCGAAGACCGTCGCCCACTGCGAGGCCACGGTGCTGCGCGCCGGCGACTTCTCGCTGCGCATCCCCGAGCTTTGGGTGGGCCCTACCGACCACATCGGCCTGGCCGGCCGCAACGGCACGGGCAAGAGCACCCTCGTGCGCCACCTGCTGTCCCGCGCGCCCGAAACCGTGCGCGTCGCCTACGTGCCCCAAAGCGTGAGCGAGGCGCAACGGGAAGGCGCCCTGGCCCGCCTGCGCGCCATGGATGCCACGAATGCCGGGCGGGTGCTCGGCCTGGTGGCTGGGCTCAACTCCGATCCCGACCGCTTGCTCGACGGCGCCGACACGAGCCCCGGAGAAATGCGCAAGCTCATCTTGGCCGAGCAGCTCTTGGGCGAACCCAACCTGCTCGTGCTGGACGAGCCCACCAACCACCTCGACCTCGGCTCCATCGAAGCGCTCGAGGCCATGCTCGCCGAGTACCCCGGCGCGCTCGTCCTCGTTTCCCACGACCCCTTGCTGGTGGAATCGGCCTGCTCCCTTCACTGGACCATCGAGCCGAGCGCTGCCGGTGAGAACGCTTTCGAACTCAGCGTCCGCTGAAGTGCGCTTCCCGGGCCAGCTTGCTACAATAGGCCTTCGAAAGAACGCAGAGAGATCGGTGCGCCCATGGAGCTGAACGTCACCCTGACGGATTTGATGGATGCCGTCGACCGCGAATCGGAGTTCGCGGACTACGGCTATTTCCTCGACCCCAACACCGGCGTCACGCATTTTCTCTGGGACGGGGAAGCCGACGAGTCCGACGACCCGGCGCTTTTCGAGGAGCTCTCGGAGCGCACAGACGAGCTCATCCAACTGCCCGACCGCTCCATGACCGACCTGTACTCGCGCGCCGAGGACTTCACCGCCCTGCGCGTTGTGGACAGCAAGCAGCGCGCCAAGCTGGCCCGGGCCTGCCGCAAAGCTCGCCGCAAGCGCAGCATCGGCTTCTTCCTCAGCGAGATCACGTCCTTGGGTCT
>CANEDU010000040.1 GCA_947426355.1 uncultured Adlercreutzia sp. | reverse complement strand
TCGCACCCAGGCCTACGTGGACGTGCAGTCCATCGTGCGCGACGTGGTGTGCGGCATCGGCTACGACCGCGCCAAGTACGGCTTCGACGGCAACACCTGCGCGGTCATGAGCTCCATCCACGAGCAGTCCGCCGACATCGCCCAGGGCGTTGACGAATCCTTCGAGGCCCAGCGCGACGCCGCCGCGGCCGCCGACCCCTACGAGACCATCGGCGCTGGTGACCAGGGCATGATGTTCGGCTACGCCTGCAACGAGACGAGCACGCTCATGCCCATGCCCATTTACCTGGCGCATCGCCTCTCCGAGCGCCTGACCGAAGTGCGCAAGAACGGCACGCTGGACTTTCTGCGCCCCGACGGCAAGACCCAGGTATCGGTGCGCTATGAGGACGGCGCGCCGGTGGCGGTGGAGAAGGTGGTCGTGTCCACCCAGCACTCCGAGGACATCGCCCAGGACGCCCTGCGAGAGGCCATCATCGAGACGGTCATCCGCCCGGTCTTCGCGGCCGAGGGCGTGCCGCTGTCCGATGATTGCGAGATCTACGTGAACCCCACGGGCCGCTTCGTCATCGGCGGGCCCATGGGTGACGCGGGCCTTACGGGTCGCAAGATCATCGTGGACACCTACGGCGGCATGGGTCGCCACGGCGGCGGCGCCTTCTCCGGCAAGGACTGCACCAAGGTTGACCGCTCGGCCGCCTACGCGGCGCGCTGGGTGGCCAAAAACGTGGTGGCCGCCGGCCTGGCCGACCGCTGCGAGGTGCAGATCGCCTATGCCATCGGCGTGGCCCAGCCCGTGAGCGTGATGGTGGAGACCTTCGGCACCGCGCATGTGCCCGAATCCGACATCGAGCGCGCAGTTTCCGAAGTGTTCGACCTGCGACCCGGCGCCATCATCGATGCGCTTGATCTGCGCCGGCCCATCTATCAGAAGACGGCCGCCTACGGCCACTTCGGCCGCGAGCTGCCCGAGTTCACCTGGGAGGCCACCGACAAGGTAGACGCCTTGCGCGCCGCCTGCGGGCTGTAAAGAGCCTCCCTGTATGCGAAGGGCCCCAGCTGGGGCCCTTTTTACTTACTCGGCGTTGCGGAAGACCGTGGTGGTCATGCGGGCTATGCGCTTGCCCGTATCGTCGGTGATGTCGGTGGTGTAGAACCCGAGGCGCCGGCCGCCCTTGTCCACGTTGCAGGTGGCGATGAGCTTGGTGCCCTTCGACGCCGCATAGTAATCGATGGAGCTGTTGATGGAAACGCTCGGCTCCACGCCGATGTTGCTCGCAAGCGCCAAGGCGAAGTCGGCCAGCGTGAAGATGGCGCCGCCCATGACGATGCCCAGTGCGTTGCGATGGTGGTCCTCAATGACAAGCTCCGCCACACCGTGGCCTACCGACCCCTCCACGATGGTGCAGCCGATATGGGCCGCAAAGCGATCGTGGCCGAAGAAATCGTTCAGCTCGTCAAGCGTGGGATAATCACTCAGCTGCTGAGCCATAAAGCGCCCCTTTCTCTCAGGGAAAAAGAAGGGCGCTCGGAGGCGCCCTGTTGAGTCGTTCTGTTCTTAGCCCTGGGCAACCGGAGTAGCCGTGGCGGCGAAAAGCTCGAGGTACTGCCCATCGGTCACCGTGACCACCTGCTTGCCGCCGGGGATGACGTACTGGGTGTCAACGATGGAGTCCTCATCGAAATCGAGGTCCTTCATCACGTAGGCCGCCGAATCCTCATCGGTCTCGCCCTCCCCCACGGTATAGGCCGTGATGGTGTAGCTGCCCGCGGGGATGTCGATTCCCACGCGATAGCAGCCGTTGTTGTAGGGCGCAGTGAGGTTCGTCGAGGTAGGAGACGCGGGATGCATGGTCACGTCCTCGCCCGGATCGAACACAATGAGGTCGCCTTCGTCCAGATCGGCGTAGTAGTTGCCGAAGTACTGCACCGAGTCGTCCACGTTGTAGCGGCCGCCCTCGCCATCGAAGAGATAGTAATGGGAGAGCTTCTCGTTGGAGCCTTCCAGATAATAGAGGCCCGCGGGAATCTGGCCATCCGGGCCCACGGTGTAGATGCCCTTGGCGCAAACATTGCCCTCGCCGGGCTTGCCGGGCTCGATGCCCTCAGGTTCGAAGACCGCCAGGATCTCATCATAGGAAAAAAGGCCAGCCGTGGCATCGAGATCGGTTCCGTCCTGCAAACCGTAGCTATCCTCGGGCGGCCAAGTGTGGTAGGGGCTGTCGTAGTCGTAATCGTAGTCGTTGTCGTAATCGAAGCGATACGAGTCGTTGGCATAGTCGTAGGTATCGTAGTCGTCGTAGTCGGCAAGAGCCATGATCCCCACGCAGCTTGCGCACCCGCCCATGCCGATAACCAGGCCCAAAGCCAGACCAAGAAGGAACCAGGGCCAACGGCGCTTCTGGTTGGCACTGGGCGGCTCGTAGCCCGGGTACATGTTCTGAACCGGGGGCGTCGGCGGCACCGGCGGCTGCTGGGCCGCACCGTAGGGCTGATAGGCGCCCTGCTGGTAACTGGCCTGCTGATAGGAATCGGCCGGAGCCTGCCCGAAGGAGGCCGTCGGCTGGTAGCCCTCGTAGCCGTAGGGCTGGGTCGGCTGCTGAGCGGCAGCGGGGGCCGCGTAGTACGGCTCGGTCGAACGAGCGGCCGGAGCTTCTGCGCCCTGCGCGCTCGGTGCCGCGTAAGGCATGGCGGGCTGGGCGGCCGGTGCCGCATAAGGCTGGGCTGCGGGCTCAGCAGCAGGCTCGGCAGCGGGCGGCGTGAACCCCGCGAAGGGGTTTTCCACCGCGGGGGCCTCCGCGGGAGGCTGTGCGATAGCCTCGACAGGCGCCTCCACGGGCAGGCCGGGCTGCTGGGGCTGCTGTGACTCGCCGCCCTCCGGGGCTGGCGCTACGCTCGGGTTGTTATTCTCGTCCATGGTCTTCGACCTTTCTAGTTGAATACCTTCTGGGCTACACCGTCGATACGGGCGACGATGTCGGCGGGATCCATGAGCATCATGGCCTCGAACTGCGGCGGCGAGACCATGTTGCCGCACACGGCCACGCGCAAGGGCTGGAACAGCAGCTTGGGCTTGAGGCCCGCTTCCTCGCCGGCGGCGCGGCAGAGCTCCTCCAAAGCCTCGGCGTCCCACGGGTTCTCGTCGTTGGCCAGAATGGCGCGGCAGATGGCCAGCGCTTCGTCGGCGCGGGCGCCTTCCTTCAGCAGCACCTTCTGCACGCTCTTCTCATCAAGCACCACCGAGTCGCCCCAGAACAGAAACGCCAGCTTGGCGGGAATCTCGTCCAGGTGCGCCAGGCGCTCGGCCACAAGCGGGTACATGGCCTCGTAGAACTCGTGGTCATCGTCCACGTCGGCCAGGCACGCCTCCCAGGTGTCGGCGTCCACGCCCTCGCCGGGCACGCGCAGCTCAGCGGCGGCCGCAGCGGCCTCTTCCTTGGTGGGCGTCGGCACCACCGTGACACCATCGGCCACGTTCGAGCCGTCGAGGTTCGCCTGGGCAAGCCACGGCTTGGCGACGTCCACCCAGGCCGGCGCGCCCATCTCGCGAATGTACACGCCGTTCATCCAGTCGAGCTTCTTCTCGTCGAAGATGGAGTGCTTCTTGGTGATGCGATCAAGCGAGAAGGTGCGGCACAGCTCCGCCGGCGGGATAATCGTGGTTTCGCCATCGAGCGACCAACCGAGCAGCGCGAGGAAGTTCACGAGCGCATCGGGCAGATAGCCTCGGTCGCGGTACTCTTCCACGTTGGTGGCACCATGACGCTTCGAGAGCTTCTTGCCGTCGGCGCCCAGAATCATGGACAGATGCGCGAACATCGGCACCTCGGCGCCGAGCGCCTCGTAGACGAGCACCTGGCGCGGCGTGTTGGAGAGGTGGTCGTCGCCGCGGATAACATGGGTGATGCCCATGTTCACGTCATCGCAAACGACCGCGTAGTTGTAGGTGAAGGTGCCGTCGGTGCGGCGCAGAATCATGTCGTCCATCACGTCGATGGGGAAGCTCATGTCGCCGTAGACGGCATCCTGGAACGTGACCGGACCGTGGTCCTCGGGCACCTTGAGACGCCACACGTGAGGCTCGCCGGCCGCGATGCGCGCAGCAGCTTCCTCAGCGGGGATGGAGCGACAGGTGCGGTCGTAGCCGGCATACCCGCCCTCGGTCTTCTCGGCCGCCTCGCGCTTGGCGTCGAGCGTCTCCTTGGAGCAGAAGCACGGATAAGCCGCACCGGCCTCGATGAGCTTCTCGAGCGCCGCCTCGTAGGTTTCCGTGCGCTGGGTTTGGAAGTAGGGGCCGCAGGGGCCGCCCACCTCGGGACCCTCGTCCCAATCAAGCCCCAGCCATCGCAGGGCGCGCAGAATGATCTGGGTGTTTTCCTCGGTGGAGCGCTCGGGGTCGGTGTCTTCAATGCGCAGCACGAAGGTGCCGCCCGTGGCGCGGGCGAAGGCCCAGTTGTAGATAGCAGTGCGGGCGCCGCCGATATGCAGCATGCCGGTGGGAGACGGAGCGAAGCGAACGCGTACAGGCTTGTCTTGATTGCTCATGGATGTTCCTCAAAGGTCTTGGATGGGTCTTGCACAGTTGTCGTCCAGTATACCATCGCACGCCCCCGCCCCCTCCCCGCCCCTCGACGGTTACACAGGCGTTTCATCTTAGGAGCCGGAACGCTCCCGTTCTTCGCGGGACTGCCCGGAAAGCGAAACGAGGACGATCATGGCGGCCATGAGGAGAAGGCCGGTCCAGTCGGCGGCGGAAAACGGCGTTTGCAGCCAGAGCGCGGCGATGACCATGGCGCCGGCGGGCTCGGCCACGCCGAGCAGGCTTCCCTTGACTGAGCCCACGAGCGACACGCCGTAGAGGAACAGACCGAAGGCGGTGAACGTGCCGAGCACGCCCACGCCACCGACAAGGGCGATCCAACCGACCGCATCGAGCTGTGGGATGAGGCCGCCGCCCGAGCCGAAGATGTCGCCGAGAATCGCCGGAACGCCTGCGGCCGAAGCGGGCGCCGCAGAGCCGGCTTCGGCACCGAGCAGGGCCACAACGCCCTCGCCTGCTAGCCAAACCACTAGGGCGACGATACCTCCGATGACCATGCCGCAGGCGATGATGGCCAGGCGGTCCCAGTGATCGTAGAGCCGCTGGGGCGCCATGATGTAGAGCGCCTCGGAAAGCGCGTTGACGATGCCCCACACCAGGCCGGCCACGGGCAGTACGATAACGCCCCAATCGCCCTGGGTGGCGATGAGCGTCGCCGCGACCAATGCGCAGACGAGGCCGGCGAAGTCGGTCGCGCGTGGAAGGTGGCGCGCCCTCAGGCAGGTGAAGAGCATGACGAATGCCGAGCAGGTGGCCTGAAGCACCGTGGCCGTGCCGGCATTGGTGAGGGCCACGGACACGGCGTAGGTGATCTGAGACAGGTAGAGCCCCACGCCGAACAGGACGAGCGTCGGGCGCGCGGCGGCGCTGCCCACCAGCGACAGCAGCGCCTCGCGGCGGGTCGCCAGCACGAAGGCCGCAAACAGCACGGCCGCCACCACGGCGCGCACGGCTGAGATGAAAGCGGAGCTCACCTCGTAGTTCTCGGCGAGAAACTGAATGCACGCGCCCGAGAAGCCCCACAGCGTCGCACCCGCGAGCGCGAAGACGACACCGCGCCAGAAACGTCCCGATGGGCCCATAAGGGCAGCCCTCCTCTGACTTACCTGCGTATCCTGCGTCCCGATATCATAGGCCACGCGCGGGTGCTTGTCACCACGGGCGTCCGCTTGGCCAGAACTACTCCCCCTGGCGCTTGGCGGCGCGGGCGGCGCGCTTGGCGGCCAGGCGGTCGCGAGCCGCGTCGCCCTTAGCGAGGTTGCTCGCACGGCGCTCACCGCGGGCCGTGAGCTTACCGCCGCACGCGGCAGACGGAGACGAGCTGCCTGCGGAAGCGCCGCCGCGCGGCGATGCGGAGACGGCTCCCTCCGCAGCCTCGCCCTCGTTCTCTTCGGCGCGGTCGTCGCCGGTGAGCTCGGCCAGAAAGCCCGCGATGGGGCCCATGAGGTTGTCCTGCTCCTCCAGGTTGAAGTAGCGCAGGGGCAGCGCGAGCTTGCGTTTATCGGGATTGTAGCGGCCGCCGGCGCGGCGCAGCGGCTTCATCTTGGCGTCGGGCACGTCGATGGGCTCCACCACCAGACGTCCCGCCACCACCGAGATCAGCTTGATGCCGTGCTCGTTGGCGAAGGCCTTCAGGTGTGCCCGCGCGAACAGGTTCGCCGCAGCCGGCGGCATCTCGGGGGCCTTCGCCTCCAGCTCCTCGCGCAGAGCTGACACCGCGTCCACCGTGGCCGCCGCGGCCAGCTTGCGGTACCACAGCACGCGCGCGTCGGCGTCAGGGATGTACTCCTCGGGCAGGTAGGCATGGCCCGGGATGTTCACGGTGATGTCCGACAGCGCCGGGGGCAAATCGCCCGTGGCCTCGCCCTTTTCGCGCGTGTCGTTCACCGCCTGGGACAGCATCTGGGCGAACAGGTCGAAGCCCACGGCCGACATGTTGCCCGACTGCTCGGCGCCCAGCATGCTGCCCGCGCCGCGAATCTCCAAGTCGCGCATGGCGATGCGCATGCCGCTTCCCAAGTCCTGATGCTCTTTGATGGCCGTCAGGCGCGCGGCGGCCTCCTCGGTCAAAGGCACGTTCTCGGGGAACATGAAGTAGGCGAAGGCCTGCACCGACGAGCGGCCCACGCGACCCTTCAGCTGGTACATCTGCGCGAGGCCCAGCCGCTGGGCGTCCTCGATGATGAGCGTGTTGGTATGCGGGTTGTCGATGCCGCTCTCGATGATGGTGGTGGCCACGAGCACGTCCAGCTCGCCGGCGGCGAACTCCTCCATCACGCGCTCCAGCTCCTCTTTGGTCATCTGCCCGTGGGCCACGCCCACCCGCGCCTCGCCGGCAGCGGCGTGCACGCGATCGACCGCCTCGTCGATGGAGCGCACGCGGTTGCTCACGTAGTACACCTGGCCGCCGCGCGCCAGCTCGTAGCGGATGGCAGCCGACACCACATCGGGGTCCCACTCCCCCACGTGCACCTCAACCGGGCGCCGCTCGTCGGGCGGCGTGAGGATGAGCGACATGTCGCGCACGCCCGACAGCGACATCTGCATGGTGCGCGGAATGGGCGTGGCCGACAGCGTGAGCACGTCGATGGACTCGCGCAGGTTCTTCAGCTGCTCCTTGTGCTGCACGCCGAAGCGCTGCTCCTCGTCTATGATGACGAGCCCCAGATCGTGCGGGTTCACATCGCGCGACAGCAGACGGTGGGTGCCCACGAGCACCTGCACGTCGCCCGATGCGAAGCCCTCAAGTGCCCGCGCTTGCTGCTCGTTCGTGCGGAAGCGCGAGAGCACCTCCACGGTCACGCCGAAGGGCTCGAAGCGATCCTTGAAAGAGGTGTAGTGCTGCTGGGCCAGAATGGTGGTGGGGCACAGCACCATCACCTGCTTGCCGTCCTGGGTGGCCTTGAACGCGGCGCGCAGGGCCACCTCGGTCTTGCCGAAGCCCACGTCTCCGCAGATGAGGCGGTCCATGGGCCGGGCCGATTCCATATCGGCCTTCACATCGGCGATGGCGGCCAGCTGGTCGCGGGTCTCCTGGTACGGGAAGGCCTCCTCCATCTCGCGCTGCCAGGGGGTATCGGGGCTGAAGCGGAAGCCCTGAGTGGCCGCCCGGCGCGCGTACACGTCCACCAGGTCGAAGGCGAGCTTCTTGGTAGCCTTGCGGGCCTTCGCGAGCGCGCGGGACCAGTCGCTCGTGTTCAGACGCGTGAGACGGGGGCTCGCGCCTTCCGGCCCCACGTAGCGCGTGACGCGGTCGAGCTGCTCCACGGGCACGAAGAGCTTGTCGCCTTCGGCGTACTCCAGCTGCAGGTAGTCGCGCTCAGTGCCGTCCACCTCGCGGCGCACCAGGTCGCGGAAAAACGCGATGCCGTGGGCGGCGTGCACCACGTAGTCGCCGGGCTTGAAGGGGAAGGTGACCTCGGTGACGTCCACCGACACGCGCGCCGCGCGGCTGGCGGCCCGCGACCCTTGGGTGTCGGCCGCGCTCACGAGGGCCAGATGCGCCTTGGGGATGATCATGCCGAGCGGGATGTCGTTGTCCACGATGTTCACCACGCCCCGCCGCAGCCGGCGCTTGGCTTGGGCTGGCGTGTCGGCGTCGGCGTCTCTGGGTACCGACTCGTCATGCGACAGTTGGGCGGGGCATCCCGTGCACGGGCAGTCCTCGCTTTCAAGGTTCTCCGGCCGCACGATCTGGATGGGAATGCCGTGGTCCACCATGGCGTGGCGCATGGTCTCCCGCGCGCGGTAGTTCGGGGCGCTGAACACCACTGTGTAGCGGTCGGTCGCGAGGCTCTTCAGCTTTCCGAATATCTTGTCGGGCACGCCGGCCACGTCCACGCGCTTCACCGGCAGCTCGTCGTCTATCTCGCCGCCCACCCGCATGATGGACACGTAGGTGGCGCGCACCTTACCGCCAAAGTCCATGCCCGCCGGACTCGCGTACAGGCCCGCCAGCGCGATGTTCGTGCCCCGGGCGCGCTCGGACAAGTCCTCGGCCGCGTGCGCCGCGTCGTCGAAGAGCGAGCGCGGCTCGATGAGCGCGGTGAGCGTGCCCGCCCCCGCGTAGGCCCCCAACGTCACCGGCTGCTTGTACAGGTAGGGCAGGATCACATCGGCCCCCTCGAAGATGAGGCCGCCTTCCATCTTCTCCAGCACGTCGCGCAGAGCCGGGTTCGTGAGCGCCGGCTTCTCCAGGGCGCGTCGCGCGTCGGCCAACGCTCGGGGCGACGTGGGAAACTCCGAGACCGGATATATCTCCACTGCCGGCAGCGAAGAGATGGTCTGCCCTGTGGCCGGCACGATGCGGCGGACCTCCTCCAGCTCGTCGCCGAAGAAGTCGAGGCGCACTGGGAAATCCAAGTTGCCGGGGAACACGTCCAGCGTGCCGCCGCGGTGCGCGAAGGTGCCCGGGCCGTCCAGTTCGCCGGTATCAGCGTAGCCAGCCGCCGCGAACGCCCGGGGAAGATCGTCCAGCTCGGCCACACCGGGAATGCCCATATCTTCCAGCTCGGTGCCAGCGGAAAGCGAAAGCGGGCGCGCCGCCATGGCCGCCGGGGGCGCCATGAGGCGCAAAAGCGCCCGGGCGCTCGCCACCACCACGACGGGGCGGCCCGACTGGAGCGCCCAGGCCGCCTCCATGCGCCGCGCGATCACGCGAGCGTCGGGCTTTTTGGGAGCGAAGGGAACGTCAGCACGCTCGGGGAAGCGCAGCACGCGCTCCTCCCCCAAAAAGGCCGCCATCTGGCGGGCGAAGGCCACCGCCGCATCCTCGCCGGCCACCACCACGAGCGTCGCCTCGGGCGCATGGGCGAACCGTGCCGCCACCAGGAAGGGCCGCGCCGAAGCCGCCACGCCCAGCGTAGCGTCAGCACCCGCGTCGAGCTTTCCCCAGAACGCGTCCAGGCAGCCCGACTTTTCCAACGTGAAGGCAAGCGAGTCGATGAGCACGGCAGACCCCTTTTGGTCAATGGATGACAAACGGCAAAAGCCGCCTTGCGAGGCGGCACGGATTTGGTATAAGTTTAGCGCAAGCAAAACACCCCGCGCCCAACGGCGCGTAAACAGCAAGGAGTCGTCATGGCACGGGAATCCCTCGCAAGCAAGAAGGAGCGCGCGGCCGCCATCGAGGAGCGCATGTTCGCCCACTACGGGCCCGGCGAGGCGTCGCTGGACTACACGACTCCCTTCGAGCTCACCGTGGCCGTGGTGCTGTCGGCCCAGTGCACCGATGCCGCCGTGAACAAGACCACCCCGGCACTGTTTGCTGCCTACCCCACCCCGGCGGCTCTGGCGGCGGCCTCGCCCGACGAGGTGGCGGAAATCATTCGCTCGCTCGGGTTTTTCCGTTCCAAGGCGAAGAACCTCGTGGCCCTCGCCCAGATGGTGGTGGCCGATTTCGGCGGCGAGATCCCGGCCGACGTGGACGCACTGCAGAAGCTGCCCGGCGTGGGCCGCAAGACGGCGAACTGCGTGATGTGCGAGGCCTTCAAAGACCCCCAGGGCATCGCGGTGGACACCCACGTGTTCCGCATCGCGCACCGGCTGAAGCTGGCCGGCCCTTCGGCTGACACGCCCCAGAAGGTGGAGGACATCCTGCTGAAGGTGTACCCGCAGCCCCAGTGGCTGTTCATCAACCACCAGTGGGTGCACTTCGGCCGCGAGTTCTGTCGCGCCCGCAACCCCCGCTGCGCCGACTGCATCGTAGGCGACCTGTGCCCTACCCGGGGGCTTTGGGCCTAGCGGTGCGCGCAAACCAGGACAGCGCGGAAGCGGGCCAGCCTATCCGGTGAGGTGTCCCGGTGGGACAGGCTGCCAGGCAAGGCGTCCCGGTTAGGCCTTGCGGGTGAGGGGGAAGCCGCGGCGAGCGAGCTCGGCGGCCACGGTTTCCACGAGCAGGGGCAGGGCGGCCTCGCATTCCGGCGTGAGACCCACGCAGAACTCCGAGGGCGACGGGTTGCCCACCTGCATGCCCAAGCAGAAACCCTCGGCTTCATACCCCATGAGCGACGCGGCGTCGAACAGATCCACGAGCTTCAGATCGTGCAGCGACGCCTCCGGTCCCGCATGGCGGGCCATGGCGTCGGGCTCGAAGCGGTACACGGTGCCCGGTGCATCCCCTGTGCCGTCCACGGCGTCCACCGTGAGGATGAGGTCGCACCGGTCCACATAGCCGAGCATATCGAGCGCCATGCAGCCCACGTCCATCAGCTGCACGTTGTCGGGCACGTCGTACGCCTCGAGCAGCGCGTCATAAGCCGCCGGGGCCACGCCGTCGTCCATCATGAGGCGGTTGCCCACGAAGAAGACCGCCGCCGTGCGCGAAGGGTCAGGCTCGGGGAAGTCGAAGGGCACAACGCCGGCGCTCACTGGGCGCTCCCGGGCAGGTTCGCGGCCGCTTCCACCGCTGCGCGCATCTCCAGGTTGTACCAGGTGGCGAACGCCACCACAAGCGCGGCCGCAACAATGCCGATCGCGGCCCAGATGCGCTGGCGCTTGAGATAAATCTCACGGCTCACGCCGAGCGCCTCGGCCCGATGCGCCGCGAAGGGTTGGGCCACGATGGCGAACACCACGGTGGCACCCACGAGCACCACGGTCATGAGCACCGCGAGCCCAGCATTCATAACCGTAGGCTCCACCGTAGCCGCGTAGATCACGTTGTCGGTGAACAGCCACGCCACAAAGAACAGGAACGCCGCCCACATCCCGTTGGCGGGCCCCCACACCGGCGCTAGAAACAACGCCCCCAGGTTCAGCCGGGGAAGTCCCTTGAGAAACTTCTCTTCTTCTGCGATCTGATCATCGGTCAGCGGTACACCCATTTCGCTCCTTGTCATTAGTCTGGTTTTTCTCAATGTTCGCGCTAAAAATGCCACTTCGAGGGCGAAATGGCAGACTTTTCGGCGACGAAACTCCCAATCCGAGCCATTTCGGCACTAAAGTGGCATTTTTCAGCCGATTTCGAAGCTTGAGCAGAATGCGGCGTGCCATTTCGGCACTTAAATGGCATTGGGATGCGAAAAACTCGGAAAAGGCCTCGAGGGCTGCGCGCCATAGCGACGAAGTCTACGACGACGCGCTCAAGCGGCGGTTAGCTGATGAGCTTGGAGGACTCCACCTGCTCCACGTACCACTCCATGAACTTGGCCAGCGGCTTGCGCAAAACGAGCCCCAAAAGAGCGGCCGGCACGAGGAACAGGCACAGCATGCCCATCTGCACCCAGAAGTCGTTGCCGTAGGTACCCATCATAGCCGAGCGCATGGCGTTCACCACGTGGGTGGCGGGAAGCCAGGGGCTTAAGGCCTGCACGAAATCGGGCATGATCTGCAGCGGGAACGAGCCGCCGCAACCGGTCACCTGCACGATGAGCAGCAGCACCGCGATGGCCTTGCCGAGGTTGGCGAAGGACACTACCAACGCGTAGATGATGAAGGTGAACACGAGTCCCGCGCCCCAGAAGCACAGCATGAACAGCACGGGCGAGGCCACCTGCACATCGAGGAAGAACATGTTGCCCAAGGCCATCACCGTCGTCTGGGCCAGCGACACCACCGCCATCACGGCGAAGCGGCCGAAGAACAGCTGGCGGGGCTTAACATCCACAAGTCCCGCGGCCTCCTGAATGCGGCGGCTCACTTTGGGCTTGAACACCACGAGGATAAGCAGCGAGCCGATGAACAGGGCGAGCGTGGTGTAAAGGGGCGCCATGGCGCTGCCGAAGTTCTCTACGGGAAACACCGGGATACGCTCGACGCCCACGGGCATGGCGAGGGCCCGGGAGAGCACCGACACATCGGAGCCGAGCACCGCGCGCAGAGCGTCGCGGTCGCCTGCAACAATGGCCTCGTCGATGCTCTTGGCCATCTCGCGCAGCCCCGAGGACACCTCGCGCAGCTTGGCGGTGGCGCCGTCAATCTTCTCGGCCGTGCCCGCCATCACATCGGCCGCCGATCCGGCCGAAGCGGACAGCTCGCTTCCCACGCCCTTCAAATTGGTCGTCACCGCAGAAAGCGAATCGGCCATAGACGAGGCCTCGTCGACCAGCGAGGCAAGCCCCGGGGCCACGTTGGCCTCGTAGTCGTCTTTGATCGATTTGATGGAGGCGAGCGCCTCGGCCGCCTTCGCCTTGGCCTCATCGC
>CANEDU010000039.1 GCA_947426355.1 uncultured Adlercreutzia sp. | reverse complement strand
AGACCTTCTTCGCGAACTCCGGCGCCGAGGCCAACGAGTGCGCCATCAAGCTGGCCCGCCTGTACGCGCGTCGTCGCGCCGAGGCCGCCGGCATAGATGGCGAGCTGGCCCCGCGCCTTATCGTCACCCTGGCCAAGAGCTTCCACGGCCGCACTTTGGCCACCTTGGCCGCCACGGCCCAGCCGGCCAAGCAGGAGGCCTTCCAGCCGCTACCCGCCGGCTTTACCTCCACACCCATCAACGACGTGGATGCCCTTGAGCGCCTCTTCGAAACCCAGGGCAGCCGCATCTGCGCGGTCATGATCGAGTGTATCCAAGGCGAGAGTGGCGTGCATCCCTGCACCGAGGAGTTCATCGCCGCTATCCGCCGCCTTACCGAAGAGCACGGCGCGCTCATGATCTGCGACGAGGTGCAGAGCGGCATTTTCCGCACGGGTCTGCCCTTCGGCTTCCAGAATTTCGGCGTGCTGCCCGATATCGTCACCATGGCCAAGGGCATTGCCTCCGGCGTGGTGGCCGGCGCCTGCGCCGCCAAGACCTCCATCGCGACGGCCTTCGCCCCGGGCGACCACGGCACCACGTTTGGCGGCTCGAACATCGCCATGGCCGCGGCTCACGTGACGCTGTCCACCCTGCTCGCTCCGGGCATGGGCTCGCAGATTGAGTCGGTGGGTGCCTATATGCGCGAGCGCCTCGCCCGGCTGCCCCATGTGCAGGAGGTGCGCGGCTTCGGTCTCATGAACGGCATCGATTTGACCCACGAGGCGCCCTCGGCGCCGGACATTGTGGCCGCGGGCCTGGAAGAGGGTCTGGTTCTGAATGCGACGGGGCCGCATACGCTGCGCTTCTTGCCGCCGCTCATCTGCTCCGAGGCCGATGTGGACGTGCTTGTGCAGAAGTTGGAGCGACTGCTCTAGCGACTTGCACACAACCTTGCTTTCTGAAAGGGCGCTGCACAATTTCGCAGCGTCCTTTTTTACTGTATGCGCAATACATACCAGGTAGAAAGCCTTAAATTTTGTGCAATCGCACAGCACATTGCACAATTAAAATGTGCCGTTTCCGAAAAAAGTTTCGAATTCTCTCTTGACGAATCGCGGCTTCGTGCATAATGCCATCAACCGCACAGCCGGGGGCCGAGGCGAGAAGCGCCTCACAAGAAGGCTCCATAACTCGGACGGCTGGGCGCTTTCGAAAGGAACGGACAGAATGCAGGCAGCAGCTCTCACAGCTTGTGCGCACAGCGAAATCGCTGCTGCTGCCCTGTGTCCGCAGTTCCTCATCTCCACGGCCAACGTCGATCGACGCCGACGTAGCTGCTCTCTGCGACGCCGACGCGCGTAGCGGAATCTCGCGCGCTTTCAAGCGCATCCTGAGCGGCCCAGCCCGGGTCCGCCAAAGGCCGTGGTGTCTCTTGCCCTTTGCACTTCACGCGAACTGACGTCTGGCGCAGCCTGTCTGCGCAACCGTGTTCAGCACGCGCCACTGCCTTTCCATCGCGCAAGCGAACCGGGCGCCCCTAGGTAAACCCGAAACGAAAGGCACAGCTCCCATGACTACTCCCATCAACGACCTGCACGCTGCCCCCAAGCTCTCGTCTGCTCCCGCTCCGGGCGAGAAGGAGCGCGTCGTTCTCGCCTATTCCGGCGGTCTTGACACCTCCGTCTGCATCAAGTGGCTCCAGGAGGAGTACAACCTCGACGTCATCGCCGTGGTGGGCGACTTGGGCCAGGAGCACGACGGTTTGGCCAACGTGAAGGCCAAGGCCCTTGCTACCGGCGCCATCGGCTGCCAGGTGGTAGATATGCGCGAGACCTTCGCCGACCAGTACCTCACCTGCGCCCTTGCGGCCAACGCCCTGTACGAGAACAAGTACCCCCTCGTGAGCGCTCTGTCGCGCCCGCTCATCGCCAAGCATCTGGTGGCCGTGGCCCACGCCTATGGCGCCAAGTACATCGCCCACGGCTGCACCGGCAAAGGCAACGACCAGGTGCGCTTCGAATCCTCTGTACTCATGCTGGACCCGTCGCTTCAGATCCTCTCTCCGGTGCGGGACTGGGATCTGGGGTGCCGCTCCGATGAGATTGCCTGGGCCGCCGCCCACGATGTGCCCGTGAAGGCGACGGCCGAGGCGCCCTATTCCATCGACGACAACCTGTGGGGCCGGGCCATCGAGTGCGGCGTGTTGGAAGATCCCTGGTGCGAGCCGCCCGCGGACATCTACACCATGACCGTAGATCCCGCTGAGGCCCCCGATGCGCCCACGTACGTGACCATCGATTTCGAGGGCGGCGTGCCCTGCGCCTTAAACGGTGAGACGATGCCCTTCCTCGAGATGATCTACGCTCTGAACGATATCGCCGGCGGGAATGGCTTCGGCCGCATCGACATGGTGGAAAACCGGCTCGTGGGCGTGAAGAGCCGCGAGTGCTACGAGGCCCCGGCGGCGCTTACCCTCATTCAGGCCCACAAGGCCCTGGAGGATTTGTGCCTCGAGCGCAGCGTGCTGCACTACAAGCTCGCCATCGAGCAGGCCTGGGCCGACCAGGTGTACAACGGTCTGTGGTTCTCGCCGCTGAAGGAGGCCTTCGACGCCTTCCTCTCCAACACCCAGCAGTGCGTGACCGGTACGGTGAAGTTGAAGCTGTACAAGGGCAGCTGCACCGTGGTGGGCCGCAAGAGCGCCTTCTCCCTCTACGATTTCGGCCTGGCCACCTACGACGCTGATGACGCGTTCGACCATGCGGCGGCCAAGGGCTTCATCGATATCCATAGCCTCTCCTGCAAAGTATGGGCGGAAAATCGGCTTGCCAACGATGCCCGCATGCCTTCCTTCGCCGACGTTGACGCTACCAACGCCGCCTACAAGGCCGTCGTGGAAGAAGCCGAGAACATTATCGATGCCGTCGAACCCGTTACCGCCTAACGCGCGGGCCGCGATTATCAGCAAGGAGCACCTATGGCACTCTGGTCAGGAAGATTTACCGAAGGCGCCGACGCCTTCACCCAGCGGTTCGGGGCGTCGCTGCCCGTTGATCAGCGACTCTATGCCGAGGATATTGCCGGCTCTACGGCCCATGCGGCCATGCTCGCCGACCAGGGCGTCATCTCTCAGGATGACGCTGCGGCTATCGCCGAGGGCTTGGCCGGTATCAAGGCCGACATCGAATCGGGGGTCCTCATCTTCGACGTGCAGCAAAGCGAGGACATCCACATGGCCATCGAGTCCGAGCTGACGGCGCGCATCGGGGACGCCGGTGCGCGGCTGCACACCGGCCGCTCGCGCAACGACCAGGTGGCGACGGACACGCGCCTGTACGCCAAGCGTCGCGCCAGCGAGCTCATGGATGCCAACGTGGCGCTGCGCGAGGCACTTATCGCCCAGGCTGAGGCGAATTTCGAGGTAATTTTGCCCGGCTACACCCATCTGCAGCACGCCCAGCCGGTGCTCTTCTCGCACCATATGCTCGCCTACGTGCAGATGCTCGCCCGCGACTACGACCGGCTCGCCGCGGCCCGAGACGCCGCCGATGCGTGCCCTCTGGGCGCCGCGGCCCTGGCCGGCACCACCTACCCGCTCGACCGCTTTGCCACGGCTTCGGCGCTCGGCTTTAGCCGCCCCATCCCGAATTCGCTCGATGCCGTATCCGACCGCGACTTCTTGCTCGATCTCATCTACGCCTGCAGCGTGTCGTGCCTGCATCTGTCTCGTTTGTGCGAGGAAATCGTGCTGTGGTCCTCGGCGGAGTTCGGTTTCATCACGCTTTCAGACGCCTATTCCACCGGTTCTTCCATCATGCCCCAGAAGAAGAACCCCGATTTCGCCGAGCTCATCCGTGGCAAGTCGGGCCGGGTCGTGGGAGATTTGGTCGCTCTCATGATGACGCTGAAGTCGCTGCCTTTGGCCTACAACAAGGATTTGCAGGAAGACAAGGAAGGCGCCATGGACGCTGCCGATACCCTGAAGGACTGCTACCGCTGCGCTGCGGGTATGATCGCTACCATGACGGTGAACGCCGATGCCATGGCGGCCCAGGCCAAGAAGGGCTATCTGGCCGCAACCGATGTGGCCGATTACCTGGCCAAAAAGGGCCTGCCCTTCCGCCGGGCGCATGAGGTGGTCGGGCGTTTGGTGCTCAAGTGCGAGCAGCAGGGCTGCGATTTGGAAGACCTCACCCCCGCCGATTTCCAAGCGGAAAGCGACCTGTTCGAGGCCGATATCGTGGAGTGCCTGAACCTGCCCGCCATCGTGGCCGCCCGCGCCACCTACGGCGGCACCGGTCACGATGCCGTGCGCTCCCAGCTCGAGAACGCGAAAGCTCTCGCCGCCCAGCACCAACCCCGCTAACCTCCGGGCGGGAACGCCCCCCGCTCTCGCCTGGATGGCCAGGTGGCATGCCGGCCTGGGCGGAAGCGCCCCCGTTCCCGCCCAGGCGAGCGTCCCGCGACCCATCGCGGGCGGGAATGCCCCCGCTCCCGCCCGGGCGAGCGTCCCGCGACCCATTGTGGGCGGAAGCGCCCCCGTTCCCGCCCAATGCGGCCTCTGTGCTTTTCCTGATGCCGGACCCTTCGGGCCATACCTCCATAAGTCACTGGTAAAATAGCAAAACCTATAACTGATGGAGGTTTATTCGTGGGTTCTCGCGCAATGAAGGGCCGTAAGGGCACGAAAGTCAAAAATAAGAAGGTCATTGTCCTGTCCGTGCTGGGCGTGTTTGTCGCCTGTATCGCGGCGGGTGTGTTCGGCGTCGTGACGCTGTGCAATTCCTGGTTGGAGGACCTTCCGGATTATCAGAACGCCGATGCGTATAATTCCGCGCAGCCGACGCTGGTCTACGCTTCTGATGGCGTCACGCTGCTCGCTGAATTCCAGCTGGAAAATCGCGATCCCGTCGCTTTCGATCAGATTAGCGAGTACGTGCTCAAGGGCACCGTCGCTACCGAGGACGAGCGCTTCTACACCCATGCCGGCGTCGACTATCTCGGCGTGGCCCGCGCGCTTGTGAACAACCTCATGGGCGGCGAGCTGGAGGGCGCTTCTACTATCACCCAGCAGTTTGTACGCAACACCATCCTGTCGGATGAGATGCGCGACATTTCCTTCAAGCGCAAGATTCGTGAGATGTACATTTCCCAGAAGTTGGAAGAGCAGTACACCAAAGACGAAATCCTGCTCATGTACCTGAACACGATTAACTACGGTTCTGGCGCTTATGGTATTGAAGCGGCTGCGGAACGCTATTTCTCCAAAGACGCTCTTGATCTGACGTTGAACGAGGCGGCCACATTGGTGGGCATTCCCCAGTCGCCAACTTACAACAATCCTATCGATTTCCCTGACAACTGCCTGAAACGCCGCAACACCGTGCTTGATCGAATGGTCTCCAATGGTGTTATTACGGCCGAGGAGGGGGAGGCTGTTAAAGCCGAGCCTATCGAGTTGAATCCTTCGGAGCCCTCTACGACGGGCATTGTCGCTTACCCGTATTTTACGAGCTATGTTCGCAACCAGCTCATGAACCCTGATGGCAAGTATGCCTATTCCACCTCTGAGCTGTTCAAGGGCGGACTGAAAGTAGTGACAACGCTCGACCTTGAGGCGCAGGCCGCTGCCGAAGAGGCCGCTTCGAAAAAGGAGCAGGAAGCGGGCGAGCCCTTTGAGGTGGCCATGGTTGTGATTGATCCCGATAACGGCTATATCGACGCGATGCTGGGCGGTCACAATTATGAGGCCAACCAAGTGAACATGGCCACTGGCGAAGGTGGGTCGGGCCGTCAGGCCGGTTCGTCTTTTAAGCTGTTTACCCTCTTGGCAGCACTTAACGAGGGCATCGATCCTGATACGCTCATCGATGCCGGCTACAAGGTGGACCTCGAGGGAGGTCAGCCGGTTTACAACGACAGTATGTCAGATTATGGCACTCGCACCATCAAGAGCGCCTTTGGCCTATCCTCCAATACGGCGTTCATTCGCCTGCTTATGTCTGTGGGCGTGGACAAGGTTATTGAGATGGCTCACGCGATGGGCATCACCTCGGATTTGCCTGCGGTAGCCGGCCTTACCCTTGGCATTGGGTCTGTTAACCCCCTGGAGATGGCTGATGCGTACGCTACCGTGGCCAACGGTGGCGTCCATTATGATCCCGAGTGCATCATTTCCATTGAAGACAAGAACGGCAACGTCATCGTCGACAACAGCGATCCGGCTGGTGAGCGTGTTTTCTCTCGAGAAATTGCTCGCGCCGCGCTCGATTGCATGAAGGTGGTCGTCGAAGAAGGAACGGGTCGTGCCGCCAAGCCCAGCAATGGCCAAGAAGCAGGCGGCAAGACGGGTACGACCGAAGAAGACCAAGACAGTTGGTTCTGCGGCGTTACGCCCCAGTATGCCGTTGCAATTTGGCTGGGCGACCGCAGCGATTACGCTGAGGCGAAGCCTCTGGGCATCACCGCCTCGAGTGTGTTCGCTGACTTTATCGATTTGATGATTCCCGCAGACCAGACGGAAAAATTCTTTGAAGCGGAAAAACCCGAGTACAAAAGGGACTTCCGTGACGAAGAGAATCACATCGGTGGCTACTATTATTCATCTAACAAAGGTGGTACATCGGTGACCGACAAATCCGATGACGATGGCGACGACGATAAAAAGGACGATGGTGATAATGGCGGTGCCGGCGACAACGCAGGCGGTGACGGCTCCGGCAATGACAACACTGGCGGCAATGAAGGCAACAGCGGCGACAGCTCGGGCGGCGACAGCTCGGGCGGCGGCGACAGCTCGGGCGACGGCGAAGGAGGGACGCCTCCATCGACGGATCCTCCTGCTACTCCCGATCCTCCTTCAACGTCCGATCCGGCAACGCCCTGACGCTACAAAGCATACTCGGCGTTTTTGCGACGCATTTGTTGCGATACCGTGACGGTGGCACCGGGGAGGTCCCCGGTGCTGCTATCATAACCAGCAAGAACCAACGGCTCCGTTTCGCGGAGCTTCCTGCGAAAACGACGGCGCCCACACGGCGTCCAAAGACGGGAGACATCATGAAGAAGCACACGATTGCGCGCCTGCTTGCCGTGGCCTTCGGCGCGGCTCTTGTGGCCGGTGCCCTTGCAGGCTGCGAATCGCCGGCCACGGGAGCCACCGATCAACAGCAAGCCAACCGCACCTACATGACCCAAGTGAACCAGGCGGTGGATGAGCTGAACAGCCGCCTCGGCGAGTTCGACGAGGCCGTGGCCCAGGAGAGCGTCGTCAACATGCGCAACAAGGCCAACAGCGCTTTCGAGGCCATCGATACCCTGGCGGCCATCGATACGCCCGAGGCTATGAAAGGCCTGCAGACGAACTACGTTGATGGATGCACCAAGCTCAAGGATGCGCTGAATGGCTACGTTGATCTGTACACTGAGGTCAGCAGCGCCACTGAAGAGGCCCCCTTCGACTACGGCACCTACGACGACCGCATCCAGGAGATTCAGGACACCTACAACGAAGGCATCGACAAGCTGAAGGCTGCTGACGAAGAAGCCTTAAAGCTCAACGAGGACTAATTTATGACGAACAAGTACGTGGAACTGCTCGCTCCCGCTGGCAGCGAGGCGGCGCTTCATGCCGCGGTGGCGGCGGGCGCCGATGCGGTGTATCTGGGCCTCGAGTCGTTCAATGCGCGACGAGGCGCCGACAACTTCACCGTGGAGACGCTGCGCGGAGCCTGCGAGTACGCCCATACGCGCGGCGTTTCGGTGTATGTGACGATGAACACCGTCATTTTGCCCGATGAGGTAGGGGAGGCCTTGGAATGCGTACGCCAGGCCTATCGTGCCGGGGCCGACGGCTTTATCGTGCAGGACATCGGGCTCGCGGCGGAAATCACCCGTACCCTGCCCGAGGCGTCGCTGCATCTTTCTACGCAGATGAACACGCATAGCTTGGCCGGCGTGCGCGCCGCGGCTCGCTTGGGTGCCGAGCGCATCACGCTGGCCCGCGAGGTGTCCTTGGCCGAGATTGCTCTCATCTCCGCTGCCGCGGAGGAAGAGGGAATGGAGGTGGAGGTCTTCGCCCATGGAGCGCTCTGCGTGTGCTACTCGGGCCAGTGCTTCATGTCCTCCATGATTGGCGGGCGCTCGGCCAACCGCGGCATGTGCGCCCAGGCTTGCCGACTTCCCTATGAGCTGCAAAACAAAGCTTTGCAGAAAAGCCTGCCCTCGCCGGGCGATCATCTGCTCTCGCCGCAGGACCTCTGCGCCGTCGATCGCGTGGACGACCTGGTGCGCGCTGGCGTGGCGTCGCTTAAGATCGAGGGGCGCATGAAGTCCCCCGAGTACGTCTTCGCCGTCACCGCCGTCTATCGCAAGGCGCTGGACGCCGCTCTTGCCGCCGTGTCCGAGCAGGATGCCTCGTGCCAGGGCGAACGGAGCGTCGCGGGCGCGGAGCCGGGAAATCGCGCGGATACTATCGTCGATGCCGATCGCGACCGCCTCACCGATGCGTTCTCTCGCGGTTTCACCACCGCGTACCTGGACGGGAAGCGCGGCAACGACATCATGAGCTACAAGCGCCCCAACAACCGCGGCTTGTTCCTTGGCCGGGTGGACGAAGTGCGTGACAACGCCGCCTTCCTTGCAAGCGACCATGTTCTGGCCGAGGGCGACGTGCTCGAGTTCTGGACGCGCAAGGGCAACGGTACGCTCACGCTGGGGCCCGTTCGCACTGACAAAAAGGGCCGCTACCATTTGCCGCTCGAGGGCAAGACGCGCACGGTTAAGCCCGGCGACCGCGTTTTCCGCGTTCGCAGCGCCGAGGCCTCTTTTGCGGATGACGCCCGCGAGCCCCGCGTGCCCATCGTGGGCACCGCCACGCTGCACATCGGCGCGCCGCTCAGCATCGAGTTCCGCGTTGCCACGGAGGCCGAAGTGCTCGAGATGCTCCCCGACAAGCTCGATGACGCGTCCCGCACGGCGCTCGCCGTTGCTCGCCGTCTGACCGCTGCTTTTCCCGAGGGCGGTCCCCTCGGCAGCGCGGAGGGTCCCGAGGTGGAAGCGGCCCGCACCCGCGCCGTCTCCTTCGACGATGTGGCTGCTCACATCGACCGCCTCGGTAATACGCCCTATCAGCTGGTGAACCTTACCATCGACATGGATGACAACGTGGGCATCGGCTTCTCTCAGCTTCACCACGTGCGCGCCGAAGCTCTCGACTGCCTGCAGCTCCTCATTCTCGCGGGAACCATCGAGCGCCCGCTGCCCCGGGTTGCTCCGCGCGAGCCTGTGCCGGCGGCGCACCCCTCGGGTTGCCGTATTGCCGTCACGGTTACCAACCCCGCTTGCGCTCGCGCCGCCAAGCGCGCCGGCGCTCACCTCATCTACGTTCCCGCCTTGAACTATCGCCGCGGCGAGGCCGTTATCGCCGGCCAGAAGAATGCCGCTGCCGAGCAGGCGGGATACCCGAAGGGCTGCATCCCCATCATGCCCGTGGCCGACCACGAGGCCGTCGAAAACACCCGCGAGGCCGCGGTTGATACCGATGTGTGGAAGTACGCTGCCGAGGGTAAACCGCTCATGGCCGAGAGCCTTGCTGCCATGCAGCGCGCCTCCGAGGAAGGGGCGCTTATCGATGTGGGCCCCCATGTGCCCGTCACTAACGAGCTCTCCCTGACCACGGCCGTTGCGTTCGGCGCCGAGCGCGTCTGGCTCTCGCCAGAGCTTACGCTGCGCCAGATTGAGGAGGTCGCCAAAGAGGCCCCCGTGGAGCTCGGCGTGCTGCTCATCGGCGCCCAGGAGCTCATGGTCACCGAGCACTGCATGCTCATGAGCCAGGGCCCCTGCGATGAAAATTGCGCCGCGTGCCCTCGCCGCAAGAGCCCCCATGTGCTGAAAGACCGCAAGGGCTACGAGTTCCCCGTCATCACCGATGCCATGGGCCGCAGCCACCTCTACAACGCCGTGGAGTTGGATATTGCCCCGGCCATGCCCGACCTGTTGGCCGCGGGCATCTCTGCCTACATGGTGGATGCCACGCTCATGAACGCCGAGGAGACGGCCCATGCCGTGGGGCGGGCCATCCGCGCGCTCCATGTGGCCCAAAACGACGGCAATTCCATTGCGAAGATGCCCAACACCACCTCCGGCCACCTCTATCGCGGGGTCAGCTAGCGGCTGTGCTAGAATTCCCAACACCCGCGCCGTTTGCCGCGGGTGAAGTGGCGTCGCCCTCGCACGAGCGTAGCGAGTCGAAGGACGAGGGACGCCCTATCTATATAAGTACGAGCGGAAAGCGAAGGCGACATGCTTACTCCTGAAGAACAACTGCACATCATCAAATCGGGCACGGCCCAGATTGTCCCCGAGGCGGCCCTTCTGGAGAAGCTCAAGCGCGGCGTGCCGCTGAACGTGAAGCTCGGCGTGGACCCCACCGCTCCCGATATCCACTTGGGGCACGCGGTGCCCCTGCGCAAGCTGCGCCAGTTCCAGGATCTGGGCCATCAGGTGACTCTCATCATCGGCGACGGCACGGCGCTTATCGGCGACCCGTCCGGTCGCAACTCCACGCGCCCGCAGCTTTCTCGCGAGAAGATTCAGGAAAACGCCCAAACCTACGTGGACCAGGCCTTCAAGGTGCTCGATCCCGAGAAGACCACCCTGCGCTACAACTCCGAGTGGATTCTCGATTTGGACATGGAGCATCTGCTGAAGCTTTTGGCCAACTTCACTGTCGCCCGCATCCTCGAGCGCGACGATTTCCACAACCGCTACACCTCCGGCCAGTCTATCAGCCTGCACGAGTTCCTCTACCCGGTCATGCAGGCCTACGACTCGGTGGTCATCAAGGCCGACGTGGAGCTCGGCGGTACCGACCAGCTGTTCAACCTGCTCGCCGGCCGTGAGCTCATGGAGAAGATGGGCATGGAGCCCCAGGTCTGCCTCACGCTGCCCTTGCTCGAGGGCACCGATGGCGTGAAGAAGATGTCGAAGAGCTACGGCAACTACATCGGGCTTACCGATGTGCCCTCCGACATGTTCGGCAAGGTTATGTCCATCCCCGACGAGCTCATGGTGAAGTACTACCGCCTCGCCTCCACCGAGGACGTGGCGGAAATCGATGCCATCGAGGCCGGTCTTGCCGCCGACGAGCTCCACCCCAACAAGGTGAAGCGCGCTCTGGCCCGCAACATCGTTGAGGCCTACTACGACGCTGCGGCCGCCGAAGAGGCCGAGGCTGACTTCGACCTCAAGTTCAAAGATCATGGCTTCCCGGCCGACGCCCCGGTGTTCGCTCCCGATCTCACGCCCGATGAGAACGGGCTGGTCTATGTGGCCAAGGTGCTGGTTGATGCCGGCGTGGCCACTTCCGCCTCCGAGGCGCGTCGCCTCATCGACGGCGGCGGCGTGAAGGTCAACGGCGAGCCTCTTGCCCCGAAGTCCTACAACGTCGCGCCCGAGGTGCTCGCGGGCGCTCAGGTGCAGGTGGGCAAGAAGAAATTCGTGCGTTTCGAATAATTCGAAAATCTTTGCAAGGATTGCGCGGCCTCGATCGTATTACTGCTAGAGAGTCGCTCGGGGGCCGAGTCGCAAGCTCGGCCCTCATTGTTCCAAGGAGGATTGTTCATGAAGAAGTCGACGTTCGTTGTCGCTGTTGCGCTGGTGGTGGCGCTGTGCGTGCCCGCGGTGGCCTTTGCCGCCCTCATGCCGAGCCCTTCGCGGGCGGCCGATCGCGCCGCCTGTCCCGCCTACACGGTGCAGCGTGATGCCGTGCAGAGCGAGGAGGCTATCGGGGGCCAGAGCCCGCGCGGCTACCATCATCCCGAGGTGCATCGCGGCGTTTGCGGGGGCTATGTTGATGCTGACAACGACGGCATCTGCGACAACTGTGACGCAGCGGCTTCTTCTTGCCCGGGCTTTGTGGACGAGAACGGCGATGGCGTGTGCGATGCCTACGGCAGCGGTCAGGGCTGTCCCGGTTACAGCGACGCTGATGGTGATGGCATGTGCGACAATCGCGGAAGCAGCCGAAATTGCCCCGGCTACACCGATGCCGATGGCGACGGCGTCTGTGACAACTACGGCGAGGGATGCCCCCGTGGCCAGGGTCAGGGCGGGCAGAACGGCGGTCGTGCCCATCATGGCCAGGGCCACGGCTGCTGGCGCTAGGGGATTTGCCCGGTGCGGCCGGCTGCAGACATAGAGAACGCGATGACGCGCCATGGCGATACCGTCTGGCGCGTCTGCCTTGTGGCCCTGAAGCATCGCGATGACGCCGAGGACGCCTTCCAGGATGCTTTTATGCGTTACGCGTTGGCCGACGCTGCGGCCTTCGCTAGCGAGGAGCATCGCAAGGCGTGGCTCATCCGTGTGGCGACGAACCGCTGCCGCGATATGCAGAAGGCGGCCCATCGGAGAAACGAGCCACTCGAGGTCGCGGGCGACTGCCCCGCGTGCTCTTGCGACCCCCACACCCAGCCGGGTTCCCGCGTGCGCGAGGTGCTCGACGCCATGGACGCTCTTGACGACCCGCCACGCACGCCCGTGTACCTCGCGCTCTATGAAGGCTATACGGCCCCGGAGATATCCGAGCTTATGGATGCTCCCGTGAATACCGTGTACTCCTGGATCGCCCGCGGCAAGAAACTGCTGAAGGAGGCCTTGCAATGACCGATATCGAACAGCGCCTCCGCGAGGCCTACGATGGCGAACGGTTGCCCGATAAGGTGCGCTCTCAGACACTAGCTGCCATTGAGGCGGCTCGAATGAGTCGGGCCGACGATGATGCGCGCGCCCTCGCCGGCGCTGCCGATATGCCTGAGGGGACGCCTTTTCCTGCCGTTGCCTCCGAAGCGACGTCTTCGTCGCGGCCTCGTCGCCCTCGCGCCAAGCGGCGTTCGCGCGTGCTCGTTCCGTTGGCCGCCTGCCTGCTTTTCGTCCTGGCCGCTTTCGGTGTGTTCGGGGTGTATCAGACGCCCGCCGCGCTTGTGGGCATTAGCGTGAACCCTTCCATCGAGCTTGCGGTTAACCCCTTCGGCAAGGTAATTGCCGCTACGGGGCTTAACGAGGACGGCGAAACAGTGCTCGCGGAAATCGCCCTCGATAATCTTTCCTATGAAGAGGCCATCACCTGTCTCGTGGAAAGCCCTGCTTTTGCCCCGTATTTGACCGCCGATGCTTTGGTGGACGTCAGCATTGAATCTGCCGACCAGCGCCTTGGGGCCGACATCGCCGAGCAGACCGATCGTGCTCTGGCCAATATGCCCTGCGCCCATCGGTGCCACCGGGCTGACGGCACCCAGTGCGGCGGGGGAGGCCACAAGTCGGGCGTGGGCCACGGCCAGGGGCAGGGCCACCGCGGACGGCACCACGGAGCAGGTTCGTCGGTCAATTAAAAAAATTTTGAAATTACCCCTTGCGTCCATTTGCGTATCGTAGTAATCTATACAACCCGCGCTTGAGACGGCGCGGGCGAAGAGGTCTCATAGAGACAGCTTCGGGAGGCTTTCTCTCTTGCCGCTTCTGCAAGAAGCGAAACAGGGCTGAAAACAAATTTTCAAAAATTTTGAAAAAAGTTGTTGACAGTTCTCAAGCGAAAGAGTAAAGTACTTCCTTGCGCCGCTCGCGAGGGCAGCGCGGCGGGAGAGGCTCCCGC
>CANEDU010000038.1 GCA_947426355.1 uncultured Adlercreutzia sp. | reverse complement strand
GTACAGACCCTCGATGGGCTCGCCGGCGTCGTTCAGCGGCTGCAGCTTCTTGTTCACCTCAAGGCCACCCATGAGCACCAGCATGCCGGCGCTGCCGAAGGGATAGGCGTAGAAGGGCGGCTCAGAGATGGGGAACAGGCGGCGGGGATCCTTGCCGAAGTCGGCGTCGTGGCCCGCGGCGCACAGCTCGTTGTAGCGCTCGATGGAGGCCTTGACCGCGTCGACGGGCAGGTTGCAACCCTCGGCCAGCTCCTCGATGGTGTTTGCCACGACAAGGCCCTCGGTGCCCTCGACCATCTCCTGGGTGGTGTAGCCCAAACCGAAGCCGGCGAGCACAGTGCTGTAGTTCGCAACTTCCTCAGCGGGGATGAAGTGGTTCACATACCCGTGGCCGTCGGGCATCTTGTCGATCTCGGTGGGCCACTTGCTGTCGAAAATCTGCCAGGAGCGCAGGTCCTCGGCGCCGGTCATGGGGTTGGTGCCGGCGGGCACGCGGGAGAGCTGGTCGGCGATGTTCTGTCCGGGGATGTCCTCGTTCATGAAGCGCTCGCCGTTGATGTTGAGCTGCAGGTAGCCATCAACGCCGAGAGGGCCGCCCATGTGATGGGTCATCGGCGCGTGGGGGCCAAGCTCCATGTGGGCGCCGGCCCACAGGCCCATGAGGTGGCCGTCGCCGGTCTTGCCCACCTTGCCCGCGGCGTCCATGGTGGTGTAGAAGCTCATGAACTCGTTGGCCCAGGGCACGAAGTAGTCGCGCATATCCTGGTTGTTGCCCCAGTCGCCCGTGGCCAGCACCACAGCGTTGGCGTTGATCTGGGTGTAGTTGCCCTCGGCGTCATGCACGTAGGCGCCGATGACGCGTCCGGACTCATCGGTGATGAGCTGCTCGCCCCAGGTACCGTAGATCATCTCGGCGCCCATGGCCTCGGCGGCGGCCACGGCAGCCTCGAGGGTCCACTGCATGTTGGGGTTGGTGGTGATGGTGCCGTGGAAGTAGGGGTAGTACTCGGTCTTGTAGTCGTAGCCTTCAAGAGCCGGGAAGCACTTCGGACGGATGTAGAAAGGCTTGTCGGTCTCCTGGTTAGCCGCGGTGGACTTCAGCACCTCGAAGTCGGCGCCTTCCACGAACCAGTCGAAGTCCTCACCGGAGTGGTCGTACCAGTAGCCGAGGAAGTCCGGGGTGGGGCGGTAGCACATGTCCTTCATGAGCTGATTGACGATGACGTCCTTACCGGCCCACTCGATGCCCAGATTCTTCTGGATCTGAGAGCCGATGACGCCGAAGTCGCCAGCCATGGACACAGCGGCGAGCTCGGGGGCCTTCTCCACGGCGATGACCTTGGCGCCTTCCTCGGCGGCAGCCTTGGCGGCGGCGCAGCCAGAAAGGCCGAGGCCGATTACGAGCACGTCGCAGTCCTTGGTGTCGGCCACGTTCTCGGGTGCGGCGGGCGCAACCATGAAGTTCGGTACGAAGTCGGCCGGCGCGGTGCTCGCAGCTGGAGCAGCATCACCGGTGGCGGCCATGGGCGCATCGGCGGCCGGAGCGCTCGGAGCGCAGCCCGTAAGGCCCGCAGCACCGGCGGCCACGGCGGCCGTGGCGCCCAGACCCAAAAACTGGCGGCGGCTGAATTTCTTTTCCATAGGTTCCCTCCCTTTGGGAATCGGCGGTGAGCGTCTCCTTCGTCGCGCCCACCTTTTGACGAGGCGAACTTTACGGGCACACGGCGGCAAAATCTTCACCAGAGAGGTGGTGAAATTACGAAAACGAGCCTAACGACGCTTCACCCGATTCAGGTGAAGAGAGAAGAACCATGCGTTTGAACAGGGTATTTACGACATTTTATATCGCTGACACGGAAAAGAGGTTGCCGAGTCGTCGCGCGGTTCCCCAAAAAGTCGCCCTTTCTTACTCTATACTTACCCTAGGGGGGACCGTTATGAATCGCTTGAGGGACATACTGGGCAGTTTGCAGGGCCGCAATGCGGTCTTTTTCGGTGGCTATGCCCTCTACCTCGTTTTCAGCTTCACGGCCTTTCATTCCGCAACGCTCACCTCGGTGTCGCCGGAAATCGGTCACGGCGGCAACGTGGTGTTCTCTGCCTGTGCGATGGGCGCGCGCACCGTCGTCTGCCTGATCGTCGCCCTTGTTGCCTGGAAGCTTGCTGCGGCAGGCAGGCTCGCTGCACCCCGGCCGCTCGAATGGACGCTGACCATCGTGTCGGGCGCAGCGGCGCTCGCGGGCCTGCTGGTGCTCGCCATGGTCGTCAGCGTTGCCGATGCGGTGGATTCTTCGAAGCTCATGGTGTGGCTCGGCGTGTCCGGCGCTCTTCTGGGCGTGGGCGATATGCTCGTGACGCTTCTGTGGGCGCGGTTTTCGGCAACCCTCGATCTGCGCCAGGTGTATCTGTACGTCACGCTCTGCAACGGAGCGAGCCTCGTGCTCTATTTCCTGGCAACACAGCTTCCGGCCGGAGCGGTGCTTCCCCTGGCTGTCGTGCTGTTTTTGGCGGCCGCCCTCGCATCCCAGCGCTCTTTGGCCCTGCGGGGCGAGGAGGATGCCGGCTGGAGCTTCGATGCCGCCGCTTTCAAGAGCGTCGTTCGCGATCTGTGGCATCCGGTGCTCGGCACGGCCATCCTGTGCTTTATGGGCGGTCTCATGCTGCAGATTTCCGGTCAGCAGGACATCCCTTTGGGCGAGTTTCAGCAAACCTCGCTGTGGGCCAGTGCGGCAGCCATCATCTTCTTGCTTGTGCCGGCCCTTATCGTGCGAAAACCCTTGAACCTCACCCGCGTCTATTCGGTGGCTTTGCCGTTGTCGGCAGCGGGTTTTCTGCTCCTGCCGCTCATCTGGAATGCTGCCGGTGGCATTGTGAACGCTTTCGCCCAGGTGGGAGCAATGGTTGCGGCCCTTATCCTATGGTGCATGATTGCCGATGCGGCCCATCGCACACGTTTGTCGCCGGTGCTCTTGTTCTCGACGGTTATGATTGTCACGAACCTGGCCCAGCTGGCCGGCACGCTGGTGGGCTTTCTGAACGCCGATACGTTCAGGCAGGGAGACCTGACGCTCACGACGGTGGCCCTCGTCTCGGTGTACCTGTTGCTCATGGCCGCCATCGTGCTGTTCCGCAATCGCGGTGTCGCCATGTCTGATGCGGCTGCTCACAACGATGAGATGCCTCCTGAAAGCGATCGCGCCATCACGCCTGAAGAGGCACTCGCTAAGCGCTGCACCGAGCTTTCCGATAGCTACCGCTTCACCCCGCGCGAGAACGACATCTTCTTCTTGCTCGCCCAGGGTTACACCATGCCCGCCATCAGCGAGCGGCTTTTCGTTTCCGAGAATACGGTGAAGTCCCACGTGAAGCGCATCTACCAGAAGCTCGGCATCCACTCGCGCAGCGAGCTGCTCGATCTGGTGAACGAGGCAGGGGAGTAGCGCGTCGCGTCGCAGAAGGTTGGCGTTTCGCCGCTCAGCAGCTGGGTTTGTGTCCGTGCTTTGTCCGTTGGTCGTTCTTCGCGAAATTTTCTCTTGCAATGGCGCGGCGGTAAGGTTACTATAATCAAGCTGTTTGAGCGGAAGCTCAAAAGCACAACGGGTTGTGGCGCAGTTTGGTAGCGCACTTGACTGGGGGTCAAGGGGCCGCAGGTTCAAATCCTGTCAACCCGACCAGAACTTAGAGAGCCGGCTTCAAGCCGGCTCTTTCTGTTTGAAAATAGCGTTCAAAGCAAGGAAGTAGAGCGCCTCATGGCTTTTGGGAATGACACGACGCAGCGCGATGGCCGGGAGCGGAGCGCCTCGGTGCTCCGCAGGCTTGTGCTGCTCGCCATTCCCACGTTCGGGCAGTTGGTTGCGGAGCCGGCGTTCGTGCTCATAGATACGGCAATCGTGGGCCATGTGGGAACTTCGGCTTTGGCGGGGCTGTCGCTGGGGTCGACGGTGGTGCTCACGGCGGTGGGATTGTGCATCTTTCTCGCCTATGCGACAACCTCGCAGGTATCGCGCTTGTTCGGAGCGGGGCGCCGCCGTGCGGGGCTGCAGGCGGCGGTGGACAGCCTCTGGCTGGCGCTGCTCGTAGGCGTTGCGCTCGCCGCGGTGATCTTCGCTTGCGCCGAGCCGCTCTGTTTCGCTGTGGGCGGGAGGGGAGAGGTGCTCGCTCAGGCCGTGGTGTATACGCGCATGGTGGTTCTGGGCGTGCCCGGCATGCTGTTGGTCTATGCGTCCAACGGGTTGTTTCGCGGACTTCAGAAAGTGAGGATCACGCTGGTGGTCGCCGTGGCCGGGGCTGTGTTGAACACGGCGCTCGACCTGGTGCTTGTTGTCGGATTGGGTTGGGGCGTGGGCGGGTCGGGTTTTGCGACTTTCGTCGCCCAATGGTTTATGGCCGTCCGCCTCCTGACTCCCGCTTTGCGATGGATGCGCGAGGACGGCGTGAGCCTCAGGCCGCGCGCGTCGGGTCTGCGGGCGGCGAGTGGCGACGGGCTGCCCCTCTTCTTACGGACTCTGGCCCTGCGCGTGGCTCTGGTGGCCACGGTCATGGCGGCGGCCTCTCTGGGGGAAGAGGCCCTCGCGGCCTACCAGGTGGTGAATGCCGGCTGGAACTTTGTGCTGAACATCCTCGATTCCATCGCCATTGCCGCCCAAACGCTGGTGGGGGCCGCCCTTGGCGCGGGCGAGTACGACCGCGCCCGGGCGGTGACGCGGTTTGCTGCGCGGGCGGGACTCGGTGCCGGCGTGGTGCTCGGCGCCCTCTTCGCCTTGGCGGGGTTTGTCGCAGCGCCGTTGTTCTCGCCAAGCGCCGATGTGCAATATCTGGTGGCCGCGGGCATGGTTGCCGCGGGCATCGGCCTTCCCTTGGAAGGGTGGATGTGGGCCCTTGACGGCATCCTCATCGGGTCGGGCGATTTCCGCTACCTCGCCAGAACCTGCGCGCTCGTGTCAGCGGTGTACCTGCTCGTTCTCACGCTCCTGGCCTTGCTCGTGTTTCCCGCGGTTGACAGTGCGACGGGAACGGCTCTTCTGTGGCTCGCCTTCGGTGCGTTCCTCATGGGCGGACGCGCTCTCACTAATGGACTGCGGGTACGTGGCGATTGGTGGATGGCTTAGATGTCGGGCCACCTGCCCAAATAACCGTTTTGTGGCGGTTTGGTCCAGCGACCGTAACTTTCTTTATGGAGATGGAGCGCTGAGCCTCTCTCTCATCGACAATGGGAAGGACGAGAAAACGTCGTTTTGTCTGCAGGTCGTTGGAGGAGGTGCCATGAACAAGGACGCGCTTATCGTAGGTTTGGCGCTGTTCGCCATGTTCTTCGGCGCCGGCAACCTCATTTTCCCGCCCTATCTTGGCATGGAGTCGGGCGATTTGTGGCCCGTGGGCCTCGTCTGCTTCGTGTTCTTCGACGTGGTGGTCTCTTGCGTGGGCGTGTTCGCCATCAATAAGGCCGGCGGCTCCATCCTCGCCATTCAGAACGCCTTGGGAAAGAAGGCGGGGCTTGCGCTCAACACGGCGGCCATCCTCTGCGTGGGCATGCTCATCGCACCGCCCCGCTGCGCCGCCACCACCTTCGAGATGGGCATTGCCCCCTGGTTCGGCGACGATATCGGCCTTTTGCCGTTCTCCGTGGCGTTTTTCGCCGTGGTGCTGCTGCTGACCATGCGCCCCACGCGCATCATCGACGTGGTGGGCAAGGTGCTCACGCCCCTGCTTGTGGCGGGCATCGTGGTCATGGTCATTGCTGGCATCGCAAGTCCCTTGGGCCCTGTGGGCGCCCCTGAGACGGACACCGTCGTGGCCGACGGCGTGCTCGCGGGCTACCAGACCATGGACATCCTCGCAGTGGTGGGTTTCTCCATCCTGGTTCAGGAATCGGTGCGGGCCGCCGGGTATAGCGACAAGCGCTCCCAGATGAGCGTCACGGCCCGGGCGAGCCTCGTGGCCTGCGTGCTGCTCGCCATTATCTATGGCGGCCTTACCTATTTGGGCGCCACCTCGGCCAGCGTGGTGCCGCACAACGTGAGCCAGGCCGAGCTCATCACGATGATCGTGTGGAAGCTCATGGGCGAGGCGGGCGTGGCGGTGCTCGGCGTCGTGGTAGGGCTCGCTTGCCTGACCACGGCCATCGGGCTTTGCGGCGCGACGGCCGATTATGTCGAGCGCATCACCATGCGTCGGGTGAGCTATCGCGCGGCGCTCATCGCCATGGTCGTCATTTCGCTGCTCATCTGCAATCTGGGTCTGACCAATATCATCGCTCTGGCAAGTCCCGTGCTGTCGGTCATCTGCCCGCCGTTCATGACGACGGTGGTGCTGCTGCTGTTCCGCGATCGCATTCGCAGCACGTGGACGTTCAAGGGGGCGGCGGCCGCCGCGGTGGCCGCGAGTCTTGTGCTGACGCTGCATGACCTCTCTGGGGTCTTCGCCTTTGTCGAGGCGGCGCCGTTGTATGCCTACGGCTTCGCCTGGCTGCTTCCCTCGGCCATCGGGGGAGTGGTCGGCGCCCTTCTGGGCCGACGGTTCGATTCCGCCGCGAGCGGAGTATCTGCTCCAAAAATTGAGCAAGTGCACAACTAGAACGACCCTTTTACCGAGTATTGGCTCATCATTAGGGGATGGAAAGGCGTCTACCTGCGCTTCCTTTGCTATGGTAAAAAGCAAGATCCAGTGGATCCCGCCTAGCCGCAGCTATGTGTAAGGCTGTGAAAAGGCCGATAGTTTAGGTTAGGAGGATCCTGAATGGAGTTCAGTTTCGGACTGATTGGCTTCCTCATCGTGTTCCCCCTCATCGTGGCTGCCGTGCTCCTGTTCGTGCGGCAGGAGGCGCCCCGCCGGGTGATTGTGTGCGCCTCGGGCGCCGTCATCGCCGCGGCGTCCGTCATCCTCGTGGTGATGAATCTGGGGGCCGGGTGCACGCTCATGGAGTTCGAGAGCATGGCGCTCGACTTCGTCTGCACCGGCATCTCCGTGGCCATCGCCGCGGTCATCATCTGGTTCGCCGTGCGCTACAAGAACCTGTTGGCCGGCGTGCTCGCGGCCGTCCAAGTGGTGGGAACCCTCATTTTGGAGTTCACGTTCTCCCACGGCATCGAAGTGCCCTACGGCCTGTACTTCGACTCGCTCTCCCTGCTGATGACCTTCATCATCGGCGTGGTGGGCAGCGGCATCTGCATCTACGCTTTGGGCTACATGGAGGACTTCCAGGCCCATGAGCCCGAGGGCGCGCCCGACCGCCGACCGCTGTTCTTCGCGCTCATGTTCGTGTTCCTCTCCGCCATGTACGTCATCGTGTTCTCGAACAACATGGAGTGGATGTTCACGGGCTGGGAGGTCACGACGCTCTGCTCGTTCCTCCTCATCGGCTACACCCGCACCGACGAGGCCATCAAGAACGCCTTCCGCCAGATCGTCATGAACTTGGCCGGCGGCCTCGGCTTTCTGGTGGCGCTGTACTGCTGCGCGCTTACCGTGGGCACGTTCTCCTTCTACGAGTTCCTCGTCATCGGGCAGAACAACCCGGCGCTCACCACGCTCGCGGTGACGGCGCTCGCCTTCGCCGGCATCACCAAGGCGGCGCAGATGCCCTTCCAGACCTGGCTTCTGGGCGCCATGGTGGCCCCCACGCCGACGAGCGCCCTTCTGCACTCGTCCACCATGGTCAAGGCCGGTGTGTTCATGCTCGTGAAGCTGGCCCCGGTGCTCCATGTGTCGCCGGCGCCCTCCATCATGGTCATGCTCGTGGGCGGCATCACGTTCGTGCTCTGCTCGTTCATGGCCATCTCGCAGTCCAACGCCAAGCGCGTGCTGGCCTATTCCACTATCGCGAACTTAGGCCTGATCTGCGCCTGCGCCGGCGTGGGCACGGCTGAGGCCGTGTGGGCCGCCTGCTTCCTCATCCTGTTCCATGCCGTCGCGAAGTCGCTGCTGTTCCTGTGCGTCGGCACCGCCGAGCACCACATCGGCAGCCGCGACATCGAGGACATGGACCTTCTGTTCGACCGCATGCCGCGCCTGGCCCGCTTCATGATGCTCGGCATCATGTGCATGTTCATCGCGCCCTTCGGCATGCTGCTCGCCAAGTGGGCCACGCTCGTGTCCTTCGTCGACACCCGCCAAGTGGCGCTCATCGTCATCCTGGCCTTCGGCAGCGCCGCCACCTTCATGTTCTGGGCCAAGTGGCTCGGGAAGCTTTCGGGCATCGCCGGCGAGCCCGAGAACGTCGAGGTCACGGTGAAGCCCACCGAGTGGGTGGCGCTGCTCATCATGGCCTGCCTGCTCGTGTTGGCCTGCGTGTTTTTGCCGCTCGTCTCCACCGTGCTCGTCGAGCCCTACGTGGCCTCGGTCTACGGCGTGCTCGGCCAGGACATCTCCACGGACAACCTGTGGCTCTCCTCCATCTGCGTCGTCATCGTCGTGGCGGTGCTGTTCGCCGGGGTGGGTGCCAAGCAGAAGTGCCGCAAGGTGGACGTGTACCTTGCCGGCATCAGCCGCGACAACGAGGGCCGCGCCTTCCAGAACTCGCTGTCGGGCACCACTCAGGCCACGACGCGCAACTGGTACATGGAGTCCGTCTTCGGCGAGGCCCGCATCGCGCCGGTGGGTGTGGTGTTCAACTCGCTCATCATGGTGGTGGCCTTCGCGGTCGCCTTCGTCGTGACCCCGATGGTCTTTTAGGAAGGGTGTGATCTCATGACTTTGCTTACGACGCTCATCGGCACCCTCCTGTTCGCCGTGGCGGGCCCCGTCGTCGGCTGTCTGCTGGCCGGCCTGGACCGCGTCATCTCGGCCCGCATGCAGGGACGCGTGGGACCGCCGGTTCTGCAGCCCTACTACGACGTGCGCAAGCTCTTCGAGAAGGAGCGCGTGTCGGTGAACTCGGTGGAGGGCGTCTACGTGGCCTGTGCGCTTCTGTTCGCCCTGCTCGCCGGCGGCATCTTCTTCTCCGGCGGCAACCTCCTCATGTGCGTGTTCGTCATCACGCTCTCCAGCCTGTTCTTCATCATGGCGGCCTACTCCACCCGAAGCCCCTATGCCGAGGTGGGCGCCGCCCGCGAGACGCTGCAGGTGATGTCCTACGAGCCCATGGTGCTGCTCATGGCCGTGGCCTTCTTCCAGGCCGCGAACTCCTTCGACGTGGCCGCGGTGCTGCGCTTGGACCACCCGATCGTCTGCACTATCTGGCTCGTGTTCTTGGGCGTGCTGTTCATCCTCACCATCAAGCTGCGCAAGTCGCCCTTCGATCTGGCCCTGTCCCACCACGCCCACCAGGAGATCGTCCGCGGCGTGACCACGGAGATGAGCGGGCCTGTGCTCGGCATGGTGGAGATCATGCACTGGTGCGAGAACGTGCTGTTCATGGGCTGGATCGGCATGTTCTTCGTCTGGGCGAACCCCGTCTCCATCGTCATCGCCATCCTCATTGTGGCACTCGTGTACTTCCTGGAGATCTGGATCGACAACAACTTCGCGCGTGTGAAGTGGCAGTTCATGTTCAAGTCGGCGTGGCTCGTGGCATTGATCGCCGGCGGCGTGAACGTCGCGTTCCTCGCGTTTCTGTAAGGAGGGGAGACTATGGCATTTGCTTCGAAATCGCCCTGGGTCATCCACTACGACGGCTCCAGCTGCAACGGCTGCGATATCGAGGTCCTGGCGACGCTGTGCCCGGGCTTCGACGGCGAGCGCTTCGGCGTCATCAACACCGGCAACCCCAAGCACGCCGACATCTTCCTCGTCACCGGCTCGGTGAATGAGCAGAACATCGGCGTCATCAAGGAGATTTACAACCAGATGCTCGAGCCCAAGGTGGTCGTGGCCTGTGGCATCTGCGCCTGCACGGGCGGCGTGTTCCACGACTGCTACAACGTCCTCGGCGGCGTGGACGCGGCCATTCCCGTGGACGTGTACGCCCCGGGCTGCGCCGTGCGCCCCGAGCAGCTCATCGACGCCATCGTGGCGGGAGTCGCCGCCCTCGACGAGAAGTCCGCGGCCCTGAAGGCCGCGCGGAAGGGAGCGTGAGACCGTGACGACGTTTGAACAGACCTTCGAGGAGACGCCCTTGGCCCAGGTGCACGAGCTGGCCGCATCGCGCCTGGCCGACGGCTGGCGCTACGTGCAGATCCTCGCGGTGAACACCGAGAACGGCATCGACCTCGTGTACTCCTACATGAAGGACGGCCTGCTCGCCAACTTCAATGTCGCCGGTGTGCAGAAGGGCGACACGGTGCCCTCGATCACCGACCTGTACCTGGAGGCCTTCGTCTGCGAGAACGAGATCCACGATCTGTTCGACGTGGACATCAGCAACATCGCCATCGACTTCGGCGGCATGTTCTACCAGCTGGCCGAGAAGGCTCCCATGACCGTGGTGAGCCCCGAGCAGCTGGCGGCCCGCGAGAAGGCCAAGAAGATCGCCGCGGCCAAGGCCGCCAAGGAGGCCGCCGCCAAGGCCGAGGCGGCTCCTGCTTTGGCCACAGGTCCCACCGAGGAGGAGATTCAGGCGAAGATCGCCGGCCTCGACCCTGAAAAGGCGGCAAAGGTCCGCGCGGCTATGGAGGCCAAGGCGAAGAAGGCCGCTGCCGCAACGCCCGCAGCACCCGCCGAGCCCGCGAAGACGGGCCTTACCGAAGAAGAGATTCAGGCCAAGGTTGCCTGCCTCGATCCCGAGAAGGCCGCCAAGGTGCGCGCCGCTCTGGAGGCCAAGGCGAAGAAGGCCGCGGAAGGGAAGGGGGAGTAGCATGAGCAAGGCGACAATCATTCCCTTCGGGCCCCAGCATCCGGTTCTGCCCGAGCCTCTGCACCTCGATTTGGTGGTTCAGGACGAGACGGTGGTGGACTGCATCCCGCAGATCGGCTTTGTGCACCGCGGCCTGGAGAAGCTCGTGGAGACCCGCGACTACAACCAGTTCATCTACATCGCGGAGCGCATCTGCGGCATCTGCGCCATGGGGCACTCCCTCGGTTACGCCGAGACGGTGGAATCGCTCATGGGCGTGGAAGTGCCCAAGCGCGCCGAGTACCTGCGCGTCATCTGGCACGAGCTGTCCCGTGTCCACTCGCACCTGCTGTGGCTGGGCCTGGCCGCCGACGCCTTCGGCTTCGAGTCCATGTTCATGCACTGCTGGCGCCTGCGCGAGCGCGTGCTCGACCTGTTCGAGAAGACCACCGGCGGTCGCGTCATCTTGTCCGTGGTGAAGGTGGGCGGTGTCGTGCGCGATATCGACGCCACCCAGATGGCCGAGATCGTCTCGGTGCTCGATGGGCTCAAAGACGAGTACACCCAGATCATGAACACGCTGCTCACCGACACCTCGGTGAAGAACCGCACCGTGGGCGTGGGGTACCTGTCTGCCGAGGACGCCACTGCTCTGTCCATGGTGGGTCCGTTCGCCCGCGCCTCGAATCTTGCCTATGACGTGCGCTCCTTCGGGCGCGGCGCCTACGGCGACCTGTCCGAGTTCGCTCCCATCACCGACACGGCTGGCGACTGCTTCGCCCGCGTGAAGGTGCGTTGCCTGGAAGTGCTCCAGTCCATCGAGATCATCAAGGAGCTCGCCGCGAAGATGCCCGCCGGCGATATCGCCGTGGACGTGAAGGGCGCGCCCGCCGATGGCGCCCAGGCTTCCAACGTGCTCGAGCAGCCCCGCGGCGAGTGCTACTACTACGCGCGCGGCAACGGCTCCAAGAACTTGGAGCGCATGCGCATGCGCACGCCCACCTCGCAGAACCTCGCCGGTATGACCGTGGCGCTCAAGGGCTGCGACTTGGCCGACGTGAACATGATCATCTTGACCATCGACCCCTGCATCAGCTGCACGGAAAGGTAGGCACCCATGGGAAGCTTCAAACTGGGAGGCATGACCTTCGGGTCGTTGTTCAAGAAGCCCGAGACCGTGCTGTATCCCTTCGAGACCAAACCGGCTCCGGCCGGCCTTAAGGGACACGTGGAAAACGAGGTGAGCCAGTGCATCCTCTGCGGCATTTGCCAGAAGAGCTGCCCGGCCGACGCCATCGTCGTCGAGAAGAAAGAGCGCACCTGGTCCATCGACCCGTTCCGCTGCGTGCAATGCGGCACCTGCGTGCGCCTGTGCCCGAAGAAGTGCCTGACGATGGAGCCGTCTTACACGCCCATCGCCACGACAAAGACCTGCCGCGTGCTGCAGGTTCCCGACCCGAAGGCTGGCGTGACAGAATCGTAAGGGTTAACGGGCCGTTAAGTTTCGTGGTGAGTCCGCGAAGGGTCCGCTCCTCTGGTAAAATATGCCGATATTGGCGCGAGATGCCGGACCCCCGCGGGGGTCCGGTTTTTGTAGAGAAGGAGCTGGCTGGCTCATGGCAGACGAGCGGCAGGAAAAGCAGGTGGCCACCGAGCAGGTGACGAGCGACATATTCACGGCGGCCAACGTCGTATCCTTCGTGCGTCTGCTACTCGTGCCGGTCTATCTGTGGCTGCTGCTTACGGGCTCCAATCTGGCTGCCACGCTCGTGTTCGCCGCGGCCGCGGCCAGCGACTTCGTCGATGGGCAGCTGGCGCGCCGCACGCATACGGTATCGAAGCTGGGCCAGATTCTCGACCCGGCGGTCGATCGCATCCTCATGGTTACCGGCGTGCTCGGCGTGTTCCTTGTCGGGCGCATTCCTTTGTGGGTCATCGTGATCGTGGTGCTGCGAGACGCCTACCTGCTCATCGGCGGGGGCTGGCTTTTGTCCCGCTACCGCATTCGCGTGCCCGTTATCTACCCCGGCAAGTTCGCCACGACGTTTCTGTTCGTCGGCTTTGCGGGCCTTCTGCTGAACTGGCCGCTTATTCCCGGCCTAGACTGGTGCAGCATTGCCTGGTTGCCCGGCTTCAACGGGGCGGATGTCTCTTGGGGTATCTGGTTTGTTTATGCGGGTCTCGTCTTGTCGCTCGGCGTGACGGCCTACTACACCGTGGCGGCCGCAAAGGCCCTTGCGGCCGAACTCGCTCGGGAGCGATCTCGGGGCGCACGAGGAACGAGCAAATAGTAGGTAATGTGCTTACGATAAGTTGTTCTTTATAGATTGCGTCTCCTGTTGAAGAAATGGCCGTCACGAGGTCTAAAATATTGATCAACGCCGAATAGGAGAAGGAAAAGGAGGAAGCTGTGTACTTCCAACCGGAGATTGAGACAATGCCTCGCGAGGAGCTGCGCGAGCTTCAGCTTGAGCGCATGCGCGAATCGCTGCGCAACGCCTACGAGAACGTGCCGCTGTACCGCGAGCGCTTCGATGAGGCGGGTGTGACGCCGGAGGACTTGAAGAGCCTTGATGATCTCTCGAAGTTCCCCTTTGTCGTAAAGCAGGATATGCGCGACAACTATCCTTTCGGCATGTTCGCCCGCGAGAACGCCGATGTGGCTCGCATCCATGCCTCTTCGGGAACCACGGGCCAGGCCACGGTGGTGGGACACACTGCCGAGGATTTGAAGAACTGGGGCGATTGCTTCGCCCGCGGCATCGCCATGGTGGGCGGCTCTAACGAGTCCACCATCCAGGTATCCTACGGCTACGGCCTGTTCACCGGCGGCTTGGGCGCCCATGCCGGCGGCGAGGCCATGGGCTGCACGGTCATTCCCACTTCTTCGGGCAATACCAAGCGCCAGGTGCAGATGCTCAAGGACTGCAAGACCGACATCCTCGCCTGCACGCCCTCCTACGCCCTGCTTATCGCT
>CANEDU010000037.1 GCA_947426355.1 uncultured Adlercreutzia sp. | reverse complement strand
GCGGAAACGGCGGGTGCCTTGACCGAGCGAGTTCCGCAGCGACTGAAACAGGACTAAATGTCCTGTTTCACAAAGCGAGGACTGTCTGAGCGAATCAAGGTGCCCGGCGGTTCCGCCCCGGGAGATTTGCGACAAAACTAAAGGAGCGCGTGTAATGGACATTAAGACTATCGGCGTGGAGGATTGGCTGAACGTTTGGGAGAAGAGCGCGACTTACGACATCGCGCAGTCGACCATTGCCTCTATGACCATGGGAGAGATTCTGGAGCTGGACGGCCAGGAAGGCGCCACCTTCTACGAGCGGCTGAATCGCGAGAAGATGAACTATGGCTGGATCGAAGGCTCGCCCGAGTTCAAGGCCGAGGTGGCGAAGCTTTATCGCACCGAGATTGACCCCGACTGCATTCTGCAGACCAACGGCACCACGGGCGCGAACCTCATGGCGCTCATGCAGCTGGTGGAGCCGGGCGATCATGTGATCGCGGAATATCCCACTTACCAGCCGCTCTACGAGATTCCCCGCACCCTGGGCGCCGAGGTGGAGTACTGGCATCTGCGCGAGGAGAACGGCTGGAATCCTTCCATCGAGGAGCTGAAGGCCCTCGTTCGTCCGGATACGAAACTCATCTGCATCAACAACGCATCGAACCCGCTGGGCGCGGTGCTCGATCGCGAGACGCTGGAGCAGATCGTGGAAATCGCGCAGTCGGTGGGCGCCTATGTGCTCTCCGACGAGGTGTACCTGCCGCTGGAGAACACGGAGAATTTCTGGTCCATGGCCGATTTGTACGATCGCGCCGTGGTGACCAACTCCATCTCGAAGACCTACTCGGTGCCCGGTGCGCGCATTGGCTGGACGGTTTCTAACCGCGAGCTGGCCGACAAGTTCCGCGTGTACCGCGACTACACCATGATTTGCTGCGGCGAGTTCAATGACGCGCTGGCCACCTATATCCTGCGCAATCGCGAGGCGGTGCTCGAGCGCAACCGCGAGATTGTGTTCCGTAACTTGAGCATTGCTCAGGAGTGGATCGATGCCGAGCCCCGCGTGACGTGGCAAGCGCCCAAGGGCGTGTCGGTGGCCTATATTCAGTGGGACATTCCCCTGGATGACGAGGAGTTCTGCATCAAGCTTCTGAAGGAGCAGGGCGTGCTCTTGGTTCCGGGAAGCCGCTTCGAGCTGCCGGGCGGCGCGCGCTTGGGCTACTGCGCGCCCGAGCCGGTGCTGCGCGAGGGCTTGGCGCGTCTCGGCACGGCGCTGCGCCAGTTCGACTAGCTCAGCGGGATGCCGCTCCGGCCCGACCCACGCGATGCGGCGCGCGCCTTCGACCGGCGCAGCGCGCCCCGCGCCGGCTTGGCTGATGCGACAACGCGCCTTCGACCGGCGCGGCGCCCCGTGTCGGCTCGGCTGATGCGGCGGCCCCCGTTTCCTCTCTGCATTTTCCCTATCCGAAACGATTGCCTTAACCTTCGTTTCCGGAGCTGACGAAAAAGGCCGTCTCCTCGGAGGCGGTCTTTTGCTTGGAAATCGACGGTTATCGTAGTTTGGTTGGTGCTGTCCTGCGAATTGTGAAGAAGCCACCTGGGAAAACGCTAGGACTGAGGTCGGGCGAGCCGCGGTCAGACTACGATAACCGTCGATTTCAAAGCAATTCGCGGGTGCGAGCCTGTTTTGTGCAGGCGTCCAGCAGCTTGCGGGATGTTTCGGCCCCCTGCGGAGGCGAAATAAGACGGCAACGAGGGCCATGCCATAATAGGCGCGGTCGGCTCGCAGGCAGGCCGCATTCGGACCGATGCGCGGTGCGCGGCCGTCCGAACGGAGCACGGACTTGCGAAGCGGCCATCTGTCCGCCGCAACGATGAGAGGTTTTCCGTGAGCGATACCAAAACCGTGCCCACTATGGGTGCCGCCGACGCCCCCGATGCCGTTTACGATGCCCGAAAGCTGGGCGCCCCGAAGATGACCGTCTTCGGTATCCAGCACATGTTCGCCATGTTCGGCGCAACTATTCTCGTGCCTACGCTCACGGGGTTGTCGGTTTCGGCGACCCTTTTGTTTGCCGGCCTCGGCACGCTGCTGTTCCACTTCCTTTCGAAAGGGAAGGTGCCGGCGTTCCTCGGCTCGTCTTTCGCGTTCATCGCGGGATACGCGGCCATCGCGCCGAACGGCGAGGCGCATCTTCTGCCCTACGCGTGCTTGGGCGTTGCCTGCGCGGGCCTGCTGTACCTTGTCATCTCGGCGCTGTTCAAGGTGTTCGGGCCGCGCCGCATCATGCGCTTCTTCCCGCCCGTGGTCACCGGTCCCATCGTCATCTGCATCGGGCTCATCTTAGCCTCGTCGGCTATCGCCAACTGCCAGACCAACTGGCCGGTGGCGCTCGTGGCCATCGCCATCATCGTCATCAGCAACATCTGGGGCCGCGGCATGATTCGCATCATTCCCATTCTGCTCGGCGTCATCGGCTCCTACGTGGTGGCTGCCGTGGCGGGGCTCGTTGACTTCACGCCTGTGGTGGAGGCTTCGTGGGTGGGCCTGCCGGTGCTCTGGGATAACACGGTGTTCGCCCTGTTCGGCCCCCAGTTCGACGCGGGCCTGGCCATTACCGCCATCATCACCATCATGCCGCTGGCCTTCGCCACCATCATCGAGCACATCGGCGACATGTCGGCCATCAGCTCTACCTGCAACCGCAACTTCATCGCCGAGCCGGGTCTGCACCGCACGCTGCTCGGCGACGGCTTGGCCACCATGCTGGCGTCGCTCTTCGGTGCGCCGGCCAACACCACCTACGGCGAGAACACCGGCGTGTTGGCGCTAACCCGCGTGTTCGACCCGCGCGTGGTGCGCATCGCGGCCTGCTTCGCCATCCTGTTCTCGTTCTGCCCGAAGTTCGCGGCGGTCATCTCGTGCATGCCGGCCTGCGTTATCGGCGGCGTGTCGCTGGTGCTCTACGGCATGATCTCGGCGGTGGGCATCCGCAACCTGGTGGAGAACCACGTCGACTTCATGGCCAGCCGCAACGTGCTCATCACGGCGCTCATCCTGGTGCTGTCGCTCGGCATCGCCTACAGCGCGGCCGGCGCCATCACCTTCGAGGTGGGCGGTGTGACCATCGCGCTTTCGGGTTTGGCCGTGGGCTCTATCGTGGGCATTGTGCTGAACATCGTGCTGCCGGGCAAGGAAGAGGCGTGGGACGGCGGCCTGGCTGCCGAAGCCGAGGCCGACGACGTGCCGCTGCCCTTGGAAGCGGAAGTGACGAACCTGCCTATTGCGGACTAAGGCGCCGACCGCTCGGAGCGCAGAAAGTGGCGGGCCCCGTACTTAACGAGGGGCCCGCAGTGGATCGGTTTTGCATGCTGGCTCGAACGCTTCTGCGCCAGCGCGCGGTCGGCCCAGCCGGTGTTGTGCCTGGTGCCTCCTACAGCGCCAGCTTGTAGATTTCGGCGGCGTCTTCCAGGGTCAGCTTCTTGAAGCTGCCGAAGGGGACGCCCTTGTTTTGAGCGAGCGTCGGCAGCATCTTCGGGATATCGGCCTCTTCCACGCTTAGCTCGGCGAGCGTGGTGGGCATTCCCAGGCTCGCGAAGAAGGCGCGGGTCTCGTCGATGGCGGAAAGCGCGTCGGCCTCCACATCGCCCGTGGGGGTAAGGCCGAACACCGCCTGGCCGTAGAAGGCGAAGCGGGCGGGGTTTTCGCCGTGTACGTATTCCATCCAGGCAGGGAACATGACGGCCAGGCCGGCGCCGTGGGTGATGGCCGGGTCCAGGGCCGACAGCTCGTGTTCCAGCCCGTGGGTGGCCCAGTCCTCGTGACGGCCCACGCCGGCGAGCCCCTGGTGGCAGAGCATTCCGGCCCACATGATGTTCGCGCGGGCGTCGTAGTTGTCGGGGTCGGCCAGCACGCGGGGTGCCTCGGCGCGAATGGTGTTCATGAGCGACAGGTTCAGGTTGTCGGTCACGGGCACCGCCCCCACGTCGTCGAAGAAACGCTCCAGCAGGTGACAGTACATGTCGGTAAGGCCTGCGGCCGTTTGGAAGGGCGGCAGGGTGAAGGTGAGCTCGGGGTTCATGAAGGCGAACTTCGGGCGCTGGGCGTTGTTGGCGTAGCCGGTCTTGCGGCCCAGCTCGTCGTTGGACACCACGGTGTTCTTGGACGCCTCGCTTCCGGCGGCCGGAATGGTGAGCACCACGGCGATGGGCAGCACATCGTGGTCGAGAGCCTTCGTCTCGAAGAGCTCCCACACGTCGCAGTCGACGCAAGCGCCGTTGGCGATGGCCTTCGCCGAGTCGATGACCGAGCCGCCGCCCACGGCGAGGATCCAGTCGACGTCGCCTTCCTTGCACAGCCGCACGCCCTCGCGCACCAGCGTAATCTCGGGGTTAGGTCGCACGCCGCCCAGCTCCAGGTGCTCGATGCCCGCCGCATCCAGCGAGGCGCCCACGCGGTCGATGAGACCCGAACGCCGCGCGCTCTCGCCGCCGAAGTGCACGAGCACGCGCTTGGCGCCGGCCTCGGCCAGCTTGGCGCCCACCTGCTCTTCCGCGCCACGGCCGAACACGAAGTGAGTAGGGGAGACGAATTCGAAGTTCTCCATGGAAGTCCTTTCTCGCTAGTGCGACCAGTATACTCGTAAGCGTTGTAAACAACGTGGTTGCGGGCTGTCTCTTTTTGGCTGATTCGCGGTGAACTGTGAGCGTCTCAAAGGGCATCATGCAGCGCAGCGCTACAATGGGGAAGATATCGGAAAAGGAGGAACGCCATGACCGTTCTGTTCGTGAATGCTTGCCTGCGCGGCGATGAGTCGCGCACCCTTACGCTGTGCCGCGAGTACCTGGAGGGCATCGAGGATGTGAAGGAAGTGAACCTTGCCGAGCTGAAGCTTGATCCTTATTACGGCGGCCAGGTGGCCTTCCGCGCTCAGTTGGAGGCGCACGACAACTACGACGACCCGCTGTTCGATCTGGCCAAGGACTTCGCCGAAGCGGACGAGATTGTCATCGGTGCGCCTTATTGGGACCTGTCGTTCCCGGCGGCGCTGAAAATCTACGTCGAGCACATTTGCGCCATGGGCATCACGTTCCACTACACCGACCAGGGTATCTGCGAGGGCATGTGCCAGGCGCGCCATCTCACCTACATCACCACCTGCGGCGGTAAGGTGGCCGGCATCAACTTCGGTTACGAGTATATGTGCGGCCTGGCGAACATGCTCGGCATCCCCGAGGTGCGCTTCGCCGTTGCTGAGGATTTGGACGTGGTCGGCGCCGACATCGAGGCGAACCTGAACGAGGCCCGCAACACCATCGCCGAACTGCGTGAAACCCGCTAGCTTGCCTAGGCCAGCGCTCGCTCGATGGAGCGGTAGCAGCGGCGGCTTACGATGAAGTAGGCGATGAGCATGGCGACAATCATGAACGACCAGGTGATGGGGTAAATGATCATGAGCGCATCCCAGGTGCCGTAGGCGGGGAACACCCAGGTTACCAGTGCGACGCGCAGCACGCAGGAGCCGAGGATGGTGATGACGGCCGGAAGAGTCGACCAGCCCATGCCTCGCATGGCGCCTGCGGGTACCTCGTAAAGGGTCGTCAGGCAGTCGGGCAATTCCACAAGCCACAGGCGCACGATGCCGAAGCTGAGGGCGGCGGCATCGGCGGTGAACAGCCCCAGGGCGCTGGTGCCGAGGGCGGTGAAGGTGATGCCCAAAATGAGCGACGAGGTAAAGCCGAACAACAGGCACCAGCGGAAGATTTCCTTGCAGCGCCCAACATTTTGCGCGGCGAAGTTCTGCCCCGTGAACGTGACAGCGGTCTGCCCGAAGGCGTTCACGAAGAAGTAGGTGTAGTACTCGAAGTTGAGCGTCGCGGCCGATCCGGCCATAGCCGCCGAGCCGAAGCCGTTGATGGACGCCTGCACCACGGTGTTCGAAAGCGAGAACACGGCACCTTGGATGCCGGCGGGAATGCCGATACGCAGCATTTCCTTGAGGGCTGGTCCCGAAATGCGCACGTCACGCAGATGCAGGCGGAAGGGACCTTCCTCCTTGGTGAGGAATACGACGACGATAAACGCGCTGATGGCCGCCGCGATGATGGTTGCGATGCCGATGCCCGCTGTGCCCCAATGGAAGAAACGCACGAAGGCGAGGTCGAGCACGAAGTTCACGACCACGGCCACAGCCAGGGCGTAGAGCGGGCGTTTCGCATCGCCATGGGCGCGCAGGAGCGCCGACCCGAAGTTGTAGATGGTGAGAAACGGAATAGCGCAGAAGTACAGGCGCACGTACATGAGGGCATCGGCTAGGGAATCGGCGGGCATGCCGATGACGTCGAGTACCCAGGGCGCCACGGCAAAGCCAAGGGCCATAAGCCCCACGCCTGCAATGAGCGAGAGCGCCATGGCCGTGTGCACGCTCTTCTTCACGGAATGAAACTCGCCGGCGCCCACGTGCATGGCTACCACGACGTTAGCGCCGATGGAGAGTCCCACGAACAGGTTCACGAACATGGCCGTCACGGGGTTTACGCCGCCGATGGCAGCCAGCGAGAAGCTGCTGACGTACTGCCCCGCAATTGAGGCATCGGCGGAGTTCAGCAGCTGCTGAAGGATGCTACTGAGCGCAAGCGGGATGGCGAACAGCAAAATTTTGCCCGGCAACGGGCCATTGAGCATGTCGATGCCGTTGTCGCGCTTGGCGCTGGTGTCTTTCCGCAGAGGTTTCATGATGAGCGCATCATAACGCCACAAATTCCCGAGGAGCCGACTATTTTGCTACTGGCCTGCTAGATTTTGCTACAGCGGCAGAAAGCTCCTAGTCTTCTGCCCTTTTCGCATGTTCGTCAGCGGTATCCGTATCGACGACTTCCCAGTGGCCGCCTTTTCGTGGGCCCAGGTGACGAAGCCTGTTCTCCTCTTGAAGTTGCTTCATGATGCGCTGGGTGTGGCGTAGGGAAATGCCCAGAGCATCAGCAAGTTCGCGCGCTGATGAAGACGGGTTCGCTTGCAACAGTTCAAGGATTCGTCTATCGATAAGCGTTCGGCCTCGTTCGCTTTTGGGGAACTGCGCCAAGAAATCCAGGCGTCTTTCGAGCTCCTCCGTTTCGCACGCCAGCAAAAGGTGGATAAAAGGACCGTCGTTGCCATCGGCCTGCCAACTTTCCAAAGATTCCTTGTAATCAAGGGCGTGAGCTGCCTTGATCGCGACAGGGGTAAATTGGAAGGCTTCCAGTTGGGCATTCAGCAGAAGGCGACCGGTGCGTCCGTTGCCGTCGGCGAAGGGGTGGATGGCTTCAAAGGCGGCGTGGAACCAAGCGCAGGCCACAAGGGGGCTGCTTTCCTTAATAAGGCGATTGAAGTGGAAGATGAGGTCGTCCATTTCCTCGCGGATGCGCAGGGGCGAGGTCGGCGTCGTTCTTGACGCTCGTATGATGGCCGGCGCGTTTCGATACATGCCTCGGGCGGCTGGTTGAAGGTCGAGAGCGCATCGCTCGTGGGTGTCGAGGATAAGCTCCTTGCCCAAAGCACGTTTGTCGGCGTTCTGTCGGGTAAGGAAATCGTGTCCTTCGAAAATGCCTCGTGCAGCAATCTGCTCACGGCCGGGCTTGCCCGGAACAAACTCACCCTCGTAAATTATCTCTGTCTCGGCGAGGGTGAGAGTCGAGCCCTCGATGGCATTTGAGTTGTAGGCCATGCGCACGAGGAAGTCCTCTTCGTAGGAGCGCAGAGCTTCGGGGCTTGCGATGAGCCGGCGCTGTCGGCGCCACCTGCGAGCGAGCGTTTCGACGCGAGCGACTTCTTCGCGGTAGTCGCCGGAGGGGAATGACGTACTGAGCATGAGCTCTCCTGAGGTTCGAGATGTCGCAACAAATAGCTGCGTGCTTACCCTGTATAGTACGAAATGTCGTAATAAATGGAAGCTTTATTACGACATTTCTGAGAAAAAGCAAGGTGAAGGATCGGTTGTTGCGCCATTGTTGCGAGTGCCTGTGTTGACTCGCTAACCCTCCAGCTCTCGTTTCAGGTAGGTGCCGGTGATGCTCTCGGGGCAGGCGGCCACTTCGGCGGGGGTGCCTTCGACAACGACGGTGCCGCCTTGCTCGCCGCCGCCGGGACCCATGTCGATGAGGTAGTCGGCGTTGGCGATCATGTCCAGGTCGTGCTCGATGACCACGACGGTGGCGCCGTGCTCGATGAGCTTCTGTAGCACGCCGATGAGGGTCTCCACGTCCAGCGGGTGCAGGCCGATGGTGGGCTCGTCGAAGACGAGGAGCGTGTCGGCCTGGTTGCGGCGCATCTCGCTGGCGAGCTTCAGACGCTGGGCCTCGCCTCCGGAAAGAGCCGGCGTGGCCTCGCCGAGCGTGAGGTACCCGAGTCCCAGATCGTGCAGAATCTGCAGCTTGTCGCGCACCTTCTTCATGGGAGCTAGGGCCACAAGCGCCTGGTCGACCGTGAGCGTGAGCACCTCCGGCAACGACAGGGTGTGCACGCTTTCGAAATCGTCGGCATCCCCCTCCACTTCTATTTGGATGGCGTAGGCGTCCTTGCCGTAACGGGAGCCGCGGCAGTCGGGGCAGGGGATGTCCACATCGGGGAGGAACTGCACGTCCAGGGAGATTTGCCCGGTGCCGTCGCAGGTGGGGCAGCGCAGGCTTCCCGTGTTGTAGGAGAATGCGCCCGCTTTCAGGCCGCGCGCCTTCGCCGCGGACAGTTTGGCGAACGCGCGGCGCAGATCGTCCAGCACACCGGAATAGGTGCCCACGGTGGAACGCACGTTCACGCCGATGGGCGTGGCGTCCACTAGGTCCACACGCGCGATGCCCGGGGCATCTAGGTCGCGCACGTGGGCGGGCGGGCGCGTTCCCGCGGTGGCGGCTTTCAGCCCCGCAACCAGGCTTTCCAGCACGAGGGTTGTCTTCCCCGAGCCGGATACGCCGGTAACTACCGTGAAACGCCCCTTGGGAATGCGCACCTCCAGCGGGTGCACGGTGTGGATGGCGCCGGTCTCGATTCGGATGGCGCCCTCGTCGAACAGGTGCGCCGCTGCCACGGGCGTGCGCACGCGCACCTTCGCCGTGCCTGCCAGAAACGGCCCGATGCGCGAGGCGGTGCTGGCCTCGATATCGGTCACCGACCCCTGGGCGATGACGCGCCCGCCGTCGGCGCCGCTGCCGGGTCCAATCTCGATAAGGTGATTCGCGTGGCGCAGCACGGCCACATCGTGGTCGACCATCACCACGGAGTTTCCGTCGGAAAGCAGGTCGTCCATCACGCCGAGCAGCCCTTCGATGTTCGCCGGATGAAGCCCGATGGAAGGCTCGTCCAGCACGTAGAGCACCCCGGTGGTGCGGCTGCGCACGGCGCGCGTGAGGGCCACGCGCTGGCGCTCGCCGTTGGAGAGCGTCTCGCTGGCACGGTCGAGGGCCAGGTATCCCAGCCCCAGCTGTTCCAGGCGCTGGATGGGCTCGGTCATCTCGCTGGTGATGGCATCGCACATGGGCCGCATGTCCGCGGGCAGCCAGGGGCTCACCGTGGGCAGCCACTCGCGCAGCTCGTCCAGGGAAAAAGCCGTCACCTCGGCGAGGTTCAGCCCATCGATGGTCGATGAGCGCGCCTTTTCCGAAAGTCGCGTGCCGTGGCATTCCGGGCACACCGACTCGGTGAGGAACTTCGCCACGCGGGCCATGCCCTTCTCGTCCTTCACCTTCGAGAGGGCGTTCTTCACGGTGTTCACGGCGCTGTAGTAGGTGAAGTCCAGCTCGGTGGCGTGGTCTTTGCCCTTCGGCACGTACAGGATATGGCGCTTCTCCATGGGCCCGTGCAGCACGATGTCCTTCTCGACATCGGTCAGGTCCTGGTAGGGCACATCGGTGCGCACGCCCATCTCGCCGGCCACCTGAGCCATGAGCGACCACATGAGCTGGCGCCACGGAGCCACGGCGCCCTCGTCAAGAGTGAGGTTCTCGTCGGGGATGAGCGTGCTCTCGTCGATGGTGCGCACGACGCCGGTGCCGCCGCATGTCTGGCAGGCGCCGCCGCTGTTGAAGGCGAGGTCCTCGGCGCCGGGGCCGTAGAATTCCACGCCGCATGTAGAGCAGGTGATGGGCAGCTCGGCGGCGACGTTCAGCGACGGCGCGTTTGCATGCCCGTTGGGGCACACGTGGCAGCCGAGGCGCGAGAACATGAGCCGTAGGTAGTTCAGCAGTTCCGTGGAGGTGCCGAAGGTGGAGTGAACACCCGGAATGCCCGGCCGCTGTCGCAGGGCCAAAGCCGCAGGCACGTGAAGCACCTCGTCTACCGTGGCGCGCCCGGTCTGTGCGATGCGCCGCCGCGTATAGGTGGAAAGCGCCTCCAAATAGCGGCGCGACCCTTCCGCGTACAGCACGCCGAGGGCCAGCGAGCTTTTGCCCGACCCGGATACGCCGGCAATGCCCACTAGCTGGCGCAAGGGCACTTCCACGTCGAGGCTCTTCAAGTTGTGGACTCGCGCCCCGCGCACCTCGATGGCCTCGGGCTCGGTGAAATGCGCTGGATTGGCGTTGCGCTGGGAAGAAGTGGTGTGGGCGGGATGGCGGTGGCTGCTCATGCTGGCTCCATCGTTGCAACTAGCGGGGTAGACGTAGGGCTGCTCCTAGTTTAGTGCTCCGCAAGGCTTTCTTCGCAGCACGCTCTTTTTCGTTCCAAATTCGGTGTTACTGCCACAAAAAGAGCGCGCCGCCTTAGGGAGGGATAGGCGACGCGCTTGCGATAAGGGATGTAGCGTTGAAAAGGTGAGGGGTTGGCGATGAGGCTCGCGAGTCGGCTAGGCGACATCCTCCGCGGCGTTCATGCCGGCCATGCGGCCGCCGCTGTAGGCGCACATGAGCGAGTATCCCTCGTAGTCGCAGTAGGGAGCGCTCATCAGCGTGCCGTTGTCGGCGCCAGCGACATACAGGCCCGGAATAGCGAGGCCCTTGTCGTCGATGGCCTGCAGACGGTCATTGGTGCGAATGCCGCCGATGGTGACCCAGGCGCTCGGCTCGTACTGCATGGCGTAGAAGGGGCCCTCTGCCACCGGCTGCAGGAAGCAGGCCGGCTTGTAGAACTGCTCGTCCTTGCCTGCGGCGCAGTAGCCGTTGTACTCGTCCAAGGTGTCAACCAGCTGCGGTGCGCCAATGGCCTCGGCTAGGGCCTCGATGGTGTCGGCCTTGAAGATCCAGCCCTCTTCGACGCCGGCGTCAATATTGGCCTGCACGTCCTCGAGCGGCTTGTCCTTCAGGGTCATCATGCCCGTGCGCCAGTTCTCGCTATCGGAGCCGCACAGCGTCCAGGGGTCGGTGCCGGCGTTCAAGCCGTCCACGTACGCCTGGTCGACCACGGCGTAGTACTGGCCTCCCACCAGGGAAATCGCGCCGCCCAAAGCCAAGGGGAGGTTGGCGAACTTGCCCTCGTTGCTGAAGCGACGACCCTCGTTGTTCACGAGCAGCGTGCCGTAGATGCCAATGGAAAAAGCGGCGTTGCCCTTGCCCCACAGGCCGTTGGCGATTTGGTTGGAGCCGGAGAACTCGTTGCCGGCGATGCCCCACTGGGTGGACACCTGGCCGCCCACCTCCTGCACCATCTCGATGCCCTCGCCGACGGAAAGCAGGTTGCCGAGGGGGTTCACGAAGGTGCCGAAGCGCTCGACCATCATGTCGGGGTTGCCGAGGAAGCCGCCCGTAGAAACGATAACGGCCTTGGCCTTCACGTCGATGACCGAATCGCCCTCGCACTGAATGCCTACGCAAACACCGTCCTCCATAATGAGGCGTTTGCCAGCGGTGTTGAAGATGAACTCGCCGCCGTTGGCCTCGATGTGGGCCTGCAGCGGGCCCATGCGGTCGACGCCCTTCTGCTGGGTTTTGGAATCCTTCGGGTCGGCCTGGAAGTTGCAGCGCACGGAGTCGTGGCCGGCGCCATAGTTGTCGGGGCGCAGACCCGTGGGCACGCCGAAATCGTCAGTGAAGCGGTCTACGGTATCGCCTGAAAGTTCCAGGGCCCGCTTGATGGCGGCGGCGTTCGTGGCCCAGTGGGCGTATTCCATGACGTGGTTGAACGCTTCCTCGACAGAGAACTCGATGCCAGCGTTCTGCTGAAGCTTGGAGCCGACCATGAACGGGCCGCCGGCGATGGAGCCGTTGGAGACGCCTACGTCCTGGCCCTTCTCAATGACGATGACCGACTTGCCGGCGTTGACGGCCTCCACGGCGGCCCACATGCCGGCACCGCCCGCACCCACGATGGCGATGTCGCACTCGCGAGTCTCGTCGGCGGTTTTCATGGCGTTGGCCTCGGCGGCTTTCTCGCCCGTTTCCGCCAAGTCGGCCTTGTTCTGCTGCGGCGCGCATCCAGCCAAAGCGGCGGCGCTTCCCAGAGCGGCCACGCCTCCCAAAGTCAGGAAGCTGCGACGCGACAGACCTTTGTTGATGGACATATGAATCTCCCTCCACACTCGTTTTCGCGGCGCGCCGGCTTCCCTTTGAAGCTCTCCTTGGCGACTCGCCGCTGCGCTTCGTGCGCTGAGGCCATGCTGACGTGCTCTCGACGGTTTGTCGCGGGTGAACGGTGGCGGAAATCGGGTGAATCGTTGCTCACCCCTCGTCTCACCCCCTGGTGTGACGTGCTGATTAGCTGCTACAATGGGCGCCGCAGAAGGGGGAGGGTTTTCGTGACGACGACAGAGATTCGGTCTTCGGAAGGACCACGCGAGGACTTCGAAGAGACCGAGGGGATGCCTCAGTTATTGCCTTTGCGCTTCTTGGGCATGGGTCTTTTGATTGCATGGATGTGCTGCGCCCACATTGTGTGGGTGTTCCCCGGCCCCGATTTTCCTATGGACTTGCGCAACGCCTTCGATACGGGCATGCGCATCGGGGACATCGTTGCGCTTCTCGCTTTGGCTGCCGCCGCTCCACGGCTGGGAAGCTTGGACGCGAAACGCCGCCTCAACGAAGTCGCCGTAGCGTTGAGCGTCGTGGGCACCTGGGGTATTGGCCTGGGGCTCATTCCTGGTGGTGCTTCGGAGGCGGCGGTTCTCCTTTGCTCGATACCCACGGCCTTTGGCGGCGCCTGCTTATTCTGCCTTTGGGCCCAGGTCTATGCTCGCATGGGCATAACCCGCGCTGTGGTTTACGGGAGCCTCTCCTGTCTTCTGGCTGCGGGTGTTTCGTTTGCGGTAACCACGATGAAGGCGCCCTACGCTATCGTGGCTACGGGTCTGCTGCCGCTCGTCTCGCTTCTGTGCGTGTTGCAGAGTCTTCGCTTGGTGCCCAACGAGCCGTTGCGACCCCGTGACGTGCGCTACCCCATGCCCTGGAAGCTCATCGTCGTTATGATGGTCGCCGGGTTTCTCTCGGGAGCATCGGGCACGGGGCTTCCCCAGCCGGAAGGCGTTGGGTCGGTGATGCGCGTGGCGGCCACGGGGTTGGCTGGCGCGGTTCTTTTGGGGCTCATGTCCGGTGCGCGAGATCGCATGGACGTGCGCATTCTTGCCAAAACGGCAGCGGTGCTTGCGCTGCTGGCCATCGCGCTCATTCCCTTTTCCGGCACGGCGGTCGGCTTTGCGGAGGCGTTTCTGCTGAAGCTCTCCTATGTGTGGTTCACGCTCTTTGTGCTGTTGGTTTTGGCGAATATCGCCTTCCGCTTCGATGTCCCCAGCTTGCGCATGTTCGCCCTTGCACGCGCCTTAAGCGAGACGGGCATCTTTGTCGGTATTTTTCTGCGCCGCGCGTTCCGTGATTGGGGCTTGTTCGATAATCAGGCGTTTCTCATCGCCTTTGCCGCTTGCGGTCTCGTGCTCGTTGTTGCTTGCATTCTCGTTTGGCTGAGCGAGAAGACGGTTACCGGCGATTGGGGCGCTGCCGGCGTGTCCCTTGAAGGGGGAGCGCATCTGCCTACGCCTCGCGAGCGCTTTATGAACCGGTGCGACGAGCTGGCGCGCGACCACGGACTCACGGAGCGCGAGCGCGAGATCATGGCCCTTATCGCCGAAGGAAAGACGCGCAAGCAGATAGAGCAAGACCTCTTCCTCTCCGAGAATACGGTGAAGACCCATG
>CANEDU010000036.1 GCA_947426355.1 uncultured Adlercreutzia sp. | reverse complement strand
CTACAGGGCAATTGCGGGCCTAAACCCAGTCTGTTCGAAGCGCCGAGCTCCTTCCCTCGGCGCTTCTTCGTGCGTATAAGGGATTGCTTTGCGCTGGGTTTTCGAAAATGTCAGGTATATTTCGTTGTGTTGCCATGTTCTCGTTAACATCCCGTTGCCAAAATTCGAGACATATTTCAAAGAGTGGTACACTATAAAAGTCGCGCGCGTTCCGGTGCGCGGCTTGATTTTTTCGGCCAGCGACTACGAGGGAGAAGACCTGAGCCTATGAACGCAGCCCAAGCATCAAAGGACGCCGCCAAGGAAACCGCTATCACCGAGATGGTGAAGCCCCCCTATATGCAGAATCGCGAGCTTTCTTGGCTCGATTTCAACAAGCGCGTGCTCGATCAGGGCGCCGATCCCACGGTGCCGCTGCTCGAGCGTTTGAACTTCATCTCCATCTTTTGGAGCAACTTGCAGGAGTTCTTCATGGTGCGCGTGGGCTCGCTCACCGACCTCTCCCTTCTGAAGAAGTCGATCATCGACCCGAAATCTGGCATGACGCCGGCCCAGCAGCTCGACGCCATCTACAAGCGCTGCCACGAGCTGTACCCCTACTATGAGGAAACCTACGAGAGCGTCCGTGCGCTGCTCGCCGAGCAGGACATCCGCGGTTTGCGCAAGGAAGACCTCTCCGACGAGCAGCGCGAGTACATGCGCGATTACGTGGAAAACAACGTGGCGCCCTTCCTCTCCCCGCAGATCGTCAATGCGCGTCATCCCTTCCCGCACTTGGAAAACGGCGGTCTGTACGTCATTGTGCGCTTGGATGAGCAGGCCAAGCCCAAGCAGAAGAAGTCCAAAGATGAGCGCAGCAAAGAGGAGAAGGCCCGCGACAAGGCCGAGGCCAAGGCCACGAAGAACCTCGGTGCCGAAGGCGTCACGCTGGGTATCATTCCGCTGCCGCGCCAGACGAGCCGCGTCATCGAGCTGCCGGGTCGCGGCCTGCAGTACATGCTCGTGGAGCACGCCATCGAGATGTTCGCCGCCGATGTGTTCTCCATGTACACGGTGAAGCACACCAACATCATCTGCGTCACGCGCAACGCCGATTTGGACGCCACGGAAGGCGCCGAAGAGCAGGGCGAGGATTACCGCGAGCACATGAAGCGCATCCTGAAGCGTCGGAGCCGCCTGGCTCCGGTGCGCCTGGAAAGCGAGCGGCCGCTGTCGCGTACGGTGAAGAAGTTGCTGTTGGATAAGCTCGGTCTGGGGGAGCACCAGCTGTTCGCCACGCGCGTGCCCTTGAACATGGGATTCACCTGGGGCCTCGGCAGCCGCCTGGCCGCCGATAAGCGCGCCGCCCTCACTCAGGCGCCCTTTACGCCGCAGTGGCCCGCCTGCCTCGACCGCAACCGCTCCATCATAGAGCAGGTGACCGATCACGAGGTGCTGCTGTCCTACCCCTACCAGTCGATGGACGCCTTCGTCCAGCTTCTGCGCGAGGCCTCCACCGACCCGGCGGTGGTTTCCATCAAGATTACGCTCTATCGTTTGGCGAGCCAGTCGCATTTGGCCGAGGCGCTCATCAACGCCGCCGAGAACGGCAAGGAAGTAACGGCGCTCTTCGAGCTGCGCGCCCGCTTCGATGAATCCAACAACATCGAGTGGTCCCAGCGCTTCGAGCAGGCCGGCTGCCATGTCATCTACGGCTTTCGCAATTTCAAGGTGCATTCGAAGATTTGCACCATCACGCGCCAGACCGAGCACGGCCTGCAGCACATCACCCAGCTGGGAACGGGCAACTACAACGAGAAGACTGCGAAGCTCTACACCGACTTCTCGTTCATCACGTGCGATTCGCAAATCGGTCACGACGCGGCGGACTTCTTCCGCAACATGGCGCTGGAAAACACCTCGGATAACTACGATATCCTGTGGGTGGCGCCGCTCATGATCAAGCAGAACATTCTGCGCAACATCGACGTGCAGATTGAGCGCGCCCGTCGCGGCGAGCCGTCGGGGCTGTTCTTCAAGACGAACTCCATCACTGACAAGGAAGTCATCGACAAGCTAGTTGAGGCCTCCCAGGCCGGGGTGCCCATCGATCTGTTCGTGCGCGGCATCTCCTGCATCTTGCCGGGCGTGGAAGGCTACACCGACCACATTCGCGAGGTGTCCATCGTCGGCCAGCTGCTCGAGCACAGCCGCATCTACGGCTTCGGTCCGCGCAACGATTGCAAGCTGTACTTGTCCAGCGCCGACCTCATGACCCGCAACATGGACAAGCGCATCGAAATTGCCTGGCCCATTCTGAACGATGCCCTGCGCAGCCAGGTGCTGGGGTATCTGGATATCTGCTACTCCGATACGGCGAAGCTGCGCGAGCTTCTGCCTGATGGCTCCTACACGCCCTTGGGCTCCTTCGCCGAGCGCGACGAGCAAGGGAACGTGGAGCTGTTCGATTCCCAGAAGTACCTCATCGCCGAGGCCCAGCGCATGCACTTGGTAGCTGCTGAGCTGGCCGCTCGCCAGGAGGCCAACGGCAAGGGCAGCGCGCGCCTTGTGTTTCCTGTGGGCGAAGTGGCGGCTCCGGGCAAGCGGGCCGATGAGGTGGTGACTGAGGAAGAATCAGAGTTTGTGGCCCATCGCTCGCCGGAGTTGGAGGCCGCCGAGGCCCAGGCGGTGCGCGATGCGGCTGATGCCATGGCCGCTGCAGCGACGGCGACGGCCGCCTCGGTGTTGGAGGCGGTGACCAAGGGCGTGACCCAGGAAGTGGCCGCGGTTCAGGCCCGCGCGGCGAAGGCGGAAGGGGAGAAGACGTCTGATGTGACAAGCGCGGACGCGGCCAAGGCCGAGCAGTCTGCGAGTGCGCCTGCGTCTGCGCCTGCGAGTGCCGCCCCGGCCGAGCCCGCCGCTGTCGAGCCCGCTGCCCCCGCGCCCCAGGCCGAGGTCGTCGACGCCGCGGCTCCCCGCCGCGACATCGTTCCCGCCACGGTGGTCGAGCCTGCCGCCCAGGGCAACGCCATCACGCGCTTCTTTCGCCGCCTGTTCGGGAAATAGGAGCGGCGCCGGGCGCGCAGGGGATTTCGAACGGAACGCAGAAAGGGACGATATGCTCGATAAGGTTAAGTTCAACAAAAAGCCGATGAAGAAGGCCGAATACAAGGCGCGGTGGGACGAGCTGCTTGCCAAGCTCGTGGTGCTCCAGCAGCAGGCGCACAACGAGGGCGTGGGCCTGGTGGTACTTTTCGAGGGCTGGAACGGCGCCGGAAAGGGAAGCCGCATCTCCGATCTCATGTATCACTTGGACGCCCGTTCCACGAGTGTGTATGTGGGCATGGACCTCGACCCCGATGCCGAGCGCGAGTTCGCCGGTCGCGAGTGCGGCGTGACGGGCTTCTACCCCCTTATGCAGCCGTTCTGGAAAGCCCTGGGCGAGCGCAACTCCATCACGTTCTACGACCGCGGCTGGTATTCCGAGGTCATTCAGCACATGCTCTACAATGCTCCGGCCAAGTTGCTGCTGCCCAAAAAGCAGGAGCGTCACTACCTGGATTCCATCCACGACTTCGAGCAGCAGCTTACCGCAGATGGCTACGTGGTGGTGAAGTTCTTCGTGCACATGACCAAGAAGGCCCAGATTGAGCGCCTGCGCCGTTTGCACGATGATTCGGTGACCCGTTGGCGCGTCACCGACAAGAAGCTCGAGAGCTATCACGGCTACGAGGCGGCTTACGAGTTGTACGATCGCCTGCTCGAGCGCAGCGACTACGACTTCGCCCCCTGGGTGCTGCTCAACGGCGAGGACAAGCGCCGCACGAATCTCGCGATTGCCGGCACGCTGGTCGATGCTTTGGAGAAGGCTCTTGCCCGCAAGGGAGCTGAAGAGGTGCTGAAGGCGTCGCTGGCGGCCAAGGAGGCGGCCGACGAGCTGCTTGCCGAAGAGCGCGCGGTGGAGGAGGCCGCCGCAGCTGAGGCGGCCCATGCCGACGTGCCGCTTGTCAAGTCCGGCCGCGGCATGCTGTCTGGCGTGGCTCTGGCCCGCGCCCAGGCCCAAGCCAATGCGGCCCACGATTTGGCCCCCAAGGAATCGCGCTTCGAAATCGTCAAGCACTATCCGCAGGTAGATGCTATCGATCACAGTCTGGCGCTGTCCCTTGAGGAGTACAAAGCCGAGCGCAAGGAGCTGCAGGATCGCCTCTTCCGCCTGGAGAACATCATGTTCCAGCGCCGCGTGCCCCTCATCCTCATGTACGAGGGCTGGGACGCCGCCGGCAAGGGCGGCAACATCAAGCGCGTCGCCCAGGCCCTCGACGCCCGCGCCTACACCATCTTCCCGTCTCCGGCGCCCACCAAGCCCGAGCTTGCCCATCCGTTCCTCTGGCGCTACTGGACGCGCCTGCCCAAGGCGGGGCATGTGGGCATGTACGACCGCTCCTGGTACGGCCGCGTGCTCGTGGAGCGCGTGGAGGGCTTTGCCACCCCGGCCGAGTGGTCCCGCGCCTACGACGAGATCAACGAGTTCGAGCACGATTTGGTCGACTGGGGCGCCATCCTGCTGAAGTTCTGGGTGGACGTGTCTCCCGAAGAGCAGCTGCGCCGCTTCCAAGACCGCGAGGACGACCCGGACAAGCAGTGGAAGATCACCGAGGACGATTGGCGCAACCGCGAGAAGTATCCCCAGTACAAGGCCGCCATCGACGACATGTTCCGCCTGACGTCGACCACGTTTGCGCCTTGGATCGTGCTGGAGTCCGACGACAAGCGCTACGCCCGCATCAAGGCACTGCGCCTGATTGTTGAGGCCCTGGAAAAGCGCCTGGGCGAGTGCCCGACCTCGTAGGGCAACCCGCGGGAAACGATGACGTTTCCACCTACCGCACACGTGGGGTTTTTCCTTGCGAAAGGCGCACCTTCGGGGTACTATGAACCCAACATCAGCAAGTCCGCGGCTGCGCCTTCGCGGCCGTTGTAGGAGGAGATCGCTATGGATCTGTTCGGAATTCAAGTGCCCATGGAGGCCATTTGGGTCATCGTGGCCATCATCGTGCTCGTCATCGTGGTGTTCATCGCCAAGGGCTTCATGGACGAAATGAAGAAGTAGACGCCCGCCCGCACGACGGGGTGAGCTCAGGGCCCCTCCGGGGGCCCTTTTGTTTTCGGCGGCGTGGGGCCGGCGAAGGCGCGGTGGCAGACGGCCCGCATGGGTCGGGTAACCACCGCGATGCGAAAGAGAGAAGCATCGATATCGAAAGGGGCCGACCTCATGGCTACCGCAGCGAATACCGATACCAGCAAGAAGAAGAAAAAAAAGAAGCGCGGGCTGTTCTGGCGCATCGTGTTTTGGCTGGCCCTGGTGGTGTTCATCGGCTCGGTGGGCACGCTGGGCTATCTGTTCTACACCTACTGGGCCGGGCAAAACGAGTACGACGAAATTGCCAGCCGCGCTGTTACGGTGCCCGATGACGGCGAGGTGAGTCTCGCTGATTTGGTGGTCGATTGGGATGCCCTCCGTGCTATTAATCCCGATGTGGTTGGTTGGGTATACATGCCCGGTACGGTTATCAATTACCCTATTGCCCACAAGGCCGGTGACTCCGACTACTACCTGCATCACAATTTTAGCCTTGGCGAGGGGTCGTTCGGGGCGGAGTTTGGATCCATTCTGCTTTCCGGCGAGAATGCCGCAGACTTCTCTGACGAGGTAAACATCATCTACGGCCATCATATGCGCAACGGGTCTATGTTCGCTTTGCTCGCGGAATTCCGTAATTCGGCCGCATTCAACGAGCATCGCGAAATCTATCTGCTCACGCCTGCGGGCAACTATCGTTTAGAGACGTTTGCCGTGGAGCACGTGCCCATGACCCATGCCTCTATTGCGACACCAAATTATCCGACGGATGAGGAGTTTGCCGCCTTCAAGCAATGGCTTATTGAAGACTCCATTGTTACTCCCGACCCGGATACTACGGCAAGCGTCGCTGATGCCGCGAAGCTTTTTGGCTTCTGTACTTGCGACGGCGCTGATGATACATGGCGCTATATCACCTTTGCGGATGTTGCCGAGTTCGTGCCCATTGAGTATGTGGGTACTGATAGCTATCACGGCGATGAATCCGTCGAAGGTGGCGCCCCGGCGGAGATTGCCGAGGACGTGCAGGAGCGAGCGGAGGGCTAGGCGCTCTTTCGCGGGCGGGTACCGCTCGCCTTACTAGTTGACAGCGCCCCGGGGCGGGGTCGTTTGAACTGAAAGGAACCTCATGGAAAACCAGAACAGCGTGACCTATGCCGAGGCCGGCGTCGATATCGTCGAGGGTGCCCGTGCGGTGGATGCCATCAAGGACACGGTGCATTCCACCTATCGCCCCGAGGTTGTGGGCGACATCGGCGGCTTCGGCGGCCTGTTCTCCATCGCCGCGGCCAAGGATATGGCCGACCCGCTGCTCGTTTCCGGCACCGATGGCGTGGGCACGAAGCTGAAGGTGGCCCAGCGCCTTGGCGTGCACGACACCGTGGGCATCGATCTGGTGGCCATGTGCGTGAACGACATTCTGGCTACGGGTGCCGAGCCGCTGTTCTTCCTCGATTACGTGGCCGTGGGCAAGCTCGATTCCGAGGCCATGGCGAAGATCGTCGGTGGCATTGGCGAGGGCTGCCGCCAGTCTGGTTGTGCGCTCATCGGCGGCGAGATGGCCGAACATCCTGGCGTGATGGACCCGGACGACTACGACCTGTCCGGCTTCTGTGTGGGCATCGTCGACCGCCCGAAGATGCTCGATCCGGAAGCGGTGCGCGAGGGCGACGTGCTCATCGGCCTGGCGTCTTCCGGCCTGCACTCCAACGGCTATTCCCTGGCCCGCAAGGTGTGCGTGGAGGGTCGCAGCGAAGACGAGCTGCGCTGCGGTCGCGACGAGCTTGAGGGCAAGTCCATCCTGGAGGCCCTGCTCACCCCCACGCGTATCTACGTGAAGCCGGTGCGCGCCGTCATGGATGCGGTGCCCGGTGCCATTCGCGCCCTGGCCCATATCACCGGCGGCGGCATCACTGAGAACCTGAACCGCGCCCTGCCTGCCGGCGTGAATGCCGAGGTTGACTTGGGTACGTGGCCCATTCCGCCCGTGGTGCGCTTCGCCTGCGAGCAGGCGAACCTCTCCGAAGCCGAGGCGCTGAAGACCTTCAATATGGGCGTGGGCATGATTCTCATTGTGAACCCGGACGAGGCGGAAGCCGTGGAAGCCGCTCTGGCCGAGGCCGGCGAGCAGACCTTCCGCGTCGGCCGCATCGTTCCTGGCGTTGGCGACGTCCAGTACGCCAACGAGGGCGGCCTGTTCGCGTAAGAATTCATTTTCCGGTTCCCTTTGGGCATTAAGCTTTTGCGGGACACGGTAAGAGAGGGTCAAACGAAGGGCGGTATAGGGTGAAATTGAAAATCGGCGTGCTGCTTTCCGGCAGCGGAACAAACCTGCAGGCCATCATTGACGAGATTGCGAACGGCCTGCCTGTGGAAATCGTCCATGTGCTGTCGTCGCGCCCCGATGCTTACGGCATCGAGCGTGCTCGCGCCGCGGGCATTCCCGTGACGGTGTTCGACCGCTCCTGCTACGAGGACCCGATTGCCGCTGACGCGCGCATCGCCGCCATCATGGCCGAGGCGGGGGCCGCGTACCTCGTCATGGCCGGCTACATGCGCAAGCTCACGCCGGCGGTGCTCGACGCCTTCCCCGATCGTGTGCTGAACCTGCACCCGGCGCTTCTTCCCTCGTTCAAGGGCGCTCATGCCATCCAGGATGCCTGGGACGCGGGCGTTAAGGTGACGGGCGTTACCGTGCATTTGGCCAACGAGGATTACGACAAGGGCCCCATCGTGGCCCAGCGAGCGGTACCGGTGCTAGAGGAGGATGACATCGATGCTCTTGAAGCGCGCATCCACGAGACCGAGCACGTCATCTATCCCGAGGTGCTGCGCGCCATCGCCGAGGGCCGCATGACCATGGCTGAGGACCGCAAGATTCATATTCGCTAGCTGTTGAAGGTGCCTCCCGTTTCAGAGGTCGTTTTTGAAAACTGGCCCCAAAGGGCCCCGAGTGAACTTTTTATGACTGAATCCGAGCCATTCGGGCCTTCGAATTGGCCGATTTGGCGCGAATCGAGGGTAAAAGGGGCAGAATCGGGCGGTAAATCGAGAGACGGCAATTCGCTCGGCGCACTTTGAGGCCACAAAAGTCAAATTACTCTCATTGGTAGGACGAAAGAGGAGCTTATGCAGCGTGATACTCTTGAGGCTGTTATCGAAGATCTGCGCGCGGGTCGCGCGCCCAAGCTGACGACCGAGGACTTTCCGGCATTCTCCGAGGAGGCCACAGCGGGGGACCCGCACATTGGTCCCGAGGCCCTCGCGACCATCGCGACCATGCTAACCGCGGCCGACATCCCCACGTTCGAGCGCGCCCTGCGTGCCATGGACGAGAGCGATTTGGCGTGGCTCGGCTTCAAGGTGGTGTACGACTCCGCCGCTGCCGTGGGCAACGTGGATAACGAGGTTACGAAGAAGTACGGAGACGTGGGCTCGGCCGACGGTGAGTCGCTTGTGTTCTTCTGCAACGACGCCAAGGAGATTGTGGCCTCCCGCGAACTGTCGCCTCGCGATATCTTCCAGGCCAAGGATGTCACCCGAGGCCCCTCCATGCACAACGATCAGTTCGACGGCCTCACGTGGGCAAGCGAGCCGCTCTTCGGCAAGGTGCGCGTATGGCTGCTGGGCGCGTCCGATGCGGCGGTGGAAGTGGCCCAGCTGGCCGACCACGTTGGCTTTAAGGTGATTGCCGTCGACTACGATCCGGCCTTCCTTAACGCCGAGCGTTTCCCGAACGCCGAGCGCATCATGCTTCATGGCGGCAACTTCGACGAGCTGGCCAACATGCCGGCCCGGCCCGACGATTACGTCTGCGTGCTCACGCGCGGCCACATGTTCGATCCCGAGGGCTGCATTTGGGCGCTGCAAAACGGCGTGCACTATGTGGGCATGATGGGTTGCGCGGGGAAGAACTCCACGGTGCACGATTTGGTCATCAACGCCGGGATTACCGAGGCGGATTGGAATCGCGTGAAGCGTCCGATTGGCTTGAAGTTCGGCGCCAAGACCCCGGCCGAGCTAGCCATCGCCATTGTCGGCGAGCTCGTGGACGTCCGCTATCGCCAGCGCTATAGCGAAGAGGCCCGCGATCGCCACGAGAAAAGTCTCGGGCGCAACTAAAAGCCCAGATTGACGCCGCTGGCGCCATAGACAAAAAGGGAGGTGCCGCCATCTTCGGCCAGGCGCCTCTCTTGGTATATGATATAGTCTACTATTAGCTATCAACATTACTAGGCGGATGCATGCCGCGCTCCCTTGGCGTGGGGCTGGGTCATCCTCTACCGAGCAAACGAATAGGTGGGATAGGCGAGATGTCTTCTTGTGCGCCGGTTGGCCAAAAACGGCGGCTGTTCAAAGACGCCGGGCGGGCGTGCCCCGTCGATTACCGCATTGCCCCCGATGCCTTCGCGGGAAAGCCGCAGGTGCACTGCGATGTGCTGTATGTGGTGGGCGGCCTGTACGGCAACCCCTTTGCGGCCGAGGCAGTCGCGGACCTTGCTGCCTCGGAAGGCGGGGCGCGTGTCGCGGTGGTGCTTAACGGCGACGTCCACTGGTTCGATAAGACAGCCGAAAATTTCGCGGATATCGAGCGTCGTATCGAGGGCTGGATTCCGCTCGTTGGCAATGTCGAGGCCGAGCTGCGCCGCCAGCAAGATATCGGCGTTGGCTGCGGCTGTGCGTATCCCGAATGCACCCCCGATGATTCGGTGGCCCGCTCGAATCGAATCCACAAGATGCTCTCCTTCGCGTTGGATGCGCGTCCAGATTTGAGGGCTGTGCTGGAGGGGCGCCCTTCGACGCTGCTCGCTCAAGTGGCGAACTGTCGCATCGGCATTACCCATGGTGACGAAAAGCTGCTTGGCGGTTGGGATAACTCGCGTGAATCGTTGCAGGACATCTTGCGTCAAGACGAAGTTGATACGTTTATGGCCGAAAACGACCTGGACGTCTTCACGACCACGCACACGTGCGCCCCTGCCGCCATTCGCTTGGCGCGTGGCGCGGTGGTCAACAACGGCGCTGCGGGCTTGCCTAATTTTGAAGGCGAGCAGTACGGTCTTTGCATTCGCATGGCGGAAAGACCTCGCGAGGGCGCGCTGTTCGAATGCGAAGTGGGAGGCCTGTGGGTTCAGGCGATTCCCGTGCGCTACGATCACCAGGCTTTCCTGCGGTGGTTCGATGAATTGTGGTCGCCTGCATCGGCTGCAGCTATTTCCTACCGCGATCGCATTGTGAACGGGCCTGATGATGCGCTCTCCGACTCGCTTCTCGGTGGGTTCTCTGCGGGCGAGACGGCGCGCGCCGAACTTCGTGCTCGTTGCGAGGCTGAGGCCCGCAGCGGGGGGAAGCCTCGCCGCGCAACGGCCGAAGACGTGCATCGCGCGTTGGAGAGCCTGCTGTATTTCGATGACATGATCGACGACGATGCGGTGCGCACGACTGAATCGGCCCTCGATACGATTCAGGTTAACATCACGGCCAAGTGCAACCTGGCCTGCGCTCACTGCCATGTGGAATCGAGTCCAGCGCGCACCGAAGCGGCAAACAGAGAGGTCCTCGAAGCAGTGTTGAGCGTGGCGGCGCATCATGGCGTGGGCACCCTTGACATAACGGGCGGCGCGCCAGAAATGCACCCTGATCTTGCATGGTTTTTGCGCAAGGCGGTTAAGGTGGTGCCGCGCGTCATGGTGCGGTCGAATTTGGTCATCCTGCGCGAGGGCGCTTACGCGCCGCTGCTCGACCTTTACGAGGAGCTAGGCATCGAGCTGGTCGCCTCGCTGCCCAACGTGTTCGAGGCGGAAGCCGACGTACAGCGAGGTCGCAACACATTTGATGCTACTCTCGAGATGCTGCGTGAGGCCAACCGACGGGGCTATGGGCGAGACGGCATCCACCGGCTCGACGTGGTGTTCAACCCCCAAGAGCCCGTACTGCCCCCGCTTCAGGAAGACGTGGAAGAGGTCTATCGCCGCCGGCTCGGGCATCTCGGCATTACCTTCGACAGGCTCTTTGCCGTGGCGAACAACCCCATCGGTCGTTACGGGGCGCACCTGGTGGATAACGGGTCGTTCGACGCCTATATGGAAACGCTCATTGACGCGTTCAATCCGGCAACGTGTTCGTCGCTCATGTGCCGTCGTCAGATGACAGTGAGCTGGGATGGCAGCGTCTTCGATTGCGATTTCAATCATGCCCTGGGGCTGGGCGCCTCGGCCGCCTTGCTGCCCGAAGGCCCGCTTTCCCGCTCCGAGGTGGATTGCGCCTTGCTGGGCAGCGAGGGGCGCCCGCTTACTATTTTCGATTACGCGGAAGACCCTTCTCGTCCCTTGCGCCGGCCCATTGTGTTCGGCAACCATTGCTATGCGTGCGCGGCCGGGTTCGGGTCGAGCTGCGGGGGCACGCTCGTTCAGGAGTAGTGCTGCCTTTTTATATTAGACTAAGTCAACTATTAGTGATACTCTATTAACTCCCGTAGTGAAAGGAGTTTTGATGACCGACTGGACAGGCCTGTTGTTTTGGGGATTTCTGATTGTGTATGGCGTAGCGATGTTTCTCATCTCGCCCAAAACGGTGACGGTTGGCGGCTTCTTTCGCGGTGAGAACCGCCAGGGAAAAGAGGCCAATCCCTGGATGATTATGGCATCGGTGTTCATCGCCTGGATCTTTGCGAAGTCGGTGACGAACGCCGCCAACATGGGCGCTGATTTCGGTATTGTGGGCGGCATCGGATATGCGGTCTACTGGCTGTGCATTCCGCTTACGGGTTGGGCGCTGTACCGCTTGCGTCGCAAGTTCGGAGCGACGGGCATGGTCAGCTTTCTCACCGAGCATTACGGTGTGGCCGCGGCCTTCTGCTTTTCAGCCGCAATCCTCATTCGCCTGTTCAACGAGGTGTGGTCGAACACCTCGGTAGTGGGCGCCTATTACGGCGAATCGGGATCGGCCCCCTTTATCATTGCGGCGTTGCTCATGACCTTCATCACCATTGCCTATTGCTGCAAAGGCGGCATGCGCGGCTCTCTGGTGACCGACGTGGTGCAGGCGGTTCTGTTCGCGGTGCTGCTTATCGGCGTTCTCGCGTTCATCGTCCCGCAGCACGGCGTAGGCGCCTATGCTGCCAGCGGCACCTGGACCCTCGAGGGGGGCGTAGACTTTATCATAGGCGCGGGCCTGCAGTGCCTGTCCTACGGCTTCCACGATGCGGTGCTCACCGACCGAGGCTTTCTGTGCGAAGAGAAGAAAATGTTGAAGGCCTTCGTTGTCGCCGGACTGCTGGGCTTTGTGGCCATCGTTCTCTTCTCGCTTGTGGGCGTGGATATCTTTCTCGATGGGGTTGGTCGCGAGGGCTCCGATGCTCCGGTGGTGGTGGCCCGCTCGCTGGGCATCGTGGCGTTTTTCATCGTGGCTGTCATCATGATATCGACCGCCGGATCCACCCTCGATTCCACGTTCACCTCTCTGGGAAAGCTCTGCTCGCGTGATTTGCCGGGCATTGTGGGAATAACCCCGGACAATGTGCGCCTCATCGGCATTGCCGTCATGATCGCATTCGGCATTGTGGGCAACCTTCCTATGATCATGGGGGCCAGCATCATTACGGCGACGACTATTTCCGGCACGATGATCATGGGCCTGGGCCCCATTTTCTTGCTGCACGGCGTCGTGAAGCCGACGCGGCTCGGCTTTATGCTCGCGTTCTGGATCGGCATGGTTCTCGGCATCTGGGATGTTATCGACCCCGCTTCTCTGGCCTTCATGAATATCGGCGCAGGCAAGTACGCGAATTTCCTCGGCGTGAACCTGTGGGGTGCCATCGCCTGCTGGCTGGCTTACCTTATTCCCGGTGTGGTCTCGGCAGCTCGGGACAAGGCCAAGGGCATCGAGCCCCATTGGAAGGGGTTCTCCGAAGAAGAAATTGCCCGTCGCGAGCTTGAGGCGAGCCGTCGTCGCGAGCAAGGACATTGCGATGGCGCCGAGGAAACCCAAGACGAGCGCATCGAGCACGATATGCCCGTCGGCGCCTAGCGCGCCCCTGGACGCTTACCCCTTTGGCAAAGAGGCGGCTCTTCCCCTTAACGCCGCCTCTTTTGCCTCTTTCGATACGTATGGTAAAACGCCGAGGTGCCCCGCCTCGCGAAGAAGCAGGGCACCTCGGCGTTTGCGATTGCGGCTTGGCGCTCTCTCTTAGTGGTGGAACAGGCGCATGCCGGTGAAGGCCATGGCGATGCCGTACTTGTTGGCCACCTCGATGACGTTGTCGTCGCGGATGGAGCCGCCGGGCTCGGCGATATATTCCACGCCGGACTTGCGGGCGCGCTCCACGTTGTCGCCGAAGGGGAAGAAGGCATCGGAGCCCACAGTCACGCCGGAAAGCTTCGCGATCCACTCCTTTCTCTCGGCCGGAGTCAGCGGCTCGGGTTGCTCGGTGAACACGCGCTGCCACTCGCCGTCGCGCAGCACATCATCGCACTCGTCGGAGATGTACACGTCGATGGCGTTGTCGCGGTCGGGCCGGCGAATGCCCTCCACGAAGGGAAGACCCAGCACCTTCGGGTGCTGACGCAGCCACCAGGTGTCGGCCTTGCTGCCCGCCAGGCGCGTGCAGTGGATGCGGCTCTGCTGGCCGGCGCCCACGCCGATGGCCTGGCCGTCCTTCACGTAGCACACCGAGTTGGACTGCGTGTACTTCAGCGTGATGAGCGCCACGATCATATCGATCTTGGCAGCTTCGGGAATCTCCTTGTTCTCGGTCACCACGTTCTCGAGCAGCTCCTCGCTGATCTTAAAGTTGTTGTGGCCCTGCTCGAAGGTGATGCCGAAGACGTCCTTCAGCTCAGTCTCGGCCGGCTCGTAGGCAGGATCGATTTCCACCACATTGAAGCTGCCCTTGCGCTTGGTCTTTAGAATCTCGAGCGCCTCGTCGGTGAAGCCCGGAGCGATGATGCCGTCGGAGACCTCCTTCGCCAGGTAGCGGGCCACGTCGGCGTCGCACACGTCGGAGAGGGCTGCCCAGTCGCCGTAGGAGCACAGACGGTCGGCGCCGCGAGCGCGGATGTAAGCGCAGGCGATAGGCGACAGCTCGCCCTCGTCTTCCACGAAGTACATGGCGCGGTCGGTTTCAGAGAGCGGATGACCCACGGCGGCACCGGCCGGGGACACGTGCTTGAAGGACGCGGCCGCCGGCAGGCCCGTGGCCTCTTTCAGCTCGCGGACGAGCTGCCAGGAGTTGAAGGCGTCCAGGAAGTTGATGAAGCCGGGCTTGCCGTTGAGCACCTTGATGGGGAGGTCGCTGCCGTCCTTCATGTAGATGCGCGAGGGCTTCTGGTTCGGATTGCAGCCGTACTTGAGCTCCAGTTCGTTCATGTTTCTCCTTGTCGTTGTTGGAAATCGCCGGGGTCGGGCCGCGGGGTAATGCTCAGTCGCTCAGACAGTCCTCGCTCGGCGAAACAGTCCACCGGACTGTTTCGTTCGCTGCGGAACTCGCTTGGTGAGCACCACCCCGCGCCCCTCTTTGCTCAACCGCGGTCGAGCAGGCGAGGAACAGGGGGCGTGCCTCCACGCGCAGTTCCGCAGCGACGGGAACAGGACTAAATGTCCTGTTCCCCAAAGCGAGGACTGTTTGAGCATGGAGGTATGCCCCCTGTTCCTCG
>CANEDU010000035.1 GCA_947426355.1 uncultured Adlercreutzia sp. | reverse complement strand
CAGGTACACGCCGGTGAGCCCCGCTTCCACGAGGCGCTCCAGATACCCCGGGCGGCTCGCGATGACCAGGCCGTTGGTGTTCACCTCGATACCCCAGAAGCCCTTCTCGCGCCCCATGCGGATAATCTGGGGCAGATCGGCGCGGCAGGTGGGCTCGCCGCCGGTGAGCTGCACGGCCCCGTCGGTGCCCACGGCCTCGGCGATGACATCGTACATGGCGCCGATCTCCTCCAAGGTCGGGTCGCCGGTGGGGTCGTCGGCGCTCATGAAGCACACCGGGCAGTGCAGGTTGCAGGCACGGGTGACCTCGATTTCCAAAAGCGTGCCGCGCCGCTCGTGGCGGGCGCAGGTGCCGCAGCCGGCAGGACAGGGCGCCCCGGCCGGGCAGTTAGGCTTCGGCGCCGTCTTGGGCAGCGCCAGCGACTGCAGCCAGCGGTAATGCTCGGCGCTCGGCCAGATGCGCGTGCGCACCTCGCCGTGCTCGGGACAAGTGCGCTCCATCCACACGACGCCCTCAGCGTCCTCCGAGATAATCGCCGGCAAAGGCGCGAGGCACTCCGGGCACAGCGCCAGCGTCTTCTCCATCAGCTTCTCTTCCATGGCTCCCTACTTATCGATGTATTGCCTGGGGTCGTGATTCTCGTTGGGGGGCGTGGTCACCTTGAATCCCATGAAATTGATCCAGTCGAGCACGCGTCGGGGCACGAACAGGCCCTGGTGCGGAGCGGCCATCTCGATGGCGCGCAGGCAGGAGATGGCGTGGGCCAAGTCGTTGGCCTCGTCCACATCGGCCACCGGGGACAGGTAGGCCGAAGGGACGCCGGCCTCCTTCAGCTTCTCCACGTAGGCGTCCAGCGCCGCGCGGCCGTTCACGTTGTAGTAGACGCCCTGGTTGTTCATGGGCGTCTCGGCGCACCAGCCCACAAGGGAGGTGCCGCACTCCTGGCAGGGCGCCTGCACGAAACCCGGGGTGCCCAGCGACCGGAAGTAGTTCAGCCACTGGAAGGCCTGGGTGATGTGGCTCTTGGGCAGGGTGGGAATATCGCCTCCCACCGAGACCACCGTGTCGTAGCCCAAGGCGAACAGCTGCGAGAAGGCGTCGTCGAAGTGGTCGTCGAAGGTAGCGCCGGCATCGGTGAGGTAGTGCACCTCCAAAGGCCACGGGCCAATGGCCTCGAAAGTCTCGCGCATGCGCTCGACGTTCTCGGCCGGCGTGGTGGACACGAAAAAGTCGTAGGTGATGGCATCGGCCTCGGGGTCGGCGGCTACGAGCGCGTCGTTTTCCTGCTGCAGCTCGATGAGCGCGTGCATAGCAAGCTCGCTCACGTCGTACAGGCTCCGGCGGAAGAACTCCGCGGCCTGCTCCGGGCTCAGAATGCCACCGTGCTCGTGGGTCAGCCGCGTCTTCACGAGACCGGGCAGGGGCGGCTTGCTGAAGATGAGCAGGGCGCATTTGCGTTGGGTCATGAAATACCGTCCTTTCTCAAAGGCCTATCGTGTTTCTATCGTCTTGCCAGCCGAGGCGTCCCGCATAGGGCCTCAAGCGGCAGGGAATCGCGTTGTAGCTCCAGGTGCCTATGAGGGGCTCGTCTTTGGTGCACACCGTGAGCATGTTGGCGTTGGACTCCTCCATGGCGCCGAAATGCGGCGCGGCCGGATTGTCTTCGGGGCGCCACCAGCCGTAGTCGGCGCTCACCACATCGTCGCGCATGGGAGCGACGCCCAGCACATAGCGCGCCGTGCCGGCCGCCGTCTCCAGCTCCACCGCCTCGCCAGCGACAAGCCCGAGGCGCGCCGCCGTGGCGGGGCTCACCGTGGCCTGCGGTGCCGGGCACTGGGCGCGGAAGCGCGGGTTCTCGAAGTACATCGAGGCATTATAGGGCTGGCGGCGGGCTCCCGTCACCAAGATGAGCCGCTCCCCCGCCCCGGGCGCCGCATCGTCCAGGCGCCCAGCGAGCACCGGCTCGGGCACGCGCGGGCCGCCGAAGCGGGGAAGAAACTCGCTTGCGAGCTCGATCTTGCCCGTCGTGGTGGCAAACCCCCGGGGTGCGCCGTCGCTGCCGAGCTGCTCGTGCTTTCGCGGCGTGGGCGCGGGCCAGTACAGGCCCGTGGCGCAGAACTCCTCCCAGGAAAGGCCCGTGGGCGCCAAGCTCGCGGCGAAGGCCTCTTCCAAGGTCTCCTCGGGCCAAGCGTCCTCTTGGCCCAGGCGCAGGCCCAGCTCGCGGAACACGTCGTAGTCGCGCTTGCGCTCGTAAAGGGGCGCCACCGCAGCGGGTCCGCCGTAGGCCGCGTTGGCCACACCGCCGTGCACTTGCAGCACCGGCCGCTCGAGGGCGCCGGCCGCGGGCAACACGTAATCGGCCAGAGCCGCCGTGGGCGTCATGCGGTACTCGAGCACCACGAGCAGATCGAGGCCCGCAAGGGCCCGGCGCACCCGCAGCGAGTCGCCGTAGGTGAGCAGCGGGTTGGTGGCGTTCACGATAAGCGCGCGCACCGGGTAGGGCTCGCCGGTCTCCATGGCGGTGAGCACGTAGTCGGGCAGAGCCGAGGTGAGGTAGCGCATGGGCGGCGTGCGCCCGAGCTTCTCGGTGAGCGCGCGCAGGGCGTCGTAGCCCTCGAAGCTCTGAAGCGGCGTGCGCCCGCGATTGAGCGAGGCCTCCCGGCACCCTTCGGCCACCTCGTCGCTCTGCTCCATTGCAAGCTCGCTCACGAAATCCGGCGCCTCGGCCAGAAGGCAGCTGCCCGGCACGTCCACGTTGCCCGTGACGGCGCGCAGACAGCAGATGCCCCGGTGGATGTGGGGCACGGCGCGACCCAGCTGGTCGATGCCGCGGCCCGACACGATGGCCGCCGCCCGGGCGCGCCCGAACAGCCGCGCGGCCCGGCAGATGTCCTCGGCGGGAACGCCGCACACCCGGGCCGCCTCATCGGGCGTCCAGGGGGCCGCCGCACGCGCCAGCTCGTCGAAGCCGGAACACCACGCCTCTACAAAGGCGTCGTCGGTCAGCCCTTCGGCGATGATCACGTTCAGAAGCCCTAAGGCCAGCACCGCGTCGGTTCCCGGGCGCACCGGCAGCCACACGTCGGCGATCTCGGCCGCCTCGGTCTTGCGCGGGTCCACCACCACGAGCGCGCCTGCGCCGGCGGCATAAGCCTGAATATGGGCCCAGAAGGCGGAGTTGTCGGAATGGGCCGGGTTCGTGCCCCAGATGAAGAGGCACTCGGTGAGGCCGGCCACGATGTCGGCCTCCACGGTCCAGCCGAAGGTGACCATGTCCATCCAGATGCGCGGGTTCCAGCAGATCTGCCCGATGCCCATGTTGTTGGGCGACCCGAAGCGGTTCATGAACCTATGCAGGGGCCAAAAGGAGCAGTGCGGCCCGCCGATGGCGCTCGCCAGAGTGGCAGGCCCGTGCTCGGCGGCCAAATCGGCCAGGCGCGCCGCGATATCGTCGAGGGCCTCGTCCCAGCTCACGCGCTCCCACTGGCCGCTCCCCCGCCCGCCCGCGCGGCGCAGCGGGAAGTTGATGCGGTCGGGGGCATCCAGGGCCTCCACGTTCATGGGCCAGCGCTTGCAGGAGGCCATGACCCCAGCGCCGTAAGGATAGCGCGCAGGATCGGGGCGAAGCTTCGTCACGCGGCCGTCCTCCACCGTGGCGATGACGGCGCAGTCGTAGCCGCAGTACTGGCAGTTGCTCGGACGCTCCGAAATCTGGCTCATAGGGCCTCCCCCGCACAGGGCGCAAGCCGCAAAAAGTCGCGGCCCGCGGATACCGGAACGTCGCCCTTGTCTTCCAAAAGGAAGCGCAGGGCCATGGGGCGGGCCGCCGTGCGCCAGTCCATGGGATAGTCGCAGAGGAACTCAAGATAGTGCACTACCGGCAGCGCCTCCTGGGCCAGGGCGAGCGAGGGCGCGCAGCTCATGCAGGCCGTCACCAGGGCGCTTGCCCCATGGGAGGCCGCCTCGTCGCCGCGCCGGGCTCCCTGGGCCAAGGCCGCCTCGAAGCGGCCGGCCGCCCGAGCCGTGGACCCGCAGCAGCGGGAGGCCGGCTCAAGGTTCTCTTCGATAAGCAGCGAGGCCGGCAGCAGGGCGCGCACGCCCCGCCCGAAGCCGTAGTCGCCGCGGTCGGGACAGGAGTCGTGCACCCACAGGCGCACCTCTCCATCGGCGGCGCGTCCCTTCGCCTGAAGCACGCGGGCCACGGCATCCTCGTCGATGCTGCAGCCCATCTCGGCCAGCGCTTGAGGCAGCGGCACTACCCGAACCGCCGGCGCGCCCTCCCCTCCCGAAAGGGCGCGCTTCAAGGCGGCGGCGCAGTTCGGGCACGCGGCCACAATGCGCTTGACGCCCGCTGCGGCCACCGCGGCGCGCAGGGCCTCGTCTGCCGCGGCGCGCCGGGCGGCGCCGTTCTCCTCGAAATCGAGGATCTTGCCGCAGCACAGAAGCGAGGTGCCGTCCGCGACTCCCGCCTGCGCGAGGAAATCCGCCAGCACGGAAACGAGCGCCGGGGCATAGTTCAGCAGCGAGCATCCGGGGAAGAAGACCGACGGGGACAGGTGCCAGTCTTCTCCCTCGGATACGCGCGCCGCGTTCCCGTCGGGCGCGACGGCTATGGCGCGTCCGGTCAGCGCGTCGGTGATCAGGATGTCCTCCACAGCCGCTCCTCTCTCAATCGAAGGGGCCGCATCGACCACAGCGCCGATGCGGCCCGTAATCACCTAGCAACAAGCCTAGTACAAGTTCTTGCCCTTCGTCCAGGCCGTAAGAAACGCCGCATCCTTCTTGGGAAGGCGCTCGTAGAAACGCTCCTCGCCGGGGATGGGGGCGCGCTCGTCGGAGTAGACGCACAGGTAGCGCAGCAGCAGGCCGCCGCAGAGCACCAGGATGGGCGCCAGAATCTCGGAGCCGGCAGAGCCCGCCGCCAGGATGTAGAGCAGAAGGGGCAGAACCAGGCCGCCGAAGATCATGCCGCCCCAGAACAGGGGGGCCGTCTTGCCGCGCACCCAGCGCTTCGCCACGGCCTGGGCCGTCACGTTGCCCGCGCCGTAGAAGCTCAAGACCATGATGAGCAGCACCGTGATCTCGGCCACGACGAGCACGATATCCACCACGTGCACGATCTCGTGGATGAGCTCGGCCACCACCGCGCCGATGACGTTCACGTCCACAGCCCCTCCCAGCGACAGCGCGATGGCCGCGCAGGCGGTGGAGAGCGCCGAGACGGTGAACAGCACCGGGAGGGCCGGGGTGGCCCAGAAGGCGTGGGCCTTCAGAGTGGAGAGCATGACGCCGGTGTAGACCATGATGCCGAAGCCGGCGATCCCGGCGATGCCGAGCATGATCGGACGGATGCCCTCAAGGGCGGCCGCCAGACCGAAGGTCCACTCCCAGCCGAGCACGTACAGATAGCTTGCCCACCACACGAAGCCGAAGATCATGGCCACGGACAGGAGCACCGCGCCCCACTTGATGATGGCGGTCTTGGTGGTGAACACGCGCCAGAACACCGGCGGCTGACCCAGCTCGAAGACGAGGAAGAAGCAGCCCAAGGCCAGCGCCGCCAGGGCGAAGAACACCGGCGCGAAGAACAGCGGGCCCGCGCCCGGGGTGATAATCAAATCGAACAGGGCGGACAGGAAGAAGATGCCGCCGCCCAGGCCGCCCAAGAACAAGTAGATGACAATGGGGGCCTCCCAGTAATGATGCTTCATCGCGCACCACCTCCCATCTCGGGAATGTAGTAGATCTGCGGGTCGGTGCCGAGCTCGGTGAAGATGCGCTCGGTGTAGTTGGTATTGATGAGCTTCGACACCTCGCTCTCGGGATCGTCGATGTCCCCGAAGATGCGGGCGCGCTGGTGGCAGGTGGCCACGCAGTAGGGCTCGGCGGCGGGGTCCTGGGCGCGACGGCTGCGGCAGAACGTGCACTTGCGCACGTACTGGTCGAAGCGGGGCACCATGTGGGACACATCGCGCATGCCGTAGGGGCAGGCGTTCACGCACACCTTGCAGCCCATGCACTTCTCGTAATCGACCCAGACGGTACCGTCATCGTCCTGCTGGCTGGCGCCGGTGGGACAGCACGGAACGCACTCGGGATTGGCGCAGTGCATGCACTGGGTGGGCGTCCACGTGCGGTACACGTCGGGGAAGGTGCCCTTCGTGCCCTCGGACACCACGGGATTGTAGATGATGTCGAGAGGAAGATCGTTCCACGTACGGCACGCGACGGTGCACGACTGGCAGCCGATGCAGCGGCTCTGGTCGACGACCATGACGTAACGGGTCATAGTTTTACGCTCCTTCCTCTTCATCGGTGGCAGATGCGGCCTGGGCCTCTTCCGCCTCAATGGGGTTGTACTCCATGGTGTAGCGCGTGCCGTCGTCGGCCACGAGCTGCCCGGTGGCGCCATCGTAGAGCCAGCCGTAGTAGGCCTCGTGGTAAGCGCCGGTAGCCGGGTCGAGCAGCCAACCGGAGGCCGGGTCGTACACGTAGGGCTTGTCGTTCAGCTGCGCGTAGCCCGCTTCCTCGTTCCAGGTCAGCTGCTCGGGCACCTCGTAGGGCGCAGCCTGGCCGGGATAGCACCGCACGCCAGCCACGAAGACGACCTCCTCGCGGGCCATGTCGTAGCACTTGCCGGTCTCGTCATCGACGAGCAGCTCCGTCTCCGGGTCGTAGCGCCAGCCGGTATAGGCATCGTGGTAGCCCTTGGTGCGCGGGTTCACGAGCCAGCCGGACTCGTCCAGGCGGAAGTGCGTGCCGGCCTGGTAGAGCTGGCCGTTCTGCCACACGCGGTAGTAGCCCTCGGGCGCCGGCTCCATCTCGGGGACCTCGAAGGGCACCTTCTCGCGGGCCAGATGCTGGTCCGACGGCATGACGGTGACGCCGGGCTCCGGCGAGTCGCCGGGGATGGACCACTGGGCATCGGACGGCTTGTACTCGTGGTCGAGCTCGGTGCACTTGTACACGCGGCACAAAAGCCCGCGGTTGGCCCAAGAGCCGCCCATGGGGTCGCAGTCCCAGTCGTCCACGGACGTGAGCACGTTGGTGTTCGACTCAAGGCAGCCGAAGGGGTTGTCCAGATCGGCCGAGCCGTCGCGCTCGGGGAACCACCAGCCGCGGGGGCAGTACACCACGTTGGGGTGAATCTCCGGGCTCACGTTGGCGCGCATCTTGATGCGGCCGCGGCGCGTCTCGATCCAGCACCAGTCGCCCTCGGCGATGCCGAGCTTGCCGGCCAGCTCCGGGTTCAAGGTGTAGTAGGGATCGGGATACAGGTAGCGGATGGAGGGCATCTGGAAGTGCTCGGAATGGTGGTACGGCATGAAGCCGCCGCCCGTGGTGAGCACGATGGGGTACTTCTCCGCCACTTCCGGGTCGTCGATCTCGTTCTCGGAGCAGCCCATGTAGGTGGGCATGCCCGCATAGCCCAGCTCGCGCAGGATGGAGGAGTTGCACTCCACCTTGCCCGAGGGCGTCCAGAAGCCGCCGTTGGCCACGTACTTGTTCTGATGCAGCGGCGGATAGTACATGCGGTAGTTGTCGACGAAGTCGTTGTAGCAGTTGATGGCAAGGCCCAAAGGCTTCAGGATGTGGTAGTAGGCCTCCTCCTCGGTCTCCCAGGGCCACATATCCGGGTCCTGGCCGCAGGCCAGACCGAGCTTGCGCCAGAAGGTCATGTCGGTGTGGCGGTCGTAGAGCGGCTGGATAGCGCGCTTGCCCCCGAGGAACGAGTCCGTGGCGCCGTAGTGGGTCACGATGGTCGGGCGCTCCAGGGCGCCGGCGGCCGGGAACACGTAGTCGGAAAGCAGGGCCGTGGGGGTCATCCAGTACTCGACGGTGACGAGGAACTCCACCTTCTTCAGGGCCTCCAGCGTCATCTTCGCGTCGCCGTAGGAGTTCACCGGGTTGGTGGCGTTCACGATAAGGCCGCGAATCTGATAGGGGTCGCCGGTGATGATGGCCTTGAAGACGCTGGGGCCGTGGGCCTCGCAGAACCACTCGGCCGGAAGCGTCTTGCCCCAGGTGCGACGGGCGTTATCGGAGATGAGCGTGTAGCCGGGCCAGCTCGTGAGCTTGAACTTGTCGGAGCCGATCTGCTTGGCTTTCTGCTCCTCGGGCAGGCACTCGTTGGCCTCCATCTCCTCGTCGGTGAGGAAGTTCAGCGCCGGACCCGGCATGCCGTCGCCGCCGGGCACATCCAAGTTTCCGCAGATGGCGCGCATGAGGGCGAGCGTGAGGCTCGTCGTTGTAGAGGCGGTGCCCAGCTGGTCCCAGGTGCAGCCCCACTGGATGCAGCCGGGCTTGTTGCCGGCGTACATGCGGGCCGCCGTGCGAATCTGGTCGGGGGTAAGCCAGGTAAGCGGCGCTGCCCACTCGGGGGTGTAGTCGCGCACGTGCTCGCGCAGCTCCTCGAAATCCTGGCACCAGTCGCGCACGAAGGCGAAGTCGTACAGGCCCTCGTAGATGATGGTGCGCAGCATGGCCAGCGCCAGCGCCGAGTCGGAGCCGGGGCGCAGCGGCAGCCACAGGTCGGCCTTGGAGGCCGTCTCGGAGTAGCGCGGGTCCACCACGATGATCTTCATGCCGTTCTTCTGCAGATCGGTGTAGCCGCGCATGGCGCCCAGCGACGAGGCGCCGGGGTTCATGCCCCACAGCATGACGACCTTGGCCTGGCCCAGGTCGGTCTCGAAGGGGGACCAGCCGGCCACGCAGGTTTCGGCCATGAAGGTGGGGATCCAGCACAGAAGGGCGTTGTGGAAGCCGTTGGGGCTGCCGAACTGGTTCATGAAGCGGCGGCGCGCCCAGTCGTCGGTGCGCGTCGTGCCGCCGGCCGTGGCCACGGCCTCGGCGCCGGACTCTTCCTTGATCTGGTTCAGGCGCTCGGCCACTTCAGCGATGGCCTGGTCGTAGGGAATCTTCTCCCACTTGCCCTCGCCCTTCTTACCGACGCGCTTGAGCGCGTGGTTGATGCGGGCCGGGTGATTCAGATGCAAAAGGGCGCTGTTGCCGCGGCAGCACAGGCCGCCTTGGTTCGAGTAGTTCGGATCGCCCTCGATCTTGATCACCTCCCCGTCTTTCACGTAGGCGAGGACGCCGCAGTTCGCGTGGCAGAAATAGCACAGCGACTTGCGCATCTCAACGCCGGGGGCGTGGATGTCAATCTCGTTCCCCATGGGCACTCTCCTCTTCTCTCTTTCCTTGGGCCCGCCCACGCGGGCTTCATGCGGCTCTTCGGACGCCTTGGCCGGCACCCTTCGCCGCGCACTGGTCTACCAAAAGCCTCACACATATAGTAGACCATATCTATAACAGATACTAGACGTAATCAATGTTAGACATGGTCTTATAGTTGCCAATAGCTGAAAGCCCAGCTTAACAGCATGGCCGTTCGCGGAAATAGGACGTGCGGTACGAGACCGAAGGGCCTCCTCGCCCTACCTGCTCATACTCTTTGACTGAGTCTTTCGAGTCCGGTGAATTATTTGACCTAATCAAGTATTTACCGCCGTAAGTGAACTTCCGGGGAGGTTTTTTCTGCCGCGTAACCGAGCTGCACGAGAGCTCTCGCAAATTTCTCATGGCAAAATGTTTGACTTGGTCTATTATTGCAATAGTGCAAAATTTGAGAGAGTCCAGGAGGCTGCCTTATGTGGCATGCGTGCAACCCGAAATCCGATGACGACCTGAAGCAGTGCGCCGAGTTGGGCAAGTCCCTCTCGCGCATGTCGCAGCCCACCATCCTCACCGTGCTGGCCGAGTCCAAAGAGCCCTTGCACGGCTACGTCATCGTGCAGAAGGCGGCGGCCTCCCCCATGTTCGGCGGCAAGAAGCCGGACCCGGCGGGCATCTACCGCACCCTGAAGAAGATGGAGGAAGCGGGCTTCGTCTCCTCCGAGTGGGACACGCCCTCCTCCGGTGCCGCCAAGCGCCTGTTCTCGCTCACCTCCGAGGGCCGCGCCGCCCTGCGCCGCTGGATCGACGCGCTGGCCTGCTACATGGCCACCATCCAGGAGCTGCGCGAGGAGGCCTCGGCCGCCCTCGCCATTCCCGTGCCCGCCAAGCCCATCTGCCTGGGACACGACGAGTAGCTCGCCTCAGGCGACCTTTCGGCACCTCATGAGTATCGTTGAGAATACCGATGGCGCACTTCGACCCATTGAGGGACGCGCCATCGCCACGGCCTTGGGGCCGCGCCCTGTTATGGCCATCGGCACCGTCCGCGACGGTCGGGCCAACTTCGCTCCGGCCGCTTTCTGCGCGCCGCTCTCCTACGACCCGCCCCTGGCAACCCTGGGCTTGAAGCCGACCTCCTTCACCTGCAAGATCCTTGAGCAGACCGGTGCCTGCACGCTCTCTACCGTGGATACTGATGCTGCCGAGGCCGTGCTGTGGTGCGGTTCGCACTCCGGCCGCACCGCCGACAAGAGCGAGGGCTTCCCCTGCGCCTGGACAGAAGGGGAAAGCCCGCTCCCCTATCCCCGAAACGCCCTCAGCGTCATGGAGGCGCGCGTTCAATCCATCACCGAAGCCGGTGACCACCGCCTCTTCATCCTGGAAATCACCGAAGCCGCCACACGTCTTCCCCATACCAAAGAGGGCCGTCTCGCCACCGAGCCGACCCTCCTGTGCCTAGAGCACTCCACCTTCGCCTGCGCTTGGCAGATTTCGTAGGTACTCTTCTACATTCACGTACTCTACTTCTCCTTCTTTGAAGGACGTACCGCGATACAGCACGCGCTTGGCCACGATGGGACCGAAACGGTGCTCGGTCTGGGCGCACTTCCCGTCTTCCACAAGGAAGCGGTACTGCTGGGGCGTGGCCTTCGTGCTGTGCTTTATCTCGTATATCTCGCAGTGCGCCGCATTAGGGTCGAACACCACCATGTCGAACTCGCCGACGGGAAACTGCAGCACGAAGACTTGCTTGCGAGGAAAGGCCAGAGCCGTCTCAAGCAGCACAAGGTCCTCCATCATGCGCCCCATAATCTCGCTGCGAATGCGCTCAAGAACGCGGTTGCGCTCAATAAGAGACAAATCGGAGAACTCGTCGTCGGCAAGCAAACTCTCGACGAGCGCCTCGGCCTGGGCATAGCGCAGCCCCGGCTGGGAGATGATCGTACGGAAGAGGCGATCGTTCAGGTTCTCCATACTGACCACGCTCACACTCGCCACCAAATCGAGGAGAGTCAAATACTCCCGAATCTCGGCAACATGGCCCTCTGAAAGTTCAACCGTGCGCTCGGCCGCGTCCCGAATCTCCAGCAAATCTCGGAGCCGACGCGTGACCGTCTCGATGTCGATGCGGTCCAGAATGTCCGTGGGTTCTTCTCGGTCCTGTCGCAGGTTCCGAGCTGAGAGCGCGAGGTCGTGAGATTTGAAATCGCGACTCAGCACATCGAGGGTAAAACGGTGGTTCACATCCTCCACCACCCGGTTGATGGCGCTGGTCAGCTCATCGGAATCGTAAAGCTCCTGAAGACTGCGGAAATGCCCGCCGTCTTGGTAGCACTTCAACGAGTGCTGGATGTTGCGCGCGATGGCGCTATCGATGTACTCGTCGGTGCTCCCCTTCGATGCGAACGTGGATTGCTCGTTGTAGTTGCGCCCGCCGAGGCTCATGGTGCCGCCATAGCGCAGGTACTCGTCCACGCCCTCGACGCCGAGCACTCCCTCGAACTCCCGATAGGGTATGAACGTCGTGCGCAGCAGCGTGCACCGGTCGTAGAGCTGCTCGCTTTCCGCAAAGACAAAACCGAGGGAATCGGTGCCCGAGAGAACCAGGCGCATACCGCGGGTCGCGAAGACGTCGGAGAACAAGGCAGCGCCTTCGACAAAATCGGAGAGCAGCGTCACCTCGTCGACAAACACCGTGCGAAAGCCCGCATCAGCGAGCTTGCGCAAATCGCGGTTGACCTGGGCAAGCGTATCGAAAGGCGTCACCTGCATGAACGCTGTGCGCGCAAGCTCGTCGGTGGCAAGATCGAGAATCGCCTGTCGAATGAGAGTGGTCTTCCCCGTGCGACGAAGCCCGCACAACACGAGCACCTTATCGTGGGGCTCCCTCTCTAAGAACGCGCGGAGCTTTCCGTAAAGGGCGCGCTTCTTAAAGCTTGCAACCGGGGCCGCAAACTCGCAAAGCTCCTCCCCGACGAGCACAGAACCTTCGAAGGCCTCCGCACGGGGCGGCGCCTCCCACTGCCCGACTTCGGCGAGCTCTTGCTCAAGGCGCTCGCGAAGAGAAATTTGCGCCCTAAGAGCCTCAACCTCATCACGAGGCACATAAAGCTCACGCCGCTTTCCGTCCTCTTTCACGCGAAGGTACCAGTATTCGCGCCCCTTGATGGTCTTCTTCGTCAGAGAACCCGCCGGCAGAATCGCAATCTGCCGAATAAGTTCTTCTCGTTTCACCCGCTCATCAGCCATACGAGCACTCCGTTCAAAAAAGTTATACCCAGTTATACCACATTTGGGTATAACTGGGTATAACTCCGGAGTATCGCTTTAAAAGAAGCACCCTACCCTATCGCATCGGCGCGGATCTTGTCGCGCAGGATCCAGCTGACGGCGATGTAGATGACCATGGTGAGCGGGGCCACGACGAGGAAGGGCACGGCCACGAGGTTCGTGGCGTACAGCACGCTGCCGATAACAGTGACCACGGCAATGGTGCCCACGCCGCGCCAGTGCACCGCCTTCTCGGGCTTGCCCATATCGATGTCCTGCGCCCCGATGCCCATCTTGCCGCGCACAAGGTAGTAGTCGGTGATGAGCAGCACGCACCACGACGAGGTGAGGATGGAGCCGTAGCTCATGAACGCGTTCACCTGGTCGAGGATGTTGCCCAGAATGAAGGCGAGGCCGATGGCGTTGGCGCCCACGACGGCGGCGACCCAGGGAATGGAGCGCCCCGTGAGCGCGTGCACGAGGTTCGACACCGCGTTCGCGCCGCCGATGGAATTCGAGGTCTCCACCTTCATTTGCGAGAGACAGATGATGGCAAGGCCCACCCCGCCCGCAGCGAGCACGAGCGACACGCCGGGGTTCGTGACCGCCGCGTTGGCAGCCAGCGTCGGGTCCATGCCCTGGGCGCTGAAGTACTCCACGGACTTGTCGAAGCCGTAGTAGACGATGAGCGCGCCGAAGAGGTAGGTGACGATGGCGAAGAGGCTTCCCGTGAGCGAAATGGGCACCAAATCGCGCTCCTTGCGGGCGAAGCGGGTGAAATCGGCCGCGAACAGAGCCAAAAGGCCGCTCGTCATGATGGCGTAGTTCACCGAGTAGGCAAATCCCTCCAAAGGCTGCACGCCGGGGATGAGGATGCCGTGGGTGGCCGCGTCGACGAGCTGCCCTTCCGCGGCGATGAGATAGACCACGTATCCCATGACGCAGAACAAGGCGACGACGAAGACGGCGTTCATGCGCGCGATGATCTTGGTACCGAACAGCGCCATGAGCACCCACACGCACGAGATGCCAATGAACAGCGCCCAGCGCGCCCACTCCCCTTCCCACCCGAAGGCGAACAGGATGGCGTTGCCGAGCTGCACGGTGCCCACGGCGAGCACGCCCACGAGCACGAAGATCCAGATAATCGAGCCTGCCGCCGAGCCCTTCTTGCCGAAGATGAGGTAACGGGACACCACATTGTTGGGCAGGCCCTCGCGAAAGCAGATACGCCCCACGAGCCAGGTGAGCACGAACGAGAGCGCAAAGGTGATGGCCACAGTGACGCCGCCCATCTGGCAACCGGCGTAAAAGGCCACGATGCCGCCGCCCATAAGCTTAGAGAGGCTGGATACGACACCGGAGAGAATGGCCGCGATATCCGGCCAGGCGAGGCGCTCCGATTGCGGAACGCGCTCGAACAGCGACACTTGGGCTGTCGCCGACCCCTTCTTCTTAGGGGAGCCCTCCCCCTCCGACGGCGCGCGACCCCTCGAGCGCTTCGCCACGTCCGTTGTCGGCTTTCCCTTGGCCTTCTCCTCGTTGACACCCATCGGCACCTGCCCCCTTTTCGAACAATCGACGGATAGTCCCTTCCCGAAGGCCCCCGCCCCTCGCAAGGCGGGGGCCGTCGGGAAGGGAGCTGGGCGCATGGCCCAGCTCTCCTTGCATGCGCGTTAGGCGCTGGTCCTTAGGCGCTCGGCGGCTTCGGGGCGCCGGGGGCCTTGGGCGCGGCCGGAGCCGAAGGCGGCTTCGGGGCGCCGGGGGCAGCCGGAGCACCGGGCGCAGCCGGGGCCGCGGGGGCGCCGGGCACGGGCTTGCTGCCGTTCAGGTAAGGCGTGAAATCGCAGCCGCAGAACGGGCAGTTCTTAAGCTCGATGCCGTCAACGGCCTCGATGGTCTTGTGACACTCGGGGCACTCGGCCGGACCCGAGGCGGCCGCGCTGGCTGGTCTGAAGCACATGGTGGTCTCCTTTTCGTCGAACGGTCGCGCCGCTTTTGCGGCACTCTTCTATCCGAACGCCTGATGAGGCAGGCGCAAATCGGTGGAGGAAGGCAGGGCCTGGAGGATGCCCGTCCTCCCGAAGGGAGGCGCGCACCATTTGCGCACCCCGTAACACGTCGAACCCGTAGGGCTTAGACGATGCCCACGTTGGCCATGATGATCATGACCACGAGCGCGCACATGCCGGCGCCGATGGAGATGGCGGCGATGTGCTTGTAAGAGTTCTTGTGGTTCAGGCCCATAGCGGCGAGCATGCCGAACATGGCGCCGGAGTTGGGCAGAGCACCGCCGATGGTGGCGGAGGTGGCGATGATCTTCGCCAGGGCGGCCGGGTCAACACCGGTGGCCAGGTAGGGCTCCAGGAAGTTCTGGGCGATGATGCCCACAGCACCGGAGCCGGAACCCATGATGCCGCCGAGGGCCGCAGCCATGGTGGCGGCGGACACGTAGGTGCCGCCAGGCATGTTGAAGATGGCCTCGTAGATAACCGTGAAGCCCACGGAAGCGGCGGCCACGGTACCAACGCCCACAGCAGCGGAGGTGAACACGGCCGGGCCCACGCCGGCGACAGCGCCCTTGCCCAGCGCGTCGCGCATGGAGGGCACGTACTTGAAGAAGCAGATGATCGAGGCGATGATGCCGCAGATCATGCCGATGTACACGACGTTCTTCATACCGGTGGCGGACAGGCCGATGATGACGGCGATGAGCACGATAAGCGGCAGGATGGCCAGGCCCACGGGCGGAATGTTGGTATCGGCCTCCACTTCCTTGTCGTCGGCGTCGGCGACGAAGTGCTCGCCCTTGGCCTCAGCGCGCTTCAGAGCGAACTTGATGTAGACGCAGCTCACCACGATGGCGATGAGGGAGCCCACGATGCCCATGATGGGAGCGGCGGTCAAAGACACGCCGCAGCCGTTGGCAGCGTTGATCCAGGCCACAGCCGGCACACCAGGAATCATGGCCATGGTGAACGAGCAGGCGGCCAAAGACCAAGCAGCGCAGAACAGGTGCCACGGAATGTTGCACTCGCGGAACATCGGGCGCGCCAGCGGGATGAGGGCGAACATGGCCAC